>JAPKMU010000003.1 GCA_026645745.1 Anaerolineae bacterium | reverse complement strand
TCCCATTGACCATCTTTGATCTTGCCCCACCAAGGCGCGTTGATCGTGTCACTCTGATCAAAGCGCAGCTCCACGCCGTGCTTGGTGCGAACATGCACACCGCCGTTCGGCAGTTTGGAAATCTGCGCGCCGTCGTCGCTGCGGTGCATGACTTTCGCGCCGGGAATCGGGCGCGGGCGCTTAGAATTCTTCTCAATTTCGGCTTGAATGTTGACGTTGGCTTCGCTGAGTGCGCGCGCCGCCGATTCGATACCTAAACGCGCGGCGCTGCCGACGAGCCCGCCGATGCTCCCTGCCAATCCTCCCGGCGTGATCGGCGCACCGCTCGGTGTGCGTGCGGGCGGCGGAGTCTGCCCGACGCTCTCCGCGCTCTTGGGGAGCGGAAAACGCGCGCTTGGCGTGTTGTCTAACGGACTCACGGCAGGCTGCTTGGCGCTTGCAAGTGGGATCGGCGGGGCAGTATCATCAGGATCGACCGTGTTAACCGGTGAAGCGGGCTGCGACAGCCGATCAAGGCGCGCTTGTGTGCCGCCGACGGGTTCAGCAGTGTTGGTTGATGGGATTTCGCCTGTGAGCGACTGCGCATGTTCAACGCGCTTAGGATCAAGCTGATTCATGCCGCTGGCGGTGATCGCTTCTTTGACGGCATTCATCATATCGCGCGCGGTTGGGTAGCGATCCGCTGGATTTTTGGCAAGCGCCTTATTCAAGACGGCTTCAAGCTGCGGTGGAATTTCCGGGTTGATCGCGCTTGGTTTGGGAAGCGCGCTGTAAATATGGCTGTGGATGACCGCGAACGGGGTATCGCTGGTGTACGGCACGCGCCCGGTAAACAACTCGTACATCACCACGCCGAGCGAATACAAGTCGGTCGCAGATGTGAGTTCACGACTGCCCATCGCTTGTTCAGGTGAAATATAATGCGGCGTGCCGAGCAGCACATCGGCGCTGAGGGTGCTTTCGTTGATCTGCGCCATGCGCGCTAAACCAAAGTCGGTGATATACGGTGTGCCGTCAGTCGCCAAAATGATGTTGCTCGGCTTGATGTCGCGGTGCAGCACCCCGGCGCGGTGCGCGTAATCGAGCGCGTCCGCGATGTGCGTCATGATGCGAAGGGTTTCACTCAATGACGGTGGGTTATGCGTGAGCAGCCCCTTGAGCGTGCGTCCTTCGACATACTTCATCACCAAGTAGGGCTGATTCTCGTGTTCTGCGAAGTCGTACACCTGTACGATATGCGGGTGTTCTAGACGCGCGACGATCTGCGCCTCGCGTTGGAAACGCGCCAAGAAAGTTGCATCTTCTTGGAACGCCGCGTGCAAAACTTTGATGGCGACATAACGATCAAGCCGGGCATGATATGCTTTGTAGACGGTCGCCATGCCGCCAAATCCAAGCTGGGCGACGATCCGATAGGGTCCGACATTCTGCCCTTCAGTAAGCGGCATACGCATGCTCCTGCTGACTTGCTTAATCCATCATGAGAATTATACCCGTTCGACCTGTGAATAAATACGCAAAAAAACGATTTTGGTTGCGTATTCAGCGATCATTATCCAAGACTTGCACGAGCAGCGTGGGCGCGGCGGTCAAATTGAAGTACGGAGAGTAAGGATCGGTGCTGGTGACGTACAAGCGAACAGGCAGCACTTGATCCGCTTCCATGATCGTATCGTCAATCACCCGTATTTCAAACACGCGGGAGTCCTGCCATGCACTGAACACCACATCACGGGTGGGCGGCGAGATCACGATTTGCAGCGGATCATACAGCGGAAAGATCGTGATCGACTCGCGGAGATTCGGCGGCGTGTTCGTGTTGACGCTTACGAACGCGGGCGCATCTCCTTCGCGCACTACGATCAGCGGCGGATCGAACGTGATCCCCACGTCACCGGGTTGGAGCGTCGGCGCAATTGGGAGATCAGGCATCGGTGGTAATAAATCCGGCGTGGGTGTCCATGTCATCGGGGGACGGGTTGGCGTAGGGGTGGACGGAATCGCGCCGTCATCGTCGATAATCCCGATTTGCAGCGCCGTGCAGTCCGTGATTCCATCGAACACCGAGCCGGGTAGATCGCTGGTCGCAATATGAGTCACGCGGACAATCTGCTGTTCGGCTTCTTCGTCGATGCGATTTTCGGCAGCGGTGACGCTAAACACGCGCCCATTTTCCCATGTGTCGAGCGTGATCTCGCGGGCGGGCGGCTCAATCGTAATCACGTCGCTGTTCGTCTGCGCATTGATCGTGATGATCTCACCGGGGGCAGGTGCTTGCGAAAGCGCGATCACGTAGCCCATGGACTCGCCTTCTTCCAATGACGTAACCGCGCTTCGGATGATCAAACAGGGGGATTCTTGCGCTTGGGCAGCAGGCTGCGCTGTGAGCAGCAGCGAAAGTAGGAAAAGGCGTCGAATCAAGCGAAATATCTCCAACAATTACACGGCAAATCGCTGCCAGTATACCCCACCTATGCGTCCACGATACTACGCTGGCGGATCGCCTCCGCGATTTGTTCCGATTCTAGGCGCGGATCACGTTCCGATAAATAGGCGGGAACTTCATCCATGCTGGCGAACATGTGCATGCGCATATTGCTGTTCAACATCTGCATGACCAGTGAAGCAAAAAAGCGTTCAACCTTGTTCGGGGTGACGGTCAGCACCCATCCGAGTCCCGGACTTTGGTAGCCGCGCATGTAGTCAAGCATTTTGGGGATGTCGTGCGGTCCTTTGGTAACCCGCAGCGCGTCAACCAAAATATGTACCGGGGCGTCACCTGCCTCGACCATTTCCGAAAAAATCTTGCCTCCTTCGGCATATTCCGCTAGATCAACGACGCCATAATATTGGGCGTAGATGACACAGCCTTCGATTAACCATGTAATGGAATGCCCCATAATGCCTGCTCAATTCGACTATGCAACGATTTGGATGTTTAAAACTATACAGGGATTCAGGTTTTGATGCTGTCAAATTACGTTGACATTCGGATACCCCCTCAAAAGGTGGGGTTTGCCCACCGTTTGGTCAGTTTTGCTTTAGGATCAAGCAACAAACGGCGCATCCTCACGTAGAAGCAAATATCACGTCCACACGCTAGGTTATCGAAATGGGGTTTGCAATGAGTGGTTGGAATCGTTGGGAACATCACCCCCGTCATCATCACATGGGATGGGGTGGGCATCGGCGTGGATTTCCGTTCTTCGGGATTCTGCCGCTGTTGGGGTTCATCTTCATCTTCATGATCGGGCTGCGCAGCGGATGGTTTATCTTCTTTTTCGTCGTGCCGTTCTTCTGGTTTGTGCTTCCCGCGCTGAGTAAATCGTTTGGCGGCGGCGAATGGTCGCGCGACGCATATGCCGATGAAAAGCGCAAATACGATGAGTTTGGCGACGACGAAAAGCCGAAGCGCCCGCCGACGTATGTCGGGGATGACGGCGAACTCTCAGACGAAAAACGCGGCAAAACCAATACTACCGACGACACAATCTATTACATCTAGCCGCAAAGAACGCAGAGCATACGGTGATCCTCTCTGCGTTCTTTGCGATTGACTTAATCCTTCGGCACGGCAATCGCCAGCGCTTCACCGACGTTGCGCGCTTCGATCAATTTCAAGCCCTCCGGCGCATCGTTCGGTCTTTTTTTCATGCGCGGGATCATCGCGCGTTGAAAGCCCATCTTCGCGGCTTCGTTTAAGCGCGCGATCAACTGGGATACCGGACGTAACTCACCGCTCAAACCGATTTCCCCGATGAATACCATGTCGTTGGGGAGCGGTTTTTCGTAGTAGCTGGATGCAATCGCCATTGCCATCGACAGGTCTACGGCGGGTTCGTCGAGCTTCAAGCCGCCGATCACGTTCAGAAAAATATCCTGCTCATGCAGCTTGAGTCCAAACCGCTTGGCGAGCACCGCCGCGATGATCAACAAGCGGCTCATATCAACACCGTTGGGGGTGCGGCGTGGATTGCCGAATGAGGTTGGGCTGGTGAGCGCCTGTACTTCGACCAACAGCGGGCGCGTGCCTTCCATCGTCACCACAATTGACGTGCCGGGGGCGTTCATCACCCGTTCCGCGATAAATACTTCGCTCGGATTCGGGACTTCGATCATGCCCAAGCCGCTCATCTCGAATACGCCGATCTCGCTGGTCGCGCCGAAGCGATTCTTGACGCTCCGCAGCAGACGATACGCCTGAAACGGATCGCCTTCGAGGTACAGCACCGTATCGACGATATGCTCCAGCACACGCGGACCGGCGATTGCGCCTTCTTTGGTGACATGCCCGATCAAAAAGACGCTCGTGCCGCTGGTTTTGGCGAGCATTTGCAACCGCGAGGCGCACTCGCGCACTTGCGACACGCTCCCCGGCGATGACTCGCTTTCTTCGGTGTAGATCGTTTGGATCGAGTCGATCACAACGACGGTCGGATCGATTTCGTTGACCTGTTCGAGGATGTCCGCGAGATTGGTTTCGGTGAGCAGGAATAGATCATTCGCTTGTAAGCCGAGGCGGTCGGCGCGCATTTTGATCTGCCGCGTGCTTTCTTCGCCGCTCACATACAGGACGCGCCCGACACTATTTGCCATTGTTGCGGCGGTTTGAATCACGAGGGTTGAATTGTGGCTGACAATGCCATTGGTCACGTAAGCATGTGTTTCGGGAACACACAAGTCATAGCAGTCGGCTGCGCCCGCATCCTCGACGCTTTCGATCTTGTCCCAGAAGAACGGCGGGGTGAGCAGGTCGGCATACTCCGGAATAAACTCGGTGATCGCTGTGAGTTTTTCGTAACTTGCCGCCCGTGTGCCGCGTAAATAACGGCGATCAAACCTTTTATCTTGAGGGATGCGGAATGGATCAGTGCTTGGCAGATACGGAATCACGTCAAGATTGTTATTGTTCGTTTCCGGCAGCAGCGCTCGATTTGCCTGTTTGCGCGCCAACCGGAAGCCAATTCGATCATAAAACAGGCGCGCATTACTGCCTTGCATGGAAACGATCCAAGCTCCGGCATAGGAATTTGCTCTGAATCGCAGTTTTCCAACAATCCCAAACTGAAGCAGCAGCAAATGAACCTGCCGCGCCAGAGTCTCCGAAACGGTGCAAAAATCGACCCCCAGCGGATACGACGATCCATCCGTGTCAAAAACGCCTTGCAGAAATGCACGTGCGTTTTCTTCGTTCGATTCCAAAATGCAGGTTGGGATCGATTTCGTGTACGACTTGCACATCGGTACCCCAATGTGACCCAACCAGCGAATAAGTCGCTTACTGCTGATGCGCAGACTCTTCGCTGTCGTACCGGTTTTGCTGCTGATTGAGACGTGCAGACCCAGTGATGCTGCCCAATCCACATACACCTGCTGAATTTCCGGGTCATTGGTGGTCAGTCCGACGTCATGCTCCCC
Source organism: Anaerolineae bacterium (assembly GCA_026645745.1). Classification (GTDB taxonomy): domain Bacteria; phylum Chloroflexota; class Anaerolineae; order Aggregatilineales; family Phototrophicaceae; genus Flexifilum. The sequence continues at coordinate 39,097 of JAPKMU010000003.1, read as the reverse complement.
GCCAAGCGAACCGTCGCCGATGAGCAGCCCCAACACATACGCTGTTTCCGGCTCAAGATGGGTTGGGAAATTTGGGTGAATCGGAGCATCAGACAGCGGTAGAAACGCTGTTTTGTTCCCCCACACCGCACCGTGTCGCTGTATTGCAACATAGTCACCGGGTTGAAGGTCTTGAAGGGCTGTCCATGTGCGGCATCCGTCTTTGGAGAGAGTCAGTACGGCATGGGTGTACGTACCTTGCACTTGATACCCCATGCGCGTCGTCAACCGCTTGATCGGCTGCACACCGGCGTTATAGAAATGGCTGGTGGAGCGTCCGCCATCGGTCGATTTGACAGTCAGTTCAAGGCATGAAAAGCCTTCGACTGGATTAGACAAATCCCCGATACGCATCAAGCCCCGATCGGTTTGTATCCATGTATCCGCCGAAACGCATTTTCCGATTCCCGGTTCGCCGCCGATCAAGGTGATGCTGCCCGGCACAAGCCCACCCCCCAATACGCGGTTGAACTCGCCAATCGGCACGTAATAACGCTTCAGGTCTTCGACGCCGATCTCTTTCAAGCGCTGCGGACGGCTGCTCGGAAGCACGGGACGCGCGCGGGTACTGCTGCGCGACCCCGCCTTGACGACTTCCGTCACTTCTTCAACCATCGTGTTGAATTCACCGCACGAGGGGCAGCGTCCCATGTAACGCGGGGACTGCCGCCCGCAGTTTTGACAGACATAGCGCGATTGGGTTTTCGCCATGATTGCGTCCAGTCAAATGTTGAACAATTGGTCTAAAAGTATAGCATGTAAACTGGCTTGCTGGTAGTTCGTCAGTCGCTCAAATGATGCGTCACGTCATATACTACGGATAGACAATCACTTCATTGATTGGGAAGCGCATGGCAGACATCACAAATCCGTCACGGTCGAAACCATACTTTGATTGGGGGTTGGGGTGGATTGCGGCAAACCAGATCATCCTCTTGGTGGGACTGCTGGTTGCTTGGGTTGCAGCTATTCCGTTTGGTCTGTTCGGCGGCAATATGCTCCACCTTATTCTATCAGGGCTGCCCCCCGGCGCTCCGATATTGGATCTCGGTTTTGCTTTCGGAACGGTGGGATACGGTATCGTCGTGAGTTGGCTTTATGGGCGGACGCAAAGCCTTTTCCTAAATAGGCGGCTTTGGTCATGGGCTAGCGTCATTGGCGGAGTCCTCTTTGGTGGCGCTGCCGCACTCATTTTGATCGCTGCCCGTCCGGAAGGTCTGTTTCGTCCGTCACCTATCCATTCGGCTCTCGACTACTCGCAGCCCACGTTGATCCAAGCCTCTCCGCCCAGCGTCATCGTGAACGTGCTGTTTGCCGCCGCATTCTATTTTTGTGTGGGTGCGGTGCAATCCCGAACACTTCCAAAAGAGTATCGTTTTGTATGGCTGTGGCGCAGCTTTCTCGGTGGGGTCATCAATATGACTGTAATTACCGTCGTGCTGCCGATCACCCGTGATCTTCCTACAGGAAGTGACATGCTGCTCACCTACGCTCTTTGGGGAATTGTTTACGAATACGCTGCGACACCGCTCCTATGGTTGACGACGATTGGTGGCGCAGCGATTTTTGGCTGGTTGACTTTGCCAGTTGCATGGCGCATCCGCAGTATGGACAGCGATAGTGCGCTTGAGGGTTTGCCGTGAGAATGTGCTTTCGACCGCTAAGTCACCACCGCCACGCCGAGCAGAAACGCCGCCGTTAAGCCGATGCTCCACACGAACGCCGCGACCGACATAATCACGAACAGGCGGAAGGGCGGCGCGTTCAACGCCATGCCAATCGCTGCGCCGATCTGCGCGCCGACGGTGAGCGGCGCAAGCGCCCCCAATCCGATCATCCCGTAACGATCCCAGATGCGATACAGGCGGCTGTTGGGATCAAGCGCGGCGCGTGACCCGAAGCGGCGGTCAACCCATGCGCGCAAGCGTCCCCCGGCAAACGCGACGATCCCTACCCCGCTCACATAGCCAAGCGTAGAGGTGAGGATTACGACGAGCGGCGATAAGCCAAGCGCTAACCCGGCGGGGATTGACCCCCAAAACGAGAAGAACGCCAGCGCAAATGTGCTCAGGACTTTGGAGAGTTCGATAAGTAAATCAGACATGCCGGGGATTATAGCGCTGCGCCATAAGTCAATAATAGGAGATTGATGATCTTGATCCTTGATCCTGCAAAAAGGTGTACTAAGGTGGATAGTTGCGCTAGTTTTCACAAGGAACTTGCATCAATCCCCTTTGGAGAGATCATGGTTATTCACGAATCCTCCGCACAAACCGCTCCGGTTCACTACGCCTATGAATTGAATGGGCGCGGAAACACCTTCACAAACGTGCGGCTCATTTTGTTAGGTTTGTTCCTTGTTTATTTCAGCGTTCCCATTCTGTACGTTGTGCATGAGTTCATCCGTATGGTCGGGAGTACGATAATCCCCGGCGACGGCTATGAGCAGCTTCTTCTGATCACAGCGACGGTGTTTCTGTTTGCGGTCACATCGCGTTATTTCGGGTCTCTGTTCGGGCAACTGCTGTTTGGCATGGTCGGGAAAAGCCAGAGTACGCGCGATATCACCGTAGTCACGGCGATCCTCGGTGCTGCCGCTTTTGGAATGTATCTGGTGGTGCATCAGCTGTGGAAAGGCGAAGGAGGATTCAATTCGTGGACTGACGGCTTGGTTCTAGCGACCGTCTTGATCACCCTGTTCATCGGTCTGATCGGGACGCCTGCCGCGCTGATGCGGCGCACGCCCGTATGCCCGTCGTGTGGAATTTACATGCAAAAGAAGAAGGCGATCAGGTTCAATCGCACCGATGAAGCGGCGGTGGTGGAAGCGCTCAACAGCGGCGACTATTCCCGACTGCGCGATTTTGCCCATGCCGAAAACAACACGCCTGCTCACGAGGTGATCACCGTCACCATCTGGGAGTGCCGCCGCTGTCACCAGCACGGGTTTGTGAATGCCGAACGCGAACAACCCAAAGACCCCAAGAAAGTTGATCTCGCGGCGCTTCCGTCAGTTGATGTCTTGTGCTCACGACCGCTTGACGCCGCAGCGATCACTGCGCTGGCATAACCGGGCGGTCACGATGAGGGGCGATTAGCCGAGTGCTTATCTCACGATAGTCGATAGTTCGCCTACGCGCCGCCCGTGCTTACGGTGCGAATAATCCGGCGAATCGTCCCTTCATCATCTGTCCACCCGATCTCAACAGCGGCGGCGAACACCTCCGCCGGGAAGGCGACACTTGTTTGCAGCCGCCCTTCGATCAACGGGTAGCTCACGCGCGCTTCGTCGGCGCACGACGTGATCACCGCATTGGTGTTTTCTCCCGTGATTGGCGTCACGCAGATCGTGACGGTATCCGTATCCGGGAATTCCGCGATCAAGTGTATATAGCCGACGCCTTCCGGTGTGTAGCGGACTTCTGCCGTAAAATCACCGGCTTCAAACGGATTGACAATCGGCGCAGGTGGTTCTTCGACGGGCTGCGCGGTGGCGGCGACAACGATGCTGTAAGCGACCAGCGCGGCGGCGATCATCGACAACGCATAGCCGGTGTTGATCCGCAGCTGGCGCACCCGGTTTTGATGGCTGAAATCTTTGCGAATCTCCTCAGCCGAGCGATCATCCGTCATCTCCATGATCGGCTGATTCACCCACAGCGCCATCCATTTGATAAAGACCATTGCCGCCGCACCAATCCCGATCCACAAAGCGCTCTGCGAAGGCAGATCGTTAGCGGAAAACAAAGAAAAGCCTACCCCCGTGATCGCGGTCGCGCTAAAGTACAGCCCAAGTCCCCAGTCCGCCAGCGAATTTAGGTTGGTTGCGGCGGTGGTGTACACTGTGTCAACGCTGTCAAGTTGAGTCTTAAACTTTTCAAACCAATACGCATCGTCGGTGAGCGGCTTGACGCCTTCCGGCGCGGTTTCAGTCGTAACGATAAACTCCTGTCCATCCGGGGCGGTGTAGGTCGTTTCGGGCGTGGTGTCGGTCATGAATGATCCCCGGGCTGCGGTTTTGGCGTTAAAGTGACAATCGTTTGATGCCCATTCGGGCAGGTGTCGTAATAGCTGATCGGCGCGGTAATCCCGCGCTTGCTCTCCCCATCGGCGGGAATCGCGCCGCCCCAACTGTGCTGGATTTTGTGCGCCGGATCGTTCGGGTCAGTTTCAAACTTAGCCCCACACACCTCACAAGTGATCGTGATGGTTCGTTTCGGTGTGGTCATTTGTGCGTCCTTTCATGTGAGCATGCTATTCTGATTATACGCCGCTTGTGCTTCGATGGGATATATTCTGTGCGCGCTTATTATTCCGATACGTTTGTTCTGCCGCTCCCTCCTGATCACCGTTTCCCGATGGCGAAATATGCCCTGCTGCGTGAACGGATACTCGCGGAAGGCATCCTCTCCCCGGCTGATCTGCTGCTGCCGGATGCGGCATCAGACGAACAGATTTTGCGTGCTCACGATGCGGATTATCTGGAGCGGGTGAAAAACGGCACGCTCACCGAGCGGGAAATCCGCCGGATTGGCTTTCCTTGGTCGCCGGAAATGGTCGAACGCTCCTGTCGTTCGAGCGGTGCGACGATTGCCGCCTGCCGCGCCGCGCTTGAGGACGGGATCAGCGTCAACTTGGCAGGTGGGACGCATCACGCCTTCCCCGATCACGGCGCGGGCTACTGTGTGTTCAACGATGCGGCTGTCGCAGCGCGGGCGATGCAAGCAGAAAAGCGGGTTCACCGTGTGGTGATCCTCGATCTCGATGTGCATCAAGGCGATGGCACAGCGGCGATCTTTGCGGGCGATACCAGCGTGTTTACGTTCAGCGTGCACGGCGCGAAGAACTTTCCATTTCACAAACAGCGGAGCAGCCTTGACATCGAACTCCCCGACGGGACAGGCGATGCGGATTATCTCGCCATTGTTGAAGAAGGGACGCGACGGGCAATCGCGGCGGCGGGGGCGGACATGGCGATCTATCTCGCCGGGGCTGATCCATATGAAGGGGATCGGCTAGGACGCATGAGCGTGACAATCACCGGGTTAGCCGAACGGGATCGGATTGTGTTTCGCCTGTGTGCCGAAGCCGGATTGCCCGCTGCCGTTGCGATGGCGGGCGGATACGCGAAAAACATCATGGATATTGTCACGATCCACGCGCAAACCGTGCGCTTGGCTGCGCAGCGATGAAGCGGACATTTCTCATGTTATAATCCGCCCAATTTCCTCTATTTGTTGAACTGTTTGCAAAGGCGGTTGAACGTGGCAGCAGCAATCACTATCAGCCAGATCGCGCAGCATGTGGGTGAAGAAGTCACCCTGCGCGGCTGGGTTTACGACAAGACCGAAACCAAAAAAGTGTTCTTCGTGATGTTCCGTGACGGTACAGGGCTGGTGCAGGGGGTCGGCTTCAAGCCGGATTTAAGCGAGGCGCTCATCGCACAGTTGACCGCGCTCACCCAAGAAAGCGCCGTCGTTGTGACTGGTGTCGTTCAGGCGAACCCGAAGGCGGAAAAGAGCGTCCCGCACGGATACGAACTGACGATCACGGCGGTCGAGGTGCTTCAGGTCGCATCGGATTACCCGATCACGCCGAAAGAACACGGCACTGATTTCTTGATGGACAACCGCCATCTGTGGCTGCGCTCCAAGCGTCAGTGGGCGATCATGCGCATCCGTGCGACGATTGTTCACACGCTCCGCAACTGGCTCGATGATCGCGGCTTCCTGCTCGTCGATACGCCGATCATCACGCCGACAGCGGGCGAAAACACCACCAACCTGTTTGAGATCGATTATTTTGGTGAACCCGCGTATCTGGCGCAAACCGGGCAGCTTTATAACGAAGCCAACATGATGGCGTTCGGCAAAGTCTACTGCTTCGGTCCAACGTTCCGCGCTGAAAAATCCAAAACACGCCGCCACTTGATGGAATTTTGGATGCTTGAGCCGGAGATCGCTCACTGCACGCTTGAAGAACTGATGGACATTGAGGAGCAGATGATCGCGCATGTGGTCAGCGCCGTGCTCGAAAAACATCAGCCGGAACTGGCGATTCTCGAACGCGATCTTTCACGCCTTGAGGCGATCAAAGCGCCGTTCGCCCGCATCAGCTACGACGAAGCGGTTAAGCGGATTCAAGCGGCTTACGAGGCAGAAACCGACCCGGAGCGCAAGGAATTCCTCAAGATCGAATGGGGTGACGACTTCGGCGGGGCGCATGAAACCGCCGTTGCCGAGATGTTTGATCGCCCGGTATTCGTCTATCACTACCCGACCGCCGTGAAAGCATTCTATATGCAACCGGTCGAAGGTCGCCCGGAGGTCTGCCGCAGCGTTGACTTACTCGCCCCGGAAGGCTACGGCGAAGTGACCGGCGGCAGCGAACGCATCTTCGATGTGGCATTGATGGACGAGCGCGTCAAGAACTTCGGCATCGACCCGAACGCCTATTCGTGGTATCTCGATCTGCGGCGCTTTGGCAGTGTCCCCCATGCCGGATTCGGCTTAGGGCTTGAACGCACTGTCGCGTGGATCTGCGGGCTGGATCACCTGCGTGAGGCGATCCCGTATGCGCGCATCCTGAACCGGAAGTACCCGTAAGCCGAGCGTAACCCTTCTTCACTTCACCCTATGCAACAAGCCGAGGTGAAGAAGGGTATTTCTTCCATAAACACCCCCTCTTTTGGCGCGTTGACGCTCCCCATGCCATGTGCTACGATGCGAAAGTTACACGCCGTCCCTGCCCTGCCTTCATTGGATTGGCGTGCCTTGCGGTACAACTCATTTGGATTGGAGTTTCACACAATGTCCATCGACTTTATTTCCCGCATCGTTGGGATGATCGTGTTTGCACTCGTCGGCGCACGTTTGGGTCTTACTGTTGCCGATCCGCTTTCCCTGCCTGATTTGGGCGTTTCACTCGTGTTCGCATTGGTGGGAGCGCTGTTCGGGTTGGTCTTAACCCCTTATTTGACCATCCGCCCGATTGCCCGCGCCCGCGCACAGATCAGTGAACAGCCAATTGAAGTCTTGTTTACCAGCCTGCTTGGGTTGATCGTCGGTCTGACGGTTGCCCTGCTCACCTCCTACCCGCTCTCGCTGCTTGATCCGCCGCTTGGGCGCTTGATTCCGCCGATCATGGTGGTTGTGCTGGCGTACCTGTTCACCGTCATTTTCAGCGCACGTTCGCGCGATGTATGGCAGTTTTTGTTTGAGTGGCTCGGCATTGGCAAGGCGCGCACGATGTACGGCAGCGGTGAGGATCGTTCGCTTCTGCTGGATACCAGTGTGTTGATCGACGGGCGCATTGTCGATATTGCCAAAACCGGATTTATCGGCGGGACGCTGCTCGCGCCGCGCTTTGTGGTGAGCGAACTCCACCGTGTTGCCGATTCGTCCGACCCGCAGCGGCGGTCGCGTGGGCGGCACGGCTTGAATAAGCTGAATGAACTCCAGCGTGAGCCGACAGTCCTATTCAAAATCATCGAGGATGATATTGAAGATGAGGATGAGGTCGATAACAAGCTGATCGCGCTAGCAGTGAAGATGCAGTCCCCGATTTTAACGGTCGATTATCCGCTGAACCAAGTGGCGCGGGCGCAGGGTGTCCAAGTGTTGAATATCAACTCGCTGGCGAATGCTGTCCGGTCGGTGTACATTCCCGGTGAACGCTTCACGATCCGTGTGATTCAAGAAGGCAAAGAGGCAAATCAAGGCGTTGGTTATCTCGAAGATGGCACGATGGTGATCATCGAAAACGGTAAGCAGTACATGGATCGCACGATCTATGTCAGCGTCACCAAGCTGATCAATAAAGAAACCGGGCGCATTTTGTTCGCCACGCCAGAGAAGTCATAGCGCTTCGCACTCCTCACCGGGACCCCGGTGAGGAGTGCGTTAAGGATATTCATTTTGCTTGCGGTAGACCCCAACGGCGTGGTTTAATCCCCTATGTTTTTTCAACGCTGCCCTCGATTTGCAGGATGTCTCCTAACCAAGACCCGCGTTTTCTAAGATTGGAGCAGCCCCCGTGAATATGCAGGTTGAGCGCTATCTCCTGCTGGCGTGCCCGGAGTGTGAGCCAAATTCCGCCGCTCCTGACGATGCGGCTTTGATTCGCGCGCAGCTTGCTCAACTTGAACCGTTCACGTTTCGGATCGAGCATTTCACGTCAGCGTCAGCGCTTTTGTCTGCACTCTCCAATCCGCCTCCGCACTGTATCTTGATTTCGGATCAAATCACCGATGATCTTGAGGAATTGATCATTCGACTGCGGACATTTCCCTATCCGCTGTATCCACAGGCGGTTGTGATCATTGGCGATCCGGTTGATCCACTGCATGTATTTCGGCTGATGCAGTTAGGGGCATCTGATTACTTGCTGCGCCGCGACCTGACGCCGTTCCGCTTGATCACTGCGATTGAAAACGCGGTGCGTCAGCGAGATATGGAATTTGCCTTAGCCGATGATCAACGGCGCAGTCGGCAGATCGACGCGATAGCGTCACAGGCACACCAGCATTACAGCGATGGACAATCCCCGATTCGTGCGGTGCGGTTTGACTACAATGTGCGAACGGGCATGGTTGAGCGAAGCACCAGTTTATATGATGTGACCGGATACACCGTCGAAGAATCCGAGCCGACGCGCGCATGGTGGAATGCATTGATTCATCCGGATGACCGCGACCGGATATTGAGGGAATATGATGTTAATCTGTACAACACCAATACGCGCCATGATTTACATTCCGTCGAGTACCGCATTCTTCACCGCAGCGGTCAGGTGGTTTACGTATGGTCACAGTCCATGCTGGTGCGCGACGAAACTGGAAAGGTTGTGCGCGTTGTCGGCAGCGTGACCGACATTAGCGAACGCAAGCGAGCCGAGCAGGAACTTCAAATCGCACAAGAACGCTACCGTTTGGCGACCGATGCGGTGCAGGCGATCATTTATGACTATGACATCCTCTCCGGCACGGTGCAGCGGTCACACGGTTTAGCAGAACTGCTTGGCTACACGGAAGAGGACATCGATCCAAGCGGTGGGTGGTGGATGACCCTTGTTCACCCGGACGATGCCGAATGGATACGCTTGGATACCGCGCGCGTCTTCAATGATCCCTCGATTTACCAGTATGACCGCGAGTATCGGGTGCGTCACAAAGCAGGATATTGGAAGTACGTCTGGGATCGCGCCGTGTATGTGCGTGATTCAAAGGGTGTGCCAACGCGCATTGTGGGCAGCACCATCGACATCGACACACAAAAGCGCGCCGCACTGGCAGAATGGGATCAGCGCCAATTTGCCGAGGCAATCGCCCGCATCGCGCTCACGCTGAACAGCACGCTCGATCTTCCGCGTGTGCTTGAGCATATCTTGGATACGCTCTCGCAAGTCGTCCCCTACGATACGGTGAATATCATGCTGGTGCGCGACCGCCAAGCACGGGTGGTTGGGATGCGCGGGTTTGACGACGATGCACTTATGCAAATGGGCGAAGTGCTGCGCCAGCTTTCCCTCCCGCTTGATCAGCACCCTGACCTTGATACGATGATGCGCACCCATGAGCCGCTGATCATCCCGCAGATTGAGAAGCACCCAGACCGCGCGAGCCTGATCGATGCTGCGCCGCTGCAAAGCTACTTGGGGATGGTGATCGCGTTTGGCGATGAAATCCTCGGTTTCCTCAACCTGAACAGCCGCACCCCTGCGTTTTTTACGGCGGAACACGCCGCCCGCCTGAAAGTTTTCGCCGCGCAAGCCGCGTTAGCCGTTCATAACGCAATCGCGCTGGAGCACGCGCAAGAACTCAGCATGATCAAAGAACGCCAGCGCATCGCCCGTGACCTGCATGACTCGGTCAGTCAGCTTTTGTTCAGCGCGGCACTGCTCTCTGAAACGCTGATGCGTGTACCGAATCATCCCCAGTTTGAGGCGAACCTAGAGCAGCTTTGGCGGTTGAATCGGGGGGCGCTGGCGGAGATGCGTAATCTCGTCGTCGAAATGCGTGATGTGGATACCGAGTCGTTTAACTTGGTGGAGATGCTCACCCATCTGGCAAACGCCGCGATGGGGCACGCCGATCAACTTACCGTGACTCTGCACGTTGAAGGCAGCGTTGAACTTCCCGTCAAAGTGCGGACGACTTTTTACCGGATCACACAAGAAGCGCTGAACAATGTGATCAAGCACGCGCACGCCCATCAGGTGCGGATTCAACTGGGATGCGATCACGATCATGCTGCGCTCACGGTGATCGATGATGGGCAGGGGTTTGATCCGGCGCAGATCAGTTGGAGCAGCGTTGGCTTGAGTAATATTCGGGAGCGTTCGCGCTCGATTGACGCGCAAAGCGCGATCACGAGTGTGATTGGCGAGGGAACAACCGTGCGCATCGAGTGGACGCGACCTTCAGCCGCGTCCACAAAACGCACGAAATAATGCGTTAGAAGTTCGGCTCGAATAGTCGTTTTATGACCCCTCACCCTGCTTGCTGCGCAAGCTGTCCCTCTCCCACGCAGGCGGGGAGAGGGACAAAAACAGGCTCGCGGTTTACGTGGGAGAGGGATTTTTTAAACGGTTTCTTAGAAGTTCGGCTCAAATTCGACGCCGTCCGCGCCTTCGACCATGAGTGTGTAATCGCCTACGCCGCCGAAGCGGGTGACGACGATCACATAATCGCCGCCTTCTTCGATTTCGAAATCTTCAATGCGGGAATTGGTAAAGCCGATTTCTTCATCGCGCGAGTCGTCGTTTTCGGCAAGCGGAGTTTCGAGATCATCGGCGGAATACAACTGCACCTTCGGATCGAGAAAGTCACTGTTGGAGATGACGGTGATCGTGATCGTTTCGCCGCCTTCAAACGTGCCTTCCCAGCTTTGGCTGGGTTCCGCATCGGTGATTTCGCCTTCGCCCATCCATCCGGTGAAGACTTCACCCGCTACGCCGACGAGTTCCACCGCATCGATCTCGTTCCAACTGCCGCCGATGGTCTGATCCAATTCGATGATGACGCCGATCACAAGTTGATTGACATCTTCTACATCCAGCTTGAACACGCCGGGGCATTCGGTGTTACCGGGAGGATCGGCGCTGTCGGGCAGGGTGATCGTCTCACCATCGACCGTGATCAGGCTGATGCTGATGATCGAACCGGGGTTGTAGGTCTGGTAGACGCTGATTTCTTGCGGAATCACCGCGACAGCGTATTCCAGCGTCAGCGTATCTTGCCCGGTTGAAGTTGACGACGCCCACGCGGTGGTAATATCGCCGCATGTATCGGTATCCGGTTCGCCCGTCGCTTGAGCGGCGCTCCAACTGGTATCCCCGTATTGGCTGGTCGCTTCTGCGCCAATCGCCCATTGGCGGATCGCCTCACCTGATGGTTCATCGGGAACCTCTGACGTGAAAGCACCTGTCAACGAGGTGGCAATGAGTGAGAGTCCGTTTCCGTACACGTCGATCTCGTCGCCGCTTTCGAGCACAAGTATGACGACGCCGGTGGGCGTATCGAGTGCAAGTGCCGCACCATAAATACCAGCGCTTTCGGTTTCGTCGTTGATGATGTCCACTTGTGCGCCTGCAAACCCGTTCAAGTCGCCTTCGCTGATCTCAGCGCTTGTGCCGGAATCTTCCGCCAAGTACTCGATCATTTCCAACGGCGACCAAGTTGGATCAACGGCGGGTTCAAGGATTGAAATGGCGGAAATATGGGCGATGATCACGGCGATCATCCCTTCGCGCATGTTCTCGCCCGCTTGGAAGGCTTCCGCCGCTTCGGCGGTATTCGTCACGGTGATCAAGCCTGAGTTTTCTGAAACAACCCAGTCGGTTGGGTACTCAAATGTGACCAAGCCATCTTCAGAACCGTAAATCTCGGTGTCGCTTTGTGCGAAAAGCGGCACAGCACTGATCAGGATGGCGAACAAAACAATCGGCAGCAAACGAACTTTCACTCTGTATTCTCCTCGTGTGGAATGCTGTGGTACGTTGTGCAGCATAGCACAAGGATGGAAATAGAGAAAATCAGTCTGCGCCGAAGGCTTATCCACCGACCGCTCCCCGAATTCAGTTTACGGGACGACATTTTTTCCTTACCCCCTCTCCATCGCAAGCGATAGAGAGGGGGAGCACATCGCTTGTTTTCTCCCCTCTCTAACCGAAGGTTGGAGAGGGGTTGGGGGTGAGGAGCAATGAAATAGAGAAAATCAGTCTGCGCCCGCTGTGCCGTAATTCGACGCCAGCGCCGAAAAATCGAGCAGATCGATCACCGTGTTGCCATTGAAGTCCACCGCAGGGTTATACCCCGGTGCGCCTTGGCTCGTGCCAAATGCCTGCGCCAGCAGTGAGAAATCGAGTAAGCTGACACGGTTATCGCCGTTCGCATCTCCAGTTGGGATCATGCCCATATACACGCTGTTCGCGCCGCTCGTCAAGGTGATCGCTTGACTGAGCGCCAGCCCGTTGGACGGCTTGACGCGCAGCGTGTAATTGCCGGGGATCAGGTTATTCAGCGCAAACATGCCGTAAGTATCGAGCGTGATCGTCTCGTGCAGCACGGTGTCACCGCCCGCCGTCTCAAGCGTCACATCAACCGGAATGAGATAACTCGCATGGGGCGCGGCGGGTCGTCCTTGCAGATCGACTTCAACGGTGAGCGATCCGGTTTCGACCCATGTCCACGTCTCGCTGGCGGTGCTTGGTGACGTGGGCAGCAAACCGAATTGATCGCGCAGCCCTGCTGCGTTCACCGTAAGCGTGTACACCCCAAACGGCGTGGTGAACGACGTCAGCCCGCTGATCCGGTAGGTGAACGTCGGCGCGTCGTGCAGCGCAACCGTGACCGACGAATCGAGCGTGACCGGAGTCGAACCGCGCATCAGCGTCACGTCTTGATAGGTGAAAGTCGAGATGTCCGCGAGTTCGGACAGGATCACATCCACCGAACCGACAGGCGCGACTGGCGGATCAGGCACGACATCGACGACATCGATCACCGACAGGCGCGGCAGACAGCCGTTGAGGGGTGACCATCCCGGCGCATACGCTTCAATGAACGTATTCACCGCCGGGTCATCGGAGGCGAGGTCATTTTCGCCGCCGCAGAGATAGAGGTTGCGCATATAATGGGGCTCGGAGATGGCGGTCTGAGTAATCGAGGGTGGAACGACCCCGGTTAGGGCGTTGTCCGCGACGTCTATGAACAAGAGCGGAGCGGGAAACTCTGGCAGTGCGCCGGAGAACTGGTTGCCAGCCACACCGAGCGCTATCAGGCTGGGAGGCAGAGGGGGAATCGATCCGGTCATGTCATTCTGTGGTACCTGAATGATAATCAGACTTTCTGGCAGTGGGGGAAGTGAGCCAGTCAGCTGATTGTTGTCTAGAAACAGATATTCGAGGATTGGCGGCAGCGTGGGAATTGATCCGGTCAACTGATTGCTCGACGCCGAGAAATAGTTCAGGGCGGCAGGCAGCGGTGGAATCGATCCGCTCAGCAGATTATCGTCGAGCGCCAGTGAATACAGTGTGGGAGGCAGCGGTGGAATTTCGCCGCTCAGTTGATTATCGTGGAGTTCTAATTGAATCAACGCGCTCAGACCTGCTATCTCAGGAATACTACCTGTCAATTGATTGTGCGCAAGGAGTATCGTTACGATTTCCGAAGGCAGCGACGGAATTTCCCCGTTGAGCTGATTTCTAGACAAACTCAAACTATATAGCTCGCTTAGGCTTTCCAACTCAGGCAGTGTGCCGGTGATAGCATTTGAATGCATGTTTACATAGCGCAGATGGGACAAGTTAATGAATGAATCGGGCAGCGTGCCGGTCAGGTTGTTCTGGGACAGCTCCAAGCCGACGACATTCGCCCATTCATTCGGCTCGGGCGTCACCAGCGGATCGCCGCCCGCCGGGGGCAGGTACTCGCACACCACGCCTTCCCACATGCCGCAAATCGTGGTTCCTTCCAGCCAGCCGCCGCGATTCGTCCACCCATCGCCGTTGGTCGATTCGTAGAGGTCGATCAGGGCGCGGCATTCGCTGACCGGAATCTGATCCTGTACCGCGCAAATATCGACATCGTTATCGCGGATGTTGAGCGGGAAGTCTGGGACAGGGTAGCCGTTGTAGAGCGCATCGGCGCTGGTAACGGTATGCGTGATCGTCGTCGCTTCTAGGAACTGATACACCCATTCGTTTTCCGGCACAGCATCATCGACCACCGTGACCATAAGCGTCTGCGGCGTGTTCCAATTGGACTCGTTGAATACCAGATCAACGCTCCCGTCCGTCTCCCCGTTGATCGCGACTTCTGCCGGGTCAAAATGCACGGTCACGGTCACATCCGCATACGGGATCGTCGTAATGTTGACCTCATATGTCAGCGTCTCGCCTTCGATCAGCGTGGACGGAACGGGTATCAGAGAGTACAGCCACACCCGCGAGACATCATAGTCCTCAATCTCGACTTCTATTGAACGCGCATAATCCGTCACGGTGTACGTGGGATCATCGACCAGCGTGAGAATCACCGTATCATTCTGCTGCTCGTCCCGAAAGTTGCGCACGGCGACAAAATCAATCGGCGCGAACCCGTGATCTGCTGGAATGGTGATCGAATCGCCCGTGATGTCCGTGCCGTTCATGCGGAGTATATAATCCTCTGCATTCGCTGTGCCGCCGCGTGTGAAGTTCACTGTGAGCGGGGCGTTTGTCGGAATCTCACGCATAATTGTGAGCGTGCCCGTGCCGCCTTCGATCAAGTACGGCGGGGCGGCGAACATGCTCACAACAGAGTCAGTGGGTAGGTTTTGGCATGCCGCCGGAGGGCTGGTCAAGAACGGCGCGAAAATCACATGCGCGCCGACGGCATCACCAAAGCCCGAACCTTCGCCGCCGGGTCCGGTCGGGTCGCCCCACCAGTTGCCGTCGGCGCGCAAATCATATGCGTTAGGGCGGGTAAGCATCGCATAGGGCGTATTTCCTTCAAAACAGCTTGCGTCAACTTCGGTGATGTAAGCATCACTCCCAAAAGCGGCATAGATTGCGCTGCTCGTTTCGGTACGATTGCCAATAAAGGCGCTTCGATCCACGTCAAAGATCGACCCTTCAAGCGCGCTGCCGCTTAGGCTGGCATAATTGCCGCTCATGATCGCATCCGCAATCGTGGTCATGCCGATCCCACGCACCGCGCCGCCCGTCTGGGCGCGGTTTCCGGCAAAGGTGCTGGTGCTGATCGACAATGAGCCGTACATGTTGACCGTCGCGTCCATGCCTCCGCCTAACGTCAGCGAACGGTTGCCGTTGATGGTCGAGCCGGAAATCGTGACATCGGGATCGTAACCGTCGATATAAATGCCGCCGCCGGGTCCTGATAGATTGCCGCTCACGATCGTGTTGATCAACGAGAGATCGGCGCTGGAAGCGAAAATGCCGCCGCCTGTTCCCCCATAATTATTGGTGATGCGTGTGTTTGAAAACTGCGCGCCAGTGTCCTGCCCAAGCAGATAAACGCCGCCGCCCCCTAGGGAACCTCGAGCGATATTTTCGCTGATGGTGCTGCTGGTAACAGTCAGATCGAATACGAGATAAGTCCGACCGAGGATGTATAACCCGCCGCCCGGACCGACTGCCGTATTCCTGCGGATTGTGCTGCTGCTGATTTGGACGAGTGCGCGTTCCGCTGCAACTGCGCCGCCATAAAACCCGTCGTTGTCGATGATCGTTGAATTGGTGATCGTCAGCCAGCCACCGTAAGCATAAATTGCGGCGTATCCGTACCCAGTACCACCATACGACACGCGATTATTACGCACAGTCACGTTGTCGAGCGTGAGGTTTGAACTGTTGCCCGCATGGATCGCCGCCGCGCCGCTGGTCGCGTACCCGTTTTGTATCGTCATGGTTTGCAGCGTGATCGGGATGGTTGGGGCGGTAATGTTGAACACGCGCACAGCGTTATTCCCGCTGATCACCGTCCCGCCTTGCCCCTGTATCGTGAGCGACTGCGCTGTCCCTGCCCCGATAGTCAGCGGCTGTGTGAGCGTATACGTGCAGTCCGGCGCAAGCCAGATCGTATCCGTGCCGCCGCTGCTCATGGCAGTGTTGATATGTGCCCGAAATTGGGCGACATCGCCAACGCCATTCGTGCAGCCGACCGAAAAATACGTCGCGTGGACGGGCAAAGCGGCGCTGAGCAGAAAGGCGGCAAACAAACAAAGCATGAGCGCAGAACGAATACGGGTCATGATGTCCGCTCTTTGAAAGATGAACTATTAACACATCTAGTTTAACTCGTTTGGGGAATATCTGCGTTTAAGATTTGTCTCAGCGGCGGGTGAGCGTCAGGATCAAAGGGACTTCAAGAACGTGGAGGCTGTATTCGAATCGAAGTCGAAGGCGGCGAACGTGCCTAAACCGTTTTGTCCGCCGATCAGCACTTCATCGCGGGCGTTGACCAGCCATGCGTGCGCGCGAAATTGATCCCCATCACGGCGGACGCCGATGCGAAGCCGCGAGAATACGCCAGAGCGCCGGAGCAGGATGTACCCGGCAATCGCTTGCACGAGGCAGGTCATGGGCGGGATGCGCCCGATGCGCTCAACTGCCCATGTGATCGCGGCAGTCGATTCTTTTTCGTCGGCTGCCCCAGATCCGCTCATCATCTGCTTCAACTGCGACTGCCAATACCGGAGCGGCACAACCCACAGCCACACACGGACAGCGATCATCAATGGAAGGGCGCGGATCAGCGCACCGCGCCGCGCGCCGGAAAGTCGTGCCCACTGGCGAATCATGGTGCGTGATTCCCGTAACGGATGGACATATTCCCGGCTTTGGCGAGTGCCGCACCTGTATCTGGGTACACATCGGGGAACTGCGCCATTAAGCGCCGCGCGATCTCCGCGACTGCTGCGCCGTCGTTCATCCACGTGAGAATCGTACCGTCGATGATCCCGGATCGACTCAAACCGGGCTGGTACATCGGCGCACGCTGGCGAAGGCTGCCCACGCTGGCGAAAAATGTAGACTGCTGAAAGGAAATCCGCTCCCGTTGATCCGCGCCAATCACCCGCGTTTTCCATGACCACGTATACAAGCCACCGTGATTATCCGCCCGCATGAACACGCTTAAAGTTTCTCCCGCTTGTACGCTCACCGGTTGTTCGAGCGGGAAATAGGCGGTGTTGTATGCCAGCCTCGGTTGATCCGGGGAGGTGCGATAGCCAATCTCATCATAAATGCGCGCCTCAAACCAGCCTTGCAGCGCATCAACGACGAGCGGTTGATCGATTGTCCATGTCAGCGTATGGGCGTAGTTAAGCGGCGCATCATCGCGGCAGTAGTCGATCTCCGCCCATGTTTGAGCGGGCAGGATGATTTCTTCCGGTTTAACGCGGTGTGTGAAGTACGTGTTGATCGTCGTTTTGCGCCCCGCGTCCATGTTCAGCCCGAACGGATTCTTCTTCCAAGGCTCGACGCGATCTTGATAACTTTCCGGCGCGTACACCGGCGCAAAGAAAATCGTATCCTGCTGCGGAAGTTGAAGCGCGCCGGGGTTGAGCAGGCGCGCCCGCGCATCGCGGATCGTTTCGAGGTGATGGTTATGCAGCGGGAGCGTCCCGCGTAAGTCGCTGATCAACACATCGGCAAGTTCGGGGAGCGTGACCTGAGTCGAGGCGGCATGATAAAACGTGATCCGATCCGCGAAGCCGTTAGCGGCGGCGCTTTCGCGCGCGGCTTCGACCGCATCCTCCACTTCAATCGCGTAAACGCGCTTCGCTCCAAGCTGGCAGGCGTGCATGGCGAACAACCCCGAACCCGTGCCGATCTCCAAGACGACGGTTTCAGGCGTGATCACGCGGCGCATCGCGTCGGCGTATGCCTGCACGCGCACGAGATCCCCCGCCATAAATCCATAATCAGCGACCTTGTAACCGTCGCGTGTGAAGTCGCTCATAACGCCGCCCGCCGCGCTTCAAACGCCGCTGCCCGCTGGCGCACGGCGCGCACCCACACGACGACATCGACCGCGCGCCAGATCACATAGCCGTCCCGGTAACGCGCCGAATTCGACATATTTTCCGGCGGATTCTTAAAGCGCTCGTAGACGGTTCGCAGCGCGGAAGGCACGAGATAGGCTTCAAAGTCGCTGAGATCGCCGTAGATGATGCTTTCCATAAGCGGCGTGTCCTCACGTTTCATATTGTTCAAAAAGTCCTCGCCCGCGTGCGGTTTGTCTCCGCGCCACTGCACCGACGGCGGCATCAGCCCATCGAGTGCGCGGCGGACGATATACCGATTCCAACCGTCTTTCAGCTTAAGATGCCCCGGCGTGCCAAGCAGGAACTCGACGACGCGTACATCTAAGAATGGGTGACGCACCTCCGCATTGGAACGCGCATAAAATTTCGTGAACAAGTCGAGCGAATCGCCGTAGTGTTCCGGCGCGGCGAAGCGGAGATGTGTTTCGCGCAGGGATCGCGCTTCCTGTTGATCGTGCTGCGCGATTGAGTCCAAGCGAAAGCGCCGCGCCAATTCCGGTTGAATTGTCGGGTTCAGGTCATCCCATGCTGCGGGAAGTGAGCCGGAAGGACGCACGCGCTCCAGCACGGCGCGCAGCGGAGGCGGCAGCCACAATCGCCCACGCCAGCGAATCAGGTGATAGCGTGAAATTCCCGTTTCGCGCTTGATCATCGTCAGGGCATGAAGATATGCGCCGTACCGCCGCGCTTTGATCCATTCGTCAAAAACAGGCTGCCCGTAGCGCGCCAAGGTTGAGGCTTCCGTCGCGGGTGTGCGCCGCTTATTGTGATCGGCAAACGCGCGGGCTTCATGAAAGAACGCCGCCCAATCTTGCATCCGTGCCAGATCATACAGATATTCCGTTCCGAACGGGACAATCGTATCCCCGTCGAAGCCTGTTAGCAGCGTGCGAACGTTATCCGGTCGAAAATGCGCGAGCATTTCGCGGTTGGCGAACATCGATCCGTCAATGCCTTCGTGCGCTGTCTCCGCTTGGCTTGGGAGCGTGCTGCGAAAGCGTGTTTGATGATGATGCGTCAGCCCGCCTTGATCGAGGACGGCTTGCACATACGGGCGTTCGTCCGCATCCGGGTGATCCGGCATGTTGTAGAGCGTGTGAAGTTCTGTTCCGGGCGAAACATGCCGCGCCGCGCACACCACCGCCGAGGAATCGAGTCCGCCGCTGAGATGCGCGGCGACCGGATACAGCGAACGGGTGCGGGCTTGAACGGCTTGTAAAAACCGCTCACGGAAACCGTCGATATAATCCTCATCCGTTTTCAGGTGAAGTTCCGGGGCAGCGTCGATCTGCCAGTAGCGGCTGAGAATCACGCGCTCGGCAGTGATGATCGCGGTGTGTGACGGCGGCAGCACGCTCACGCCTTCGTAGCGGCTGGTATATGCCCCGGCTTTGACGGTCGATAACATGCTCATGAGCATCTGCGCGATGTAGAGATCGCTTGCCTGAACTGAGACTTGAGTCAGGATCGCCCACTCATGTGATGCGAACAGAAAGCGCTCACCCGGAGTGTGCATCATGAAGAATGGGCGCACTCCGTAGCGATCCCGCGCACAGAAAGCGCGGCGTTCGGCGTCGTCCCAGATCACGAACGCAAAATCACCGATCAAGTGCGGTGCGCAGTCTGATCCCCAACGGTGATAAGCGGCAAGCAGAATCTCGGCATCCGTCAGCGGCAGATCGCCGTCGCTCAAATTCAGGGCGCGCTTGAGATCGTCGCGGTTGTCCAAGCGTGCATCAGCGGTGATGACGAGGTTTCCACGTTGGAGCGGCTGCACATCATAAGGAGATTCGGGGGCGTTCAGTTGAAGGCAGTGCCCTAACGCCGCTCCCGCTCCGATCCATGTTCCGGTGCGGTCTGCGCCGTAGTGTGCCATTTCCTCCAGCATCCACCGGAGGTTTTCGAGATGCGCGGTGGACGGGATCGCACCGCCGAAATCGACACTGCCAGCGATGCCGCTCATCTTATAACGAAGATTCGAGTGCCAGTTCGTGAGCGACGAGTTCCGTCACCAACGCCTGAACATCTTGCATACACTGGGCTTCATCAACGTCGTATTCTGCCATAATGATCTCGCACAGCCGCGCGATGGAGGTCGGCTGTTGAATATTCTTCCAGATTAGCGCCCCAACCTCATCGAGTCCGAAGTATTCCCCGGTTGTGAAACTCAGGATGACAGTTTCGCCTTGCATTTCGGTGGCAACGTGGTTCGCGGTTGCGGTAACGGTGGTTTGCGAGTTCAACGTTGAGTTCCTCTTGACTTGTATGTGCAGCAGTGATCCAAGCTGATTGTAGGTGCAAACGCGGCACGATTCCATAGCAAAATGCCAGAGATGTTAAGAGCAATGGGTTTTTTACAGATATGCGAAAATGGGAAATTGACACCTTCTGCGATTCGATATATTCTTTTGTAGGGAGTCAATGGATGTCATTCACCACTGCTTTCTCCTTGTTATCAATTTCATTGGAAGGATAGGCGCAATGCAGAAGAAGACGTACACCCGTCCGACACTTCGCCAATATGGTTCTGTCCAGAATATCACCTTGAACAGCATGAACGGTGATCAGCCAGATGTTGGTGGCACCCCCACCGCAATGTTCCGCTTCGGCAGCTAAATCCTGCTAGATGTTTGGCTGGAAGTGAATACGCGAGATCCAAACAGGGCTGACAGCACAACAAGCAGCCCTTTTCTATTTTCGACACCTGCCGGTTACGCGATTGACGGCGTAACGGTTCGATCTACAGTCCGCCTCCCTATTCCTGAACTGAATTTGAATGATGTGCCGCCTGATGTCGTGATCGGCATTGACTATGCCGATGATGCACTGCCGTTGAACGCTGACCCGACGATTCAAGTCAGCGGCGGCAGTTTGATTTTCAATTGGGCACCCATGGGGACTTGCACCGTTTCGAACGGCACGCACATCGATATCTTGAGTTCACCAAACACAGCGCAAGAAACATGGACGGATGTCATCCTGAACGATGCGATGGCGGTGCTCCTCAACCAGCGGGGAGCGCTGGTGCTGCACGCGAGCGCGGTCGCGGTGGATGGGCAGGCGGTGATCTTCGCCGCCGAGTCCGGCTTTGGTAAATCGACGACGGCGGCGGCGCTTTCAAGGCGCGGGCATCCCGTGTTGAGCGATGACAAAGCCGCGCTGGTGGTTGATCCGGCATCTCAGCGCGTGATGATCTACCCGAATGCGCCGCGTTTGAAACTTCTGCCGGAGTCCTATCGCGCGGTTGGCGGCGATGAAGCAGGCGCGCAGCCCGTCTATGACGGCTCACAAAAATTCGCGTTTGCGGAGGCTGAGTCGGCAAACACTTCTGAACCGCTCCCGGTCGCGGCGATCTACATTTTGCGCTACGGCGAAACCAACACGGTCGAACCCCTCTCAGCGGGTGAGATCATTGTTCAACTGAGCGCACACGCCTACATCACCCATTTATGCGACAGCTACAACACGCCGTTAAGCGTGGTGCAGCCGTATATGCAGCGCGATTTCGCGTTTCTCGCCCGTTCACTGCCACACTTGAACGTACGCCGCTTGATCCGCCGCCGAGGACTGGATCAGCTTCCCGAATTGGCGCAGTTCATCGAAGCCGATGTGCGCGCTATGCCTCTAAAGCCTTAATCACCCGCTCCAAACGTTCCCGCGCTTCGTCCGCGATCACGCGCAGACCTTCGTTCGGTAGTACGCTCATCATCATCTTCGGGTCGATGATCGCTACGTCAACGCCGTTGTCCGCCTGTACAACCGTTACGTTGCACGGCAGCAGCAGCCCGACATCCGGGGCGGTGGTTAATGCGCGGTGCGCAAGCGCCGGATTGCACGCGCCGAGAATGCGGTACTGGTGAAAATCGAGATCGAGCTTTTTCTTGAGCGTATCTTTCACGTCGATTTCGGTGATCACGCCGAAGCCTTCCGCCTTCAACGCCTCAAGGACGCGCTGGAGGGCGGCATCGTAGTCCATGTGAAGCGTCGTTTTTAAGCCAATCGCCATTTGCATCATCAACAGATCCTATTCCCTTGAATCGAATGCTTCACTCTATCACCCTTGAGGCGGGACAAGGTACGCTGACCGCCTTATAATAGGGCATTCAATGGGCTAATGGCTCAGGGACTCTATGCGCGCGAAATCGATTCATGTCACGGGCGTTGTGCAGGGCGTTGGATTTCGTCCCTTTGTGTATACACTGGCGCGGCGGCTTGCGATTCACGGGTGGGTGCGGAATACGTCCGCCGGAGTGGATATTCACGCGGAAGGCACGCCCGAAGCAGTGGCAAGTTTTCTCGCTGCGCTGACGAACGAAGCGCCGCCGCTGGCGCGCATCGACCGGGTGAGCGAACAGGACGCCGCCCCGGAAGATTTCACCGCATTTGAAATCCGCGAAAGTGCCGCTGTCGAAAATGCCTTTCAACCGATTTCGCCGGACATGGCAGTTTGCGCGGACTGCCTGCGCGAACTGCGCGATCCGGCGGATCGGCGCTACCGCTATCCATTCATCAACTGTACCAACTGCGGTC
Organism: Anaerolineae bacterium; assembly: GCA_026645745.1. Lineage (GTDB taxonomy): Bacteria > Chloroflexota > Anaerolineae > Aggregatilineales > Phototrophicaceae > Flexifilum. Next base: position 16,478 of record JAPKMU010000003.1, on the reverse strand, counting down.
CGCGCTTCACGCTGATCAAGGATATTCCGTATGATCGTCCATTGACGACGATGGCGGTTTTCCCGATGTGTGATGCCTGCGCCGCCGAGTATCACGATCCGGCGGATCGACGATTTCATGCGCAACCCGTCGCTTGTCCCGCGTGCGGTCCGCAAGTGTGGTTGGAACACGGCGGCGATACGATCAACGGGGATGCAGCGGTGCGATCAGCGGCGGAAATGCTGCGCGCCGGAAAAATCTTGGCGATCAAAGGGTTAGGCGGGTTTCATCTCGCGTGTGATGCGACCAACCCGGAAGCTGTCTCGGAACTGCGCCGCCGCAAAGGACGCGCCGCCAAGCCGTTCGCGCTGATGATGCGCACGCTCGATGTGATCCGCGAAACCTGTATCGTCTCCGAGCAAGAAGCCCGCTTGCTCATATCACCCGCCGCGCCGATTGTGCTGCTGCGCCGACTTCAGGCGGGGAACGGGAGAATCGCGCCCGATGTCGCGCCGGGGCAGAATACGCTCGGTGTGATGCTGCCGTATACCCCGCTCCATGTGCTGATCATGGAAGACGAAGGCGGCATGCCGCCGCTGGTGATGACGAGCGGCAATCGATCCGAAGAACCCATCGTGACCGACAACGACGCGGCACGCGATCAACTGGGGGAATTGGCGGACGCATTCTTGATGCACAACCGCGAGATTTATATCCGCACCGATGACTCGGTGATGCGCGTGCATGGCGAGCGCGAACTGCCGATCCGACGATCACGCGGGTATGCGCCGTATCCGGTCAAACTGCCGTTTGAATCACTGCCGATTTTGGCGGTGGGCGGCGAGATGAAAAATACGTTTTGCGTGACGCGCGACGATTACGCCTTCATGAGCCACCACATCGGCGACATGGAAAACTACGAGACGATCCAATCGTTTGAGAGCGGGATCGCGCATTTTGAGCGGCTGTTTCGGATCACGCCGGAAGTGATCGCGTATGATTTGCATCCCGACTACCGCGCAACCCGGTACGCAGTCGCGCGGGCGCAAGCAGGTGGGATTCCGGCGGTCGCGGTGCAGCATCATCACGCCCATATCGCGTCGGTGATGGCGGAACACGGGCATCCGGGGGATCGTCCGGTGATCGGCGTGTGCTTTGATGGAACGGGCTACGGGACGGACGGTACGATCTGGGGTGGAGAATTTTTGATCGCGGATTACGCCGGGTTTCAGCGACCGGCATTTCTCAAACCGGTACGGCTTCCCGGCGGTGACGCGGCGACACGCAAGCCCGCCCGCATCGCATACAGCTATTTGATCGCGTCCGGGGAAGTCCCGGACGGTGAACTGGCGGCGCTTTCGGCAGTGGAGCAGAAAACGCTGCGCACGCAGATCGAGCGTGGGCTGAATTCGCCGTATACATCGAGTATGGGGCGGCTGTTCGACGCGGTGTCATCGCTGATCGGCGTGTGCCAGACGACGAGCTATGAAGGTCAGGCGGCGATTGAACTTGAAGCGGTGGTTGATCCCCATGAAACGGGGTTGTATCCGTTTGAACGCGATGGACAGCAGATCGACAGCGCACCCGTGATTCAGGCGGTGCTTGCTGATGTGCGGGCGGGTATTCCGGCGGGCGTGATCGCGGCACGATTTCATAACAGCGTGGCGGCGATGATCCACGAAATTTGTGCGCGTTTGGGTGCGATCTCCGGCTTGCGTGAGGTCGCGTTGAGCGGCGGCGTTTTCCAGAATGTGACGCTGCTCGGCAAGACGATCCCGCTATTGGGGGATGCCGGGTTCACGGTGTACACGCATCAACTCGTACCGCCGAACGATGGCGGGTTAGCGCTCGGTCAAGCAGTGATCGCGGCGGTTACACAGAAAGAAGAAAGGGCTGACGCGAAAAGCAGGTAAGAAAGGCACTCCGGCGCTGCTTCTATGCTTACAGCACTTGTTCAGTACGAAAGGAACCACACGCAATCATGGAGAACACAGTCAAAATCGCGGTCGTCACTGATGACGGTCAGACGATCAGCGCGCATTTTGGACGCGCCAAATACTACCAATTTTATACGCTCGTGGATGGCAAGATTGCAGCCGAGGAACAGGCGGAAAAGCCGTCACATCATCACGGACACGATCATCATGATCACGATCAAGGGAATGTGCAGATTCAAGAGGAAAGCGGAAAAGATCACACCCATAACCATGATGACGCTGACCGTCACGCCAGCATGTTCGCGCCGCTGAAGGGATGTCAAGTTGTGTTAGCGCGCGGGATGGGCTACGGTGCGCACAACGGACTCAACGCGATTGGTGTGAAGCCAATTATCACCGATATTCGCTTGATCGCGGATGCGATCAAAGCGTATGCCGATGGAACGATTGTCGATCACCCAGAGCGGCTGCATTAGAGGGAGAACTGCTCCTCACCGCCCGAAGGCTTATCCGATACGGGCAATCATCTCTTTTTTACCCCTCCCCCTTCCCCTCCCCGCTGGCGCAAGGAGGGGGGCGACACCTACTCCTCACCCCGTCGCACCTTCGGTGCGCCACCCCTCTCTAACCGAAGGTTGGAGAGGGGGCGGGGGGTGAGGAGCAGTAGGAGCGGTAGGGGGTATTACCCCTTGACGCTGCCGAGCGTCAAACCGGAGATCAAATACTTCGACTGCCACAGGAACAGCAGCAGAACGGGAATCGTGACGAAGACGGAACCCGCTGCATACTTGCCCCAGTCCGTGTTAAACGTACCGATCAATTCGTTTAAGCCGAGCGGCCACGTCATGACCTGATTCGCCTGCAAGATCACCTTGGCGACGAGGAATTCTGACCAAGACGCCAAGAAGTTGAACAAGAACACAATCGACAGCGCGGGTGTTGAAAGCGGCAGGATGATCCGGTAGAACGCTTCCATGCGCGTGCATCCGTCCACCATGCCCGCTTCTTCCAAGTCCGGCGGGATCGTGTCGTAGTACCCTTTCAAAATCCAGATGCTAAACGGAACGGCGGTGGACGTATACGCCAGCACCAACCCGATCACATTGTTGGTTAGGTTGAGCTGCGCCACGATCACATAGATCGGGATGAGCAGCATCGACGCCGGGAGCATCTGGGTGGTGAGCAGGAAAATCAAGAGCGGGCGGCGACCGGGGAAACGCCAACGGCTGAAGGCATAAGCGCCCGTCGCGGCGATCACAACGCCGATGGTTGAGACGGTGATCGTGATAGCGGCGCTGTTCCAAATCCAGCGGAGGAATTCTTCTTCTTCAAACAACTCGACAAAGCTGTTCAAGGTCGCGCCGGGGGGAATCAGATCAAGTGAGCGCGAAAGCAGTCCGTCGGTGGGGCGCAGTGAAATACTGATCACGCGCAGCACTGGATACACCGAAATTGTCGCGTAGAACACGAGAATCCCATGCAGGGGTTTCCAAACCAGCAGCGCCAGCCACAAGCCGACAATCAGATAGCCGATGCTGAAGCCGTTGACCAGCGTCAAGACCAGACCGCCAATCGCAAGCACACCAGCGATCAACTGGCGTACACGCTTAAAACCACCCTCAGACCATGTGGGGGTTGGTGCAGGAGTCACAGCAGTTTGAGTACTCATCGGTCGTAAATCTCCTTCAAACCACCGCTGGTCGTGATCCACACCAGAGCGAAGATGAACAGAATGATGAAGATGATGATCGAGAAGGCGGCAGCAAAGCCAAGTTCGGTCGTCGCGGCGGGTCCAAAGGCGGCGTTATACAACGCCGACACTAAGATGTTGGTACTTTCTTGAGGACCTCCACCCGTGACCAAGAAAATGACATCGAGCTTGTTAAACGTCCAAATCACGTCGAGCGTGACCGCTGGAATAATGATCGGACGAAGCAGCGGCATGGTGATACCGTTAAAGCGCTGCCATGCGCTCGCGCCGTCGATGTTGGCGGCTTCGTAATAGTCCGCCGGGATGCTTTGCATACCACCGAGCAGCATGATCATGTAGAACGGCACGCCTAACCAGACGTTGACAAAGATCACCGCGATGAATGCGGCGGTGGGTTCGTCGAGCCAGCTCACCGGCTGCCCGCCCAACGCCTGAATCAGTACGTTGACAAAACCATACTGCGCGTGGAATTCCTGTCGCCATGTCAAACCGACGATGACGGATGGAATCGCCCAAGGGATCACGATCAAGGCGCGGTAAATACCCTTGAAGCGAATTTTCTGATTCATGATGATCGCCAGCGCCATCCCGATCCCGAAATGGAAGACTACGTTCGTAATCGTCCAGATGGCAGTGCGACCGAGCAGCACAGGAAAAGTGGAATCAGCGGTTCTGAGCAAGCGCCCCCACCCGACGATCTCGCCATCACGCACGCGGAAGAAAACATCCGAGAAGTTCTGGATCGCGTAGTCGAGTCCGTAAAGGTGATCGAGTTCGCATGTTCCCAACGAAACCGGGCTGTAACAGGCGAAAGTGCTGCGTTCAAGATTGGAGAATGCCAACAGCACGTTGAAGATCAGAGGGTAAATCATAAAGACGACGAGCGCGACGAACGCCGGAGCAAGCAGCGTATACGGCAGCGCATATTTCGTCTTGATCACCCGCGCGAGGAACAGATACAAGCCCACTTCAAGAGCAATGACACCAATTACGAGAATGATGAGGAGCGGGAGCAGCACCTGTAAAGTATTTAGGATGATCTCGATGGATAAACCGCTAAATTCCATTTTGGGGTATCTCCTGAAAGTCTTAGGGCGAAATCAACTGATTTCGCCCTAAGAGACTCTACATCAGGGTTAGGGACGGATTAGCCGAGGCAGTCTTCAGCGGAGATCTGCGCTTCCATTGCTGCATCTTCAGCGCTCATGCTGTCGCTCATGACACCTTCAAGGCTCGGGCGGACGCTGTCCCACATGCAGCGGAGCGTCGGGTCGGCGGGCATACCCACACCGGTCGTCAGCGCTTCGTTCGACTGCGCGAGGATCGGGTCGGTTTCGGGATCAACCGCGACGGCGGCGATAGCGGGCAGACGACCGGTGCCAATCGAGTAAGCCGCGACGGATTCGGGATCGGTGGTCAGCCATGTGGCGAACGCGACGGCGGCGTCAAGCTGCGCGCCTTCAACGGTCGCCGGGATGCTGAGGAACTTACCAGCGGTGAACGGCTGCGGACGGCTGCCATTCGGCAGTTCGGGCCACGGCGCGACGGCGAAGCTGTCAACCAAACCGGGGGAGGTTTCCGGGTTCAGGTATTCAGCGATTGCCCAGTCACCATTGATGATCATGGCGACGCTGCCTTCTTTGAAGAGCGAGTCGGCGCAAGCATAGTCGCATTCCTGCGGCACGGCTTCGCTGACGAACTTCAGATCATGGACGAACTGGTACGCATCGATCCACGCCTGCGAATCGAGAACCATCGAACCATCTTCACCGTAGGTGCTGCCACCAAAGCCATGAACGAACGGCAGGAACCAGAACGGCTCGTTCAGGTTGTAGGCGAAGCCCTGAATATCAGGATTGGCTTCTTCGACCGCAGCGGCGGCGGCGAGCAGTTCTTCAAACGTCTGCGGGATTTCCGGCACGAGGCTGGTGTTGACCATCAGCATCAGGTGGTTACCGGCGTTGGTCGGGACACCGTAGGTGACGCCGCCAATTTGCGCTGCGCCGAGGTTGAACGGATACAGCGACATATCAAACAGGTCATCGAGAGGCAGGAGCAGACCGGCATCGACGAACACGCCAATGGCATCGTTCGGTCCGAGGACGAGATCGGGCAGACCCGAACCCGCCAAGCCAGCGGTCAGCAGGTCATTGCGCAGGACTTCGGTTTCCTTCTGGACGATTTCGAGGGTCGCGCCGGGCATATTGGCGGCAGCCCAAATTTCGAACTGTTCAGCGAGCACCACGTTATTGGTGTCACCGTCCTGCGACCACACGATCAAATTGACCGGGTCCTGAGCGACAACGGCGCTAACGGCACCGAGCGCGACGACAAGAAGCATAACCAAGGCGAGAACTTTAGCGCGATTCATGAAAAGCATCTCCTTATAGATTTGAGCGCTTGCATTGCATTTCTGTCTGTATTACTTAGTAATGCGCGACTGAACCCTTATTTTTTAGTCGTCCGGGTTCACCTCCTGAACCAGCTTGAGCAGCAGTGTCTCATATGGACGAAGAGAAATGGAATCCGCTGATTGAGTCATCGGCGTATCCATCCTGCTCGTAAGGAGTAGTTCGGCGCGGCTTGCAAACGTCGAAGCATCGACACTATGCAATAATGCGCCGAAGTTCACCAGTATCAAAATACGTTCATCCTCAAATTCCCTGAGATATATCAGGAGGTCTGGGTGATGATCATCCACAAATTGGATGCTCCCCCGGTTGAGCGCGCGATACTGCCGCCGAAGCTGGATCAAGCGCTTGCAGAAGTGCAAGGTTGACACCGGATCGGCGCTTTGCGCGGCGACACTGGAGGCGAACGTCGTTCTGATAGGCAGCCAAGGTTCGACATTGGGCGGGGTAAAGCCTGCATTGGGCGTTTCATCCCACTGCATCGGCGTGCGTTCGGGGTCACGCCCCAGCCCAAAATCTGAATACTGCACGGTGAACGGGTCTTTTTGCTGATGTGGAAGGATGCGACCATCGGGCATCCCCAACTCGTCTCCATAATAGAGCGTAGGAGCACCCCACAGGGTCATCAGCAGAGCATTGATCGCGCGGTGATGTTGATCACCGAAGCGGGTAGCGAACCGGCTTTGATCATGGTTGCCGAATACGAAGTTCGGCACCGCGCCGGGGAGTAAACACGCGTAATAATCGCTGATGGAGTCGCGCATCATGCGCGCATCCCAAGGGAGCAGCATGGTGTTCAGGTTCATCGGAAGCTGCACTTCGTCAAGCTGACTGCCGCAGAACTGCATCAACTCGTCAAAGTTCGCCGCCCCTGTTTCCGCGATCAGCACGCGGTCGCCGGGATAGCTGTCGGTGATGGCGCGGAAACGCCGCAGAATCGGGTGTAAATCCGGTTGATTGTGAACATCGACCAACTGAAGCAGCAGATCACCGCCGTAGAGCGTACCGTCTGCATCGAGCGGCATATCGGGGAAATCTTCGTGCTTGATCAGAATGGTGATCGCATCTAGGCGGAAACCATCGACGCCTTTTTTCAGCCAGAAGTGCAAAACATCGCTCATCGCGGCGATCACGTCGGGATTACGCCAATTTAAGTCGGGCTGCTGCTCAAGGAACATATGCAGATAATACTGCCCGGTGCGCTCGTCCAACGTCCACGCACTGCCGCCGAAAAAGCCTTCCCAATTGTTGGGCGGTGTGCCATCCGGGTTCGGGTCTTTCCAGATATACCAGTCGCGCTTGGGGTTCTCGCACGAACTGCGCGATTCGATGAACCAAGGATGTTGATCGGAGGTGTGATTCGGGACGAAATCGACGATGACGCGGATGCCCATCGCGTGCGCATCGGCTAAGAGTGCGTCGAAGTCGTCCATTGTGCCGAAAATCGGGTCAATCGCGCAGTAGTCGGACACATCATAGCCGAAGTCCGCCATCGGGCTGCGGAAAAAGGGCGTGATCCAAATCGCATCAACGCCAAGATCGCGCAGATAACCCAAGCGCTGTTGAATCCCGCGCAAATCGCCTACGCCGTCGCCATCGCTGTCTTGAAAACTGCGCGGATACACTTCATAAATAATGCCCGTCTGCCACCACGCTAGATCATAATGCGAGGGTGAAACGTTAAAGACGGGTGAGGAGGTTTTCAGCCGCAGTGTTGTCATCCACTTACCTATCGTCTTAGCTGTGTGCATGCGTGTGTGCCGCGCCGCACGATTGGCGAACGATCAACTTGCCTTCGATGATCACCGAAGGGGTTGTTTCGCCCGCGATTTGTTTCATGAGCGTTTCGACGAGGACGCGCGCCCCCGTCGTCTTGATTTCCTGACTGATCGTGGTCAGCGGCAGCCCAAAGTGCATGCCGAAACCGACGTTATCAAACCCCACCACCGCGACATCCTCCGGCACATAGCGCCCGGATTGACGCAGCGCTTCGATGGCTGCCAGCGCGACAATATCGCTGTGCGCGGCGAAAATCGCATCGAGATCGTACACCTGACGAATCAATTGGTTCGCCGCTTGATACGCGGATACCGAACCGTATTCCGTGAAGGCGACCAGCGCGGGCGAAAAGGGAATGTCCGCAAGGGTGAGCGCTTCGCGGTAGCCGCGATAACGGAGATAAGACTCAGTATCGTCTTTGCCAAATCCCCCACATAGGATGCCGATCCGCCGCCGCCCCAAGCTGATCAAGTGGTTGACTGCTTGCTGCGCCAGCTTCCAGTTGTCGATTCCCACCGTACAGTAACGACGATCTGAAAACTGCGGACCCCAGACAACGAGCGGAATATCTGGAGGGAGCGCATTCAGGAGTTCTGGCGCGGAGCCATGCCCTAACTGAATAAAACCGTCCGCAACGTTGGAACGCCAAAACATGGGATCAATGCGCTTTTGCTGGAGCAGAAGCAGGTTGTAGTCATATTGATGAAGTGCCACCTGCACCGCGCCGATAAATTCCAGTACAAACGGATTGGCGAGCATTTCGCTGTCATCCGCCTCAATCGGGAGGACAACGGCGATCACATGATTTTTGCGCAGTCTGAGATTGCGCGCCCCAACATGAATTTGATAGTTGTGGGCTTCGGCAAGCTCACGGATACGCTGTTTAACCACTGCGCTGATCTGCGGGCTGTCGGTAAGCGCCCGTGAAACGGTTGATGTCGAAACGCCTGCCAATTTTGCAATATCTGCTAAGGTTATCTTTGAGGTTCGCATCAAACATGACAGCTTCGCAATCGATTGCGCTCCACTAAAGTTAACGCCAAGCCCCTACGAATGTCAAGAAGTCAGTCACAATTGCCCAAATGGACTTGATTTTTGGGGCGGACTTGGCTCCGACGTTCTGTATAATGCGCACAGGGATGAAACTGCGTTAAAGTTAAGTTCGTACAGAACGGATTAGGATGATGACCACACAGCGCCCTTATATCTTTCTGAGTCACAGCCGCCAAAATCTTCCGCATCGGGATACCTTTATTGAGCGGCTGACGAACGCGGGTTTTGCCCTGTGGTACGACGAACGCGATATTGAACCCGGTTCGCGCTGGACAAAATCCATTGAGAATGCGATCAAAAACTGCGCGGCAGTGGTGTTGATCCACTCCGCCGAGTCGGTGCAGTCACGCTGGATCGAGCGTGAAACTCTGTACGCCGATGAGTTGGAAAAACCGATCATGATGGCGCAGATGGATGAAACGCCGATTCCGTTCAGCATGAAGGAATTACAGGCGATTCCGTTTCATACCCACGCTGACGCCGGGTTTGAGCGGCTGATCAAGGCGCTGAATAAAGTACCCATGCTCAAAAACCCTGAAAAAGCGATTGAGAAGCAGAAAAAAGCGCTGCGCGATCACCGCTTCTTTAAGCACCTGAGAAAACTCCCCGACGGCGATTTGTGCGCGCAAACCGCGCTTGATCTGCTGGCGTGGGCAGAAGCGAATGTCGATGAGATCAGCTTTACGGGCAACAAAGAACCCGCGCTTTCGGCGGTATTGTGGATCGGCAACGGCGGGCTGAGTGTGTTCCGTGTGCGCGCCTATCCGCGTCAACCGTCAATAGAGATTCCGTTTGGTGATCTGGCGGCGTTCGCGCCTTATGATCAACTGGCGGAACGGCTGCGGGTCTTGCGGCGGCTGAATTTCTTGATGCCTGCCGGAGAAGAATTTGAAGAAGAACGCGCTGACCGCCGACCGAATCTGCCGATTGCGCGGGCGTTAGCAGCCCCGGAAGCGCTGGCGGAGTTCAAGCAAATACTCGATACGATGGTCGCGCAGCTCCGCGCCCGCGACAGCGTGGAAGGATGAGAAAACGCCTGTGATCAAAAAATACTGGATTCTCGCATTACTGCTTGCGGCGGCGCTGACCGGATGCGAAGCGACTCCAACGGTGATCGTGCCGACGCTGATCGAACTGCCATCGGAAACCCCGGTGACGCCAACGGTGACGCTTGCGCCGTTCACGCCCGCGCCGCCTACCCCTGAGCCGAATGTGATCGCGCCGACTGAAGTGGCGCAAGCGACCGAAGACCCGCTTGAGCGGGCGACGTTCGACGCGCTGGTGGAACTGCTCACGTTGGAGTCAGGGGAACTGGCGACCGGACTCGCCGGAGCGACCGAAACAGCGCTGGCGCTCACGCCAACCGAAACACTCACGGCGACGATCACGCCCACGCTTGATCCGGCTCAAGCGACGTTCATCACGTTTACGCCTAGCTATACGCTTGATGTGACGTATACGCCGCGCCCAACCAGCACGCCGAGCGCGACCAACACACCCGCGCCGGAAGGACTTGAACTGCTGGCGCTGCTGGCGGCTCAGTTTACGGTGCTGCCGCCGGAAATTCGCTACAACCCGGCGACTCAAACGGCGCTGGCATTAGCAGTGACGGCGCAGTTGCAAACCTCACTCGCGCCGACGGCTTCACCGACGCTGGGTGGGATCGGGGACGTGCCGCTGGCAACGCTGCCGCCGAGCAACCCGGTGGTGTGCGCCGCGCCGCCGCCCGCCGTGATCAGCAGCGTGCTATCGAGCGATCCCGCGCTGGCGACCGCGCTCGGCTGTCCCATCGGGAGCAGCATCAGCTTAGGCGGCGCGTCTCAGGTGATGGAGCGCGGCACGATGATCTACACCGCCGGAGCGCCGGGGGATATTTATGCGGTCACGAGCGATATGCGCTTCCGCCGCTTCGCGGATTTGTGGGTGAGCGGAGTCGATCCCGACAGCACGGGCTTAACCCCGCCGCCGGGCTTGCTCGAACCGATACGCGGGTTCGGGAAGGTGTGGCGCGAAAACCTTGACATACAGGGGTTGATCGGTTGGGGGGTGAGCGGCGAAGCGGGTACGACGGCGACCCTTCTCTTGTTTGAGCGAGGGCGGGCGATCTACCTGCCAAGCGTGAACCAGACATTCATCCTGATCAACGATGTGGGCATGACCGATCGCGGGCAGTGGCGGAGTGTGATCGGGGGGTTTTAGAAACAGCCCCTCACCCCCTGCCCCTCTCCCACGCAAGCGGGGAGAGGGGAGAAAACAACCCCTCCCCCACGCGGACGTGACCCCCATGCGGACGCGCTGTAGCGCGTCCCTACTCCGACCTGTGAGAGTTGTGATGGGGCGGGGAGGGTTGGGATTTATGTCGGTTTATGTCGGGACTTATGCGGATACAATTGAGAAAGAATTGAGATTGCCGCTCGATTGAGATTGAACGACAATTAAGATAGGTTGTGTCCTGTCCCTATACGTAGGTTCACCTCTCAGTCCTCGTGAGGAGACTCATGATCAAGGTTTACGCCCGTGCCGCGCCGGTGCTGCCTTTTGCGATGGTGCTCGTGATCTTCGCGGCACGATTAATCGGCGGGGCGCTGGAGGCGCATTACATCGCATATACGCACAGCGGCGATCTCTACTTGATGAACATTGAACGTACAACGGCAGTGAACCTCACCAACACGCCGGATCAGTCCGAACAAGCTCCGGCATGGTCGCCGGACGGGCAGTATTTGTTGTATGACCGTCACAGCCAGCTTGAGCCGTTTGAGTGGCGCGTGTGCGTAACGGCACCGCTGAACACTGGGGAATCGCGCTGCCTCGATATGCCAGATCGTATGGAGCATCGCGGGTGGCTTGATGACAGCGAAACGATCCATGTATTCAACGTGACGACGAATCAATTCGTGCTCGCCAGCGCCGTGACGGGTCAGTACGTGGGTGATGGTGCGGCAGATGCAGGGGACGGTCGCTACCGCTTGATTATCGAGCGTCAAACCGGTGTGCCGCTGTGGGCGGCGCTGCGCGTACAAGATGTGCAAACGGATCGGGCATGGATGCTTGTCGAACGCACGATCCTTTTGTCCATCCCGGTGATGACGCAGGATGGTTCGCGGATCGTTTATGTCGCGCGCGACATGCGGACAGGGGATCAACTGTTCGTGACCGGGACGGCGGAAGGCAGCACACCCATTCAGATTACGTGGATGGATTCTCACACGACCCGATCAGAGCCTGTATGGTCGCCGGACGGCACTTGGATCGCATTTATCAATACCCTCGGAGTTGGCAATCAGCTTTATATCATCCGCCCCGATGGGAGCGGCTTGCGCCAACTCACCTTCGACCGGGGGCAGTATGCTCAACCTGCATGGATGCCCTCACCGTGATGCTCAAGCCATTCATCACGGCGGCGCTGCGGATCGCTGTCGTCCTCGCCGTCGTGATCTTCGCGGCACGGTTGATCGGCGGGGCACTGGATGAGAACTATATCACCTATTTACAGATGGACATCCTCAGCGCCACCGCCTTTGATACCGCGCTCAGCGAGGTTTATCTGCTTGCCGTCGAGCGGAGGTTATCCGTAAACCTGACTCACACGCCGGAACCGGTCGAACAAGACCCGTCGTGGTCGCCGGACGGGCGGTTTATTCTGTATAACCGTTTGGAGACTGTTGGCTACCGTGTGTGCGTGATCGCACCGTTTGACAGCACCGCGCCGCGCTGCCTTGATCTGCCGCCGCGTCTGGTGCATCTCGGATGGGAGACGGACAGTGAGACGATCTATGTGCTGAATGTGGACACGAATCAAATCCGCACCGCCAGCGTGATCACCGGGCAGTACAACGGAGCTTACACCGCGCAAGCAGTGTCTTACGAGCGGAGCCTTGTTTACTCCCCGGATCGGCGTTTCCGTGCATCCGGCGAACTTGTCCCTTATTACGTGGTCTACGAAACGGCAACCGACCGTCTATGGACTCCGCTTGAAACGGTCATGCTCACGTCGCCGCCAGCATTCAGCGCTGATGGGACGCGGATTGCATACTCCGCCTATGCGCTGGGGATTGGTGAGCTGTATATGATTGAGACAAAGGACGACAGCACCCCCGTCCGCATCACGGATGCGCCATATTCGATGGAGCTTTTCCCCGCATGGTCGCCGGATGGGGAGTGGATCGTGTATACCAGTAACTACGGCGGCTTTGGGCTGCGCGGCACGCAGTTGTACATGATGCGCCCCGATGGGAGCGAGACGCGGCGGCTGACGTTTGATCACGCGGCGCACACAACCCCGGCATGGAGACCATAGGAAGGCTTGTCCGATATTGGCGTATGCAGGTTTCGCCCCTCACCCCCTGTCCCCCTCTCCCACGCAAGCGGGGAGAGGGGGGATCGCTCGGTTGCATTACCCGAAAAGCGCGCAAACTCTAAGGGGCGGGTCACGTGGCGTACTCCCCTCTTCGAATTCGGGGAGGGGAGACGAGCGAAGCGAGCGGGCGAGGGGTCGGTTTTGAATATCGGACAAGCCTAAGGAGACTCATGCTTAAATCGTTCATCACGGCGGCGCTGCGGATCGCCATTATTCTCACCATCGTGATCTTCGCGGCGCGGTTGATCGGCGGGGTGCTGGATGAGAACTATATCGCGTACGATATGCCACAGTCAGGATCGATGGTCGATCTCTGGCTCATCGATGTTGAGCGCGCCCGCGTCGTTAACCTGACGCGTACTCACGTCACGCAAGAATTATCCCCGGCATGGTCACCGGATGGGCGCTTCATCCTTTATAATCGCTATACGCTTACAAGCGAGATCAGCATGATGCCGTGCGTGATCGCGCCGTTTGAAGATGCGACTCCGCGCTGCTTTGACCTGCACAGCGGGACGGTTTATCATGCCGGATGGGATGCTTCGTCGCAGATCGTGTATATCAACCTATTTGATCTTGGGCGGTATGCGGCGGTCAACGCGATCACCGGGGAGGTGATCGAAGGCGGAGAAACCGCGCTTGATCGGGAGTGGTCAGCTTATTCAGCCGACCGCCGCACGCGCATCGGTATACGGGTCGCGCTGAGTTATTTGGCTCAACTGTGGGTGCAGGAAACAGAACGCGAATGGATGGTGTACGAAAACACCTATCTGATGTCGTCGATTACGCTTTCACCTGATGGGACGCAAATCGTGTTTGCGGCGATTCACGGTACTGACCCGGACATCGAACTTTACCGGATCAGCACGGCGGAGGGCAGTACGCCGGTACAGCTTACGTTTAACAGGGATATCACCGACGAATCGCCGACATGGTCGCGCGATGGCGAATGGATCGCGTTCAGGAGTGACCGCGACGGCGGGGTACGCGCTTTTATGCATCTGTACCTGATCCGCCCGGACGGGAGCGAGACGCGGCGGCTAACGTTTGACGCGGCGCAGCATGGTCAACCTGCATGGCGACCGTAAATGTGTCTACCACGATAAACAAGGAGTTTCCCCGGTTATGTGCGGGATAGCAGGCATAGTTGATCAGCGCGGCGAGCGGGTCGAATTCGCGCGTGTGCGCGCCATGTGTGACGCAATCCGTCACCGGGGACCGGATGGCGACGGCTTTTATGATCATGGATCGGCGTCGCTGGGGATGCGCCGCTTAAGCATCATCGACATCGATGGCAGCGATCAACCGCTTTACAACGAAGATCGCTCGATTGCGATGGTGTTCAACGGCGAAATTTACAACTACCGTGAACTCCGCGCTGAGCTTGTGAAACAGGGGCATCACCTGACGACGGAGGGCGACGGCGAAACGCTGATCCACCTATACGAACAGTACGGTGTGGACGGCATGTTCCGGCATTTGCGCGGTATGTACGCCTTCGCGCTGTTCGATGTGGCGCGTCAGCGGTTGGTCTTGGCAGTTGATCATATCGGGATCAAGCCGCTGTATTATGCCGAGCAGAACGGATTCCTGTATTTTTCGAGCGAAGTCAAAGCGCTGATCGCCGGGGGGATTCTGCCGCGTTTAAATCCCGCCGTGCTGGATACGTATTTCTCGTTCGGCTTCATGATCGGACAAGAAACGCTGTTCGGCGGCGTCAAACGCTTGATGCCCGGTCATGCGTTGATCGCGGAGAACGATACGATCCGGCTTCAGCGTTACTGGGATTTCCCCGATTATGCGGGCGCTCCGCCTGCGCCGCCGGATACGCGCTCCGATGCGGCGATCATTCAAGAAGCACGCGAACGCTTGACCGAATCGGTGCGGCTGCACTTGCGCGCCGATGTGCCGCTCGGCTTGTTCTTGAGCGGCGGCGTGGACTCGGCGGCGGTGCTGGCGATGATGTCCGCTGAGGCGGGTGGGTGCGTGAATACGTACACCATCGGCTACACGGCGGATACCCCTGACAACGAACTTGACGCGGCACGGCGAATCGCGGCGCACTTCGGCGCGGATCATCACGAGCGGGTGATCACGGCGGCGGAATGGTGGGCGGGGTTTGAGCGTTATGTTTATCATCACGACGAACCAAACGCGAATTCGAGCGCGGTTTCGCTGCTGCTGCTGGCGGAACTGACCGGATCGCAGCTCAAAGTCGTGCTTACGGGCTTAGGCGGGGATGAATTGTTCAGCGGCTATGCGAATCACCGCGCAATTCCGGCATTGATCGACCGGCAGACGCGTTACGGCATATTCGCACGCGCCGCCGCACCGATCATCGACCGGATTGAGCCGCTGTATCCGGCACTCAAGCGTTATCGCGGACTCGGCGCACTGCCGACGTATCTCCCGCGTGTGCGCGCCGCCGCCGCGCCCCTGCCGGATGCGATCCGGCGGATTCAGAGCTTTGATGGGCTGGTGTTCAGCGATACGCTGCGCCGCCGCTTGTACGCTCCCGCGCTGATCGAGGCATGGCAGGCGAACTGCCACAAAGAAACGACATTCGCGGAGATCGTCACGCGCTCTCAGCGTGAGGACGCGGATCAATTCGCGCAAGCAGTGGTGATCAACACATGGCTGCATGGCAACGCGCTCTTGAACGGCGACAAAGTGACGATGGCGCATTCGTTGGAGGCACGCATTCCGTTCTTCGATCCCGATTTGCTGCGGTTTGCGGCGCGTATCCCCGGCAGTGTGCGCATGCGCGAGAATAAATATGTGCTGCGCGAAGCGATGCGTCCGATGCTGCCCGCGTTCGCATTGGAACGGCGCAAACAGCCGTTCAGCACGCCGATCTTGCAGTGGTTCGCCGGAGAATTGAGCGAACGAATCGAATCGACACTGCGCGATCCGTCGGCTTGGGTGCGCGGCTGGTTGAATCCGGTGGCGCTCGATGCGCTCTTAGATGGGCATTTCAGCGGGCGCGCACCTCAAGTCGAAGTTGTGTTCCGCTTGCTCAACTTAGAACTGTGGGCGCGGCGTTTTGGCATTACAATGGGGTGACAGAGTGATAGGTGAAACAGATGACCACAACCTCAAAAACGATGACGCTGGAGGAATTTCGGGCGTTTGCGGAAGCCCCGGAGAACAGTGACCTCAATTTTGAACTCATCAACGGGGAGATTATTCCATTGTCGCCGGGACGCACACCGCAATCGTATCTTAAAGACTTAATTGTGGCAGCAGTT
>JAPKMU010000039.1 GCA_026645745.1 Anaerolineae bacterium | reverse complement strand
GGAGCAACTTAGCAGTCTGTTTGCGCCCCTCCCCGAATTCGGGGAGGGGAGACGAGCGCAGCGAGTGGGGGAGAGGTCGGTTTTGAATATCGGAGGGTGAGTAGCAGTACGTCAAGCTAAAACTGTCGTCCGGTGAATGGGCGGCGTGGAGCGGAATACGCGCCCTCTTTAATAGAAATTTTATCGACACACTGCCGCATTGAGCTTTGTGCCAAGTCGTAGAGGACATGGCAGCGGAAAACAACCATGTGAAACGAGCTTCAAGTACGAGGCACGCTGCTTGTTGGAATTGAGCATCGGGGCGATTATTCGGTTGCGAGCGAGAGAGAAGTCTCAACCACAAATATCCCACCCCAATAAGGATGCAGCCTAAGTTCCGTGTCCTCGATCCGCGCTTGATTGAGGACATCGACCAGTTGATGGCGCTTCCCCAGTGGGATCGCCGCTGGCGTATTTGCTGCGTTTACCGCAACGATCACCGTCTGTTCAGGCGTGCGGCGCGCGAAAGCGAATTGCTCATGGGCGACATGTGCCTGTTGATAAGTCCCCCAGCGCAGCGCAGGTAAATCACGCCGCAGCGCTGCCAGCTTTCCAATTGTCTTGGCAAGATCAGGGTGTGGAAAGTGAGTCGGATCAAGCATCAAATGAGGACGCAGCATCCGATCGTCCTGCGGGGTGCGCGCCCCTTTAATACCCCATTCGCTGCCATAATAGATCGAAGGAATACCCGGCATGGTGAACAGCAGGAGATAAAGCGGGTACAGATGCGCGGGATTGGTTAGGTTCGATGCGACCCGGTTCACATCATGGTTATCCGCAAAGGAATACAGCAGTAGGTCGCGGTAAATCCCTTCCGCTCCAAACTGCCGGTTGAGCGAATAAGCGATCTCGAAGTAATTGCGGTCGACATGGCTGGAATACAGACCCTTATACGCTTCATAATTCGTTGTCGAATCCAGCATAGACGGGTTTGCCCAACGCCCGTAATCACCGTGAACGACTTCCCCCATCAGCCAGAAATCGGGCTTCAAACGACGGCAGTGCGCCGCCAGTGCGCGCAAGAAATCGTGATCGATTGAATCCGCCGCATCCAACCGCAACCCATCGATGTCGAATTCGCGTACCCACATCGCAACAGCGTCAAACAGATGCGCTCTAACCGCTGGATTATGCAGGTTGAGTTTGACTAAACTGGTGTGACCCGCCCATCCCTGATAACTGAATGCATCACCGAATGGGCTGCGCTGGTTGAAATCAATCTGGTAGAACCAGTCCGCATAAGCCGACGCCCGTCCGTTGATCTGCACATCGCGGAACGCCCAAAAATCGCGCCCAACATGATGAAAGACCGCGTCTAGAATGACATGCATTCCACGCGCTTTCATCGCACCGATCACTCCCTTAAGCGTTTGAACATTTCCTAAGCGGCGATCAACATGATAATAGTCTGCCGTGTCATAACCGTGCTGCGAAGACTCAAAGACCGGTCCCAAATACACTGCATTCAGGTTTAGCGCCGCGATATGGTCAATCCAAGGATCAACGGGTGAGGATGAAAAGTCGTTCCGTTCTGGCGCACCGCACAAGCCAAGCGGGTAAATGTGATAGAACATGGCGTCGTGGATCCAAGGCATCGCAATTCTCCTTGATATACCGGTCAGTATACACGAAAGGCAAAAAAACTCATGAGAAAATACCGTGCATGAATTGATGAACAAGGCGTTGTCTGAAAGCTGTGTCGTTCAAATCAACCATGCCGAGCATCGAAATTCTGATGTACGTATCGATCATCCCCCGCAGACTGAGCGCATATTGCTGCTGCCGATCACGCATGTTGCCATGATTGGACACCGCATCACGAAACATCGCCTCCAGTAGTTGATGCTGTTCGAGCAATACGTCTTGCACGACGGCGAAATACTCGCTCGATGGCGGTGCGAACCACATGGACAACAGCATTCGGTAAAACAGGGGATGTTTGCCTGCAAAATCGAAATAGGTCTGTACCACTCGATGGACTGTGAGCGTAATATCCCCTTGATACAAGGCTGCTTCACGCACCGCTTGTAACAAGGAGGCAGATTGCTCACGCACAAGGGTTTCAAACAACCCGCGCTTGCTGCCGAAGTAATGATAGAGTGTCGGTTTTGTGACCTCGACTGCCTCGACGATTGTTTGCACCCCAACGGCATCATACCCGTGATCTGCAAATAATCGCAGCGCAGCATTCAGGATTTTTGCGCGCGTGTCCAATCGGTTCTCCAGTGGATATGATTGCCAGTATACCAAGCGGTATATCGTCTAGCAATAGCGAATTACGAAACCTCAATTTAAGTGAGTCGTGATTATACAGCCTACACAAGAAGTTCGATGGAGGTGGCAATCTTCCCTCACTCCGACTATCATCAACGACAAAAGAAATGGAGCGTGATAACATGAAACTCGTACTCGCTTCTGATCATGCAGGCTATACGCTTAAGCATCATCTCGTAAACTATGTGGAAGCGCGCGGGCACGATGTTATTGATCTTGGCGTATACACCGCCGATCAACCGAGTGATTACCCGGATGCCGCCGCGCTGGTCGCCGGAGCAATCCTCGAAGAACGCGCCGAACGCGGCATTCTCGTGTGTGGCAGCGGAGTCGGCGTGTGTATCGCCGCAAACAAATTCACAGGCATTTACGCCTGTGTCTGTCATGACACCTACAGCGCGCATCAAGGTGTCGAACATGACAACATGAATGTGCTGGTACTGGGTGCGCGCATCATCGGCACAGCATTGGCGGAAGAATTGGCGCGCACGTTCATCGCTGCCAAATTCAGCGAAGAAGAACGTCACCGCCGCCGCTTTGGCAAAATTCAGCAGATCGAAGAGGATCGCCAGTAAACCCCGCAAGCGCGCCTCTCTTTTAAGGAGCTAGAACCGTGACAAATCCGGTAATCGACGTCCAGCAGTTCGGGCAAAGCATTTGGTACGACAACATCCGCCGCAAGTTGATCGAAAGCGGCGACCTTCAACGGATGATCGACGATGGCGTGATGGGCGTCACCTCGAATCCGACCATTTTTCAAAAGGCAATCGGTGAGAACGACGATTACGACGAACTCATCGCGGAATCGCCGGATTTAGACGCCTCCGCCCTGTTTGAGCGGCTTGCCGTCCGCGATATTCAGGACGCGCTCGATTTGTTCCGCCCGGTTTATGAGCGTACCAACAAACGGGATGGCTACGTCAGCCTTGAAGTCTCGCCGTTAATCGCCAACGACACCGCCAGCACCGCCAGCGAAGCGGCACGTCTGTTCAAGCTGGTGGAACGCCCGAACGTGATGATCAAGATTCCGGCGACCGATGCAGGCATTCCGGCGATTGAAGAATCGATTTTCGCCGGGATCAACGTAAACGTGACGCTGATCTTCAGCGTGAAAAATTACATGCAGGTGGTGGATGCCTATCTGCGCGGGTTGGAGCGTCGTCACGCCGCCGGACTGCCCGTAACCGGCATCGCCTCGGTGGCGAGCTTCTTCCTCAGCCGCATTGATACGATGGTTGACCGGATGCTCGATAACAACATCCGTGCCGCGCAGCTTCGCGGTGATCTCAGCCGGGTGTCGTATAACAACCGCCTGAAGGGCAAAGCGGCAGTCGCCAACGCCAAAATCGCCTATAAACACTTCATGGATGTGTTTTACGGCGAACGCTTCGCGGCACTCCGCGCCGCCGGAGCGCAGCCTCAGCGGGTGCTGTGGGCATCGACCGGGACGAAAAACCCGGCGTATTCCGATACGATGTATGTCGATCTGCTGATTGGGCGGGATACGGTCAATACCGTGCCGCCGGATACGCTCCGCGCCTTCCGTGATCACGGCACTGCCGCCGATACACTGTCCGCCGGACTCGACGAAGCTCAGACGATGCTCGATATGCTGGCGGAAGTGAATATCGATCTCGATCAAGTCACGCGGCAGCTTCAAGCCGACGGCGTCGAAGCATTCAGCGAGTCGTTCCGCTCGCTGATCGAACAGGTGGAAGCAAAGAAAATCGTGTTATCAACCGGGGTCATCCGTCGCCAAGAGATCGCCGTCGGCGCGCATGCCGACGCGGTGAACGCCGCCGTCAAAGAGATGGAAACACAGTACGCCAATGCGCGCATTTGGGCGCATGACGGCACATTCTGGAAGGATCATCCCGCTACCGCCGCGAAGATCAAGGATCGGCTTGGCTGGCTCGATACCGGACGCACCATCGACGTTGAACGGTTGAAGGCGCTTGCCACCAAAGCGGGTGCGTTTTCGCATATCGTTCTGCTCGGTATGGGCGGGAGCAGTCTCGCGCCGGAAGTCTTGAGCAGAACCTTCGGATCAGCGCCGGGATACCCAACGCTGCTGATGCTCGACAGCACCGATCCACAGTACATCAAGCATATTCATGAGTCGTGCGATCTGCCGCGCACACTTTTCATCGTCGCCAGCAAGAGCGGCGGCACTATCGAGACGGACAGCTTTTACCGCTACTTCTACGAAGCGACCGGCAAGAACGGCGCGCAGTTTATCGCCATCACCGACGGCGGATCAGCGCTCGAAGCGACCGCGCGCGAACAGGGTTTCTTCGATGTGTTCATCAACCCGTCGGATATTGGCGGGCGCTACAGCGCGATGAGCTATTTCGGACTCGTTCCGGCGGCGCTGATGGGCATTGATCTCGATAAGCTGGTCGGCAGCGCGGAAACGATGATGCAGGCGTGCGGCGATAAAGTCACCGGAAAAGATCATCCGGGAATCACGCTCGGCGCGGTGATGGGCGCACTCGCCAAAGAAGGACGTGACAAACTTTCGATTTTGTGCAGCCCGTCAATTGCGACGTTCGGCAACTGGGTGGAACAGCTTGTCGCGGAAAGCACGGGTAAAGAAGGGCGCGGGATTCTGCCCGTCGTCGGCGCGACGGCTGGCAAACCGCATGATTACGCGACCGACCGTGTGTTCGTCTTCTTGCGCGTCGATGGCGACGATAACGCCGAACTCGACAGCGCATTTTTGGGGCTGCGTCAGGCAGGGCATCCGGTGGTGACGCTCAGTTTGCCGGATCGCTATGCGCTCGGTGGTGAGTTCTTCCGCTGGGAGTATGCGACGGGAATCGCCGGAAAACTGCTCGACATTAACCCGTTCGACGAACCGAACGTGACCGAAAGCAAAACCAATACACAGCGCAACTTGCAGCATTATCAGGAACACGGGTCACTGCCGCACACCGAGCCGATCCTGACCGAAAACGGGGTCAGCCTGTACGCCGACGAAAAACAGGCGAAGATGCTCCATGATTTGTGCGCGCAGCACAATTTTGACCCCAACACGATCTCCGGCTTGATTGCCGCGCAGCTCAACGCCACGAACGCGGGCGATTACTTCGCCATGCTGGCATATCTGCCCGCCTTCCCGCAGATCGATGAGGTGCTCGAACGGGAACGCCGCCGTATTCGGCATGTCACGCGGCGCGCGGTGACGCTCGGCTACGGACCGCGCTTCTTGCACAGCACCGGACAGCTTCATAAAGGCGGCGCGGGCAACGGTGTATTCTTCCAGTTCACCTGTGATGACCCGTTCGATCTGGCGATCCCCGGTCAGCCGTACAGCTTCGGCACGCTCAAAGCGGCTCAGGCGATGGGCGATATCGAATCGCTTCAGACGCGCAGCCGCCGCGCCATGCGGATTCACCTCGGCGTGGACATCGTGCAAGGCTTGGACGTGTTGATCAAGGCGATTGATTTGGCTGAGGCACGCAAGCACTAAGGCGCGTTTGAAGATATACCGGATTTGCTGGTTTTCTTTCACCTCCCCCTGCCCCCTCCACTTCGTAGAGGGGTTGAAGGACGTGGCACATGACCACGTCACGCCTGTCAGCGCGCCTTCACGGGACGACACTTTTTCCTCACCCCCCAACCCCCTCTCCATCGCAAGCGATAGAGAGGGGGAGCAGATCACTTGTTTTCTCCCCTCTCAACCCTACGGTTGGAGAGGGGCTGGGGGTGAGGAGCAGTACAGCAAGTGAGAAGTTTCGTCCCGCGAACTCTCTTAAGTGAGGGGGAATAAACACTTTCGTGATTCACTGAAACTAATTTTCAACAAGGCAATATCCAAAACTCAGGGTATTTCAGCGTTCGCCAACAACATCTTTTCCGGGAGTCTCTATTCTGATAGAACAAGGACGCCTTCGCTCTTTAGGGATGAAGTGAATGATGGACAGTGCGATTCAAGCCTATTTTGAGATCCACGCGCGCGGTTGGGATGAACGTATGCCGCCAAATTACGGTGCGCTGTTGTACGATTTTGCGCTGCCTTTTGCCAACGATTTTCGCGCTGCCGCGTCGATTGTCGAGATCGGCACGGGGACAGGCGCATTTATTCCCGTACTGCGCGAGCTTGCGCCAGATTCGCGCCTGACGTCGTTAGACCTTGCCTATGGCATGCTTGCTCAGGCGCAGAAGCGCTCATCCGATGCACATCTGCTTCAAGCAGATGTCCATGATTTGCCGCTGCTTTCCGGTTGCGTTGATTTGGTGATTTGTCACAACAGTTTTCCACATTTTCAGGACAAACCCCGCGCGCTACGGGAGATCAAGCGTGTGCTCCGCCCCAACGGCAGGATCATGATTCTGCACAACAATTCGCGTGAGTTCGTTAACGCAGTTCATCAGAAGGCGGGCGCGCCAATTGACCATGATCTACTCCTGCCGGGGGACGTGATGCACACACTCTTGATCGACGCGGGTTTTTCAGCACTGCAAGTTGAAGATTCGTCGAGTCGGTTTGTGGCACATGGGAAACGCTTATAGTCGGCTTATGCACATCGCACTCAACGCGCATTTGTTATCCGGCAAACCGGGCTATCGCAGCGCCGGGATTCACGGCGTGATCGACGGGCTGCTGCGTCACTTGAACACCGCTGCTCCGGCAGATTGGCAGTTCACCGCGTTCTTGAATCCCGCAGTCGAGGCGGATTATCCACGTGTGAGCCTGCGCCCCGCCCCGTTTGAGACGACCAAGCCCGCCCGCCGGATCGCATGGGAACAGGCGATTCAACCGTTTTCGCTGCTCGGCGGCGGCTTTGATCTGTATCACGCGATGGCGTTTGTCTCGCCGCTGGTGCTGACTCTGCCCAGTGTTGTCACCGTGTACGATCTCAGTTTTAGGCATTATCCGGAACGCCTTTCAACGATGAGGCGTCTCTATTTACAATGGATGACGCCGCTTTCGGTTAAGCGCGCCCGCCGCGTGATCGCCATTTCGCGCAGCACTGCCCGCGATTTGACGGAAACGCTCGGCACGCCCGCCGACAAAATCGACACGGCGGTGTTGGGGTATGATCGCGCCGTGTTTCGTCCGATTGCGCCCGACGTCATCCGCGCATTCAAGGCGCAAAACGGGCTGCCGGATCGCTTCTGGTTGTTCGTCGGCACGCTTGAGCCGCGTAAAAACCTCGTCACGCTGATCGAGGCATACGCCGCGCTCCCGCCGGGAACACGCCCCAAGCTGGTGATCGGCGGCGGCAAAGGGTGGGATACCGAACCGATCTTCGCGGCGGTCGAACGGTTCAAGCTGGCAGACGATGTGCTCTTTCCGGGCTTCATCCCTGCCGATCAGCTTGCGCTCTGGTACAATAGTGCCGAAGCGTTCGTGTATCCGTCTGTGTTTGAGGGCTTCGGGCTTCCCGTATTAGAGGCGATGGCATGCGGCACGCCCGTAATCGTGAGCGATGCGTCAAGCCTGCCGGAAATTGCCGAGGGTGCGGGGATTCTCATCCCGCCGCATGATCCGTCGGCATGGACGACAGCGTTAACGCGGGCGATGCAAGACGACACATGGCGGCGCAGTGCATCTGAGCAGGGTCAAGAGCAAGCGCGGCGATTCACATGGGAAGAACATGCACGCATCACTGTCGAAAGTTATCGCCGAGCGCTAAATAGATAAACGTGTAGTGCCTTTCATGAAACCTTCTGAGCAACCGACGTCGAAACGTATTCTTACTGGAAGCCTGCTCCCGCTGCTTGATGCTGGTTTGGTCTTGCTGGCGTTTGTGCTGGCGTACTTTGCCCGCTACGAACTTCAGCTCATCCGCGCCGTACTGGAGTTTAACCAGTCGGCGTTTGAGCCTTACCTGCCGTATGCCGTGATCTACATCGTGTGGCTCTACGTCAATTATCGCGGGATGGGCTTGTACAAGGCGAATCGTGGGCGTTCGTGGCTGGATGAGGTCTACACGATCATCAACGGCGTGACGAACGCGACCGTCGTCACCCTTGCCTTGAGCTTCTTCTTACAACCGCTCGTGTTCAGCCGCTTGATGATGATCTACGTCGCGGCGATCACGATTATGCTGTTGGCAGTTTCGCGCGGCGTGATCCGCATCGTGCGGGCGCGTCTGCGCCGCCGGGGAATCGGCGTTCAGCGCGTGATGGTGATCGGCGCGGGTGAAGTTGGGCAGTCGGTGATGCGCGTGTTGGTTGCCCGCCGCGATATGGGGTATCAACTCGTCGCTTATGTCGATACCGATCCCGCGCTGGCGAGTACCGATCTCGGTCGCGTCAAAGGCTTGGGCGGCATCACGGATTTAGGCACACTCCTCCGCGAACACGCGATTGACTTTGTGATCATCACGATCCCTTGGCGGCAGAACGAAACGATCATCGACTTGATCAATATCTGCCAAAAAGCAGGCGTGGAAGTCAGCATCATCCCGGATGTATTCCAGTTGAATCTGCGTCAGGTGCAGGTTGAAGCGCTCGACGGGATTCCGCTGTTACGCATGAATGCGCAGCTTCCGTTCAAGGGGACGAGCCGCGTCCTCAAGCGGCTGCTCGATATTGCGCTCGTTGTGCTGGCGTCACCCGTTTTGCTGCTGATCTTGCTGTTCGTCGGGCTGGCGATCAAGCTGGAGGATGGCGGCGCGGTCTTCTACACCGCCGAACGCGTGGGCGAACACGGCAAGCACTTCAAAATGTTTAAATTCCGCAGCATGATCCCGAATGCCGATCAGATGCGCGCGAAACTCACCGAAGAACACGGCGACGACCCGCGCCGCCCGAAGTTCAAAGACGATCCGCGTATCACCCGCGTGGGCAAGTTTATCCGCCGCACGAGCATTGACGAACTGCCAAATTTAATCAACGTGATGCTTGGTCAAATGAGCCTCGTCGGACCGCGCCCGCCGACGCCGGAAGAAGTCGCGCTCTATGATCAATGGCATATGCAGCGGTTGGCAGTTAAACCGGGGATGACGGGCTTATGGCAAATCTCCGGGCGGAGTGACATCCCATTTGATGAGATGTGTCTGCTCGATATTTACTACATCGAAAATTGGTCAATGGGGCTGGACGCGCAGATTCTCATGCTGACCATTCCGCGCGTCCTGCTCCGTCAAGGCGTGTATTAGCTTTCCTGCTTTTCCGTATCCCCCGCCGACCACGCGCCAAACGCCGCGTCCGCTGGTTTTTCTTCGCCGGACTGTTCAGCCTTCGCCGCGCCGTTCGACCATGATCCGAATCCACTAGCAGGCGGCGCGGCGGCGCTTGCTCCACTGGTTGATGCCGGCGCTTTGGAGGTTGGAATCGTTTTCGGCTTGAACTGTGTACTCGGCTTGAGGTTGTTCAGCGTATTCGCCGCCTGCCGCACTTCGCTCAAATCCTTATCGACTTCCGCCATTGCATCCTGCATCGGCTTGGTGATCGGTGCAAGCAGTTTTGCCGCGTCACTGCGCAGTGATGCGCGCGTTGGCACGTCTTCGGGAATTTTGATGTCGATCCCGGCATCATCGAATTCTTTTTGAATCGTGCGTGCGGCTTCGCTCCACAAGCGGCGCAGTTTGGCGAGTTCACGCCCCAAAACGTATGACCATTGGATCATCCGCTTGGGACCCGCCACCACGACCATCAACAGTAAGACCGCGATCAGCTCCCAGCCGCCAATGCCGAGAATATCCATAATAGCCCTCGGACGCCGCTAGCGCTGCTGCGGCGGATTGGTCGCGTCAGCATCCGGCGGTGCGGTTTCTTTACCCGCGTTTAACCCTTTGCGGAAGTTCGCAATTGCACTGCCTAATTCGCCGCCGATACGTGAAATACGCCCGACTCCGAACAGCACCAGTACGATCAAAAAGATAATGAGGAGTTCACCGGGACCTAAACTTGGCATATCACACCTTTTCTTCTACACACTACTCGCTCACCAGTAGGTGAGCGCATCATACGCAATATCTTACCGCACAAATTCGTGGTGTGAATGCGATTTAACCAAAAGGTGACACTTATGCGAAAACTCCTGAACAAGCGCGCACGATTCGGTCATCATCATGACGAGAATGGAACTTAATCGCTCAAAATCTGTCAATATGGACTATAATGGACTTACCGATACCCACTTCGTCTATACCAGCGAAGTCCATTTTGTCCAGTCCCCGGAGTAATCTTTTGGTCGCGTCTAACTTTCACGTCCCGATTGATCGGGACAGCGAAGAACCGATCTATCGCCAACTTATCCGCTACGTTCGCACGCAGGTGGACAGCGGAATGCTCCCCGCAGGGGCGCGTCTGCCTGCCAGCCGCGATCTCGCCCGCCAGTTAAACATCAGCCGGATCAGCGTCGTCAATGCTTACGCCGAACTCCGCGCTGAAGGTTATTTGAGCGCGCATGCAGGGCGTGGTACGTTCGTCGCGGGCGAAAAAGGCGATCCCGTCATGGCGTCGAGCGCCATCCCCGCCGCCGGAACGCCTCCCGTCACAAACGGCGCGACACACAACCATCATCACGATCAAAATGCGTCGCCGGATCGCAGTCTGCGCGATTTGATGAAATTGGCGCGTAAACCGGGCGTGATCAACTTTAGTCACGGGGTGCCGCCGTCGGAATTCTTTCCGGTGTTTCATCTGCGCGACGCGATCAATACGGTGTTGGAGCGCGACGGAACGCGGGCACTCGGCTACGAACAGCCGGAAGGCTACGCACCGCTGCGCGCGACCGTTCGTGATTACGTGAGCGCGCTCGGTATCCAATGCACGCTCGATCAGGTGTTGATCACGGGTGGAACTCAGCAAGCGATTGACTTAATCGTTCAAGCCATCCTTGGTGAAGGCGATCTGCTGCTGACCGAAAACCCGACCTATCTCGGCATTCTGGATATTGCGCGTACACGCCGTGTTCAGGTGATGGGCATCCCGATGGATGACGATGGGATTCGTCTCGACATGCTCGAAAATGTCGTCTTGGAACATCACCCACGCCTGCTGTACGTGATGCCGACTTTCCAAAATCCCACCGGGCGGATCATGCCGATTCACCGCCGCCGCCAACTGGTCAACCTAGCGAGCGAATACGGCTTAACCATCCTTGAGGACAGCGTATATCACGAATTCCGCTATGAAGGGGAAGCCCTGCCGCCGATCAAAGCGCTGGACGAAGAAGGCATCGTGATCCACGCCAGCGGATTCACCAAGAATCTGCTGCCGGGGATGCGCGTCGGTTATGTCATCGCCAACAGCAGCCACTACGAACGGCTGGTGCGCGTCAAACAGTCGGCGGATATTTCGACCCCCGGTTTGAATCAGCGCGCGGTTCATTTGATGCTCGAACGCGGTGTACTCGCCAAGCAGTTGGAGCGCAACAACCGCGAACTCAAGCATCGGCGCGAAGTCGCGCTTGAATATGCGGCACGCTATCTACCGTCCGGCTCACGCTGGAATACACCGGAGGGCGGTTTATACCTATGGGTGGAACTCCCCAAGCACGGACCGACCGCGAGTGAACTTTATGTCGCGGCGATTCAGCAGGGAGTCGCGTATGGGATCGGCAACGTGTTCTTTACCGACAACAGCGGGAGCTACAACATTCGCATCAATTTTGCTGCGCAAAAACCCGCCGAAATTGAAGAAGGTTTAAAACGGCTCGGCAAGGCATGGCGCGAAACCGCCTACGATTACGCCGATATGGAAAAATCGCCGCTGCTGTAAAATTTTGGTTCTACCAGATTTGGTGGTTTTCTTTCACCTCCCCCTGCCCCCTCCACTCCGTAGAGGGGGAATTCGCGTGTGGGCAAAGTCCCTCCCTGCGCCAGCGGGGAGGGATTTAGGGAGGGGTTGAATCACATGGTCATAACCACCAAAAGCGGTAGAACAAGTAAATTTACATTCATAAATATTTATTTCATACCAATTACTGACATAGATTGACATAAAAGCCGAACGGGGCGCTCCCAAATCTTTACACATTTTCGCCCCCGCCCTCCGTACAATGGGGGAGTCATTGAAGCATGTAGGACTCCCTCTAATGCTCAACAACCTCGCCTATCACCCTGAACTTCCACTCATGATCCGCAGCATGACCGACGCGCCTCATGCGCACACACAGGTGATGATCGCCAGTGATGTGCTGTTTCTGAACGGGTTGAGCGAACCCGTTTATTACCTGTTGGATTGTCTCGACGGCGTGCTCAATTTCGAGGATATGATGTTCGCCTTCGCCGCCCTATCAAGACATGCGTCAGTGCTGCGTCACCCGATGCTGATCGAAGGGCTGGTGATCGTGGATGACTGCTATATGGACATGGCGATTAAAGAGTTGTCGTCGGCACTGCTGGGAGGTCTACGCTTGCGCGCCTTCTACAGCATCGAAGCGGCGCTCGATTACATACGTGGGCAGATTTGAACTTTACGGGGTAGTGGCATCTGGGATCGGCTGCGGAATGTACACGGTGAACGTTGTCCCCGCGCCGACTTCGCTGCTCATTTCGATCCGCCCGCTGTGCGCTTTCACACAATCGCGGACAAGGCTTAAGCCGATGCCTGTTCCCTGCACCGCGCCGACGTTGCTCCCCCGGAAGAACGGTTCATACACGCGCTCGGTATCCCCTGATGGAATCCCGATTCCATGATCGCTCACGCGCAAGACCAGTTCACCGTTGATGATCTGCCCACTGATTTCGATGGGTGTGCCGTTCGGGGAATATTTCACGGCGTTCGTGATCAAGTTCGTCAAGATGCGGAGCAAGAGCTGACGATCCGCCACTACGCTGCAAGTGTCCGGCTCAATCTGTACGACATACTGGTGATCCACGCCAATCGTCGAGCCGATTTCGCTGACGAGGTTGCTCACAATCGTGGGGAGATCAATCTCTGCCGGGTTGATCGCCAATTCGTTCATCTGCATCCGTAAGGACAGCCCGATGTCGTCCATCATATCGGTCATCATGCGGATATGAATGTTCACCTGAGCGATCCGTTCCTCACGCTGGATCGGTGTCAAGCGCTCGGCATAATGCGTGAGCAGATCAAGCGATGACTGAATGATCGCCAATGGGGTGCGGAGTTCATGCGTAAGGATGTGCATCAAGTTGGTGCGCAAAACATTGATCGCACGTTCGGCGTTCAGCGCATGCCGCGCGGTTTCAAGCTGTTGGTGTTCTTCTTCGGCGCGCACGCGGTCAGTTGCATCCCGCCCCACCGCGACAATCTCAAGCACATTGCCATCGGCATCGCACAGCGCTTGATCCGTCCATTCGACGATCCAATCGCTGCCGTCTAATCCTTTTTCGCGCTGGATTTCATTGCGCGGCGTCTTGTGAATCACCTGCCAATGGATATGGTCGAGCAGCCCGACACGGCGTGCCGGGCTAACGAGGAAGGCGAACGAACGCCCAACAATATCTTCGCGGCGGATGTTAAAAAAGCGGCAGTACGCCGGATTGACATAGGTCACCGTGCTGTCGGGGAGGTAGCAGCACACCAATTCGGTTTGCCCTTCGACGATGGCGCGGAAACGCGCATCATCGCTGAGTGGGAATGTGCCCTCAGTCATATTCGCAGCTTCGCTGTCGCTTGGCGTTCAATCAATCATACCCCTTACGCGAAGGAAGCGACACTAAAAAGCGCTTCTAGCACGTGGTACCTGCGCCCAATGCCCGCAGAATATCCCACAGAATCGGTATACGATCCCACAGGCACAGCGTATCGACGATCACCAAGCCCAATACCGACGAACAGCAGCAGAACAACCCTAAACCCGCACACCCGATCAACACCCAGCGCGTGGTATTGCGCGGGTCATCGGTGCGTACCGCTTGCGGATCATAATCTGCCGCATAACCGGGAACAGCGGTCATCGGCGCGTTTGCCGGAGAATACGCGCTGCCCGGCTGTCCTTGATAACCTGTGCTCACGCCGCTGGCGGGGGGCGTATACGTATATGGCTGCCCGCTGCCAGAGGCAGGCGGTTGGTAAGATGCGCCGGGAGCGCTGCTCGGTTGGTAAGGCGCTCCACCTGATGACGGTGCAGGGCTGTAACCGGGAACATCATTCATCGGTGCCACGCCAGAAGCAGGCGGCTGATACGGTGACGGACTCGCGCCCGGAGCAGGCTGCCCCGGCTGCGGCACCGCTGCGCCCAGCGACTCATACCCTAACGTGACGGTCTCGCCTAAGCCAATCATGTCGCCCGCACGAAGCGGACGCGCACCGGTCACCCGTTGACCGTTCACAAACGTGCCGTTTGTCGATCCCAGATCTTCAATGGTGAAGCCACCGGGACCCCGCGTCATACGCATGTGATGACGGCTGACCTCAGGGTCATTGATCACGATGTCGTTGGTGATGTCACGACCAAGCGTGATAATGTCTTTGTTTAGTTCATACGTCTGGTTCGGCTGCGGACCCCGCCGTACAACCAGCCGGAAGCTCTCGCCCCCCTGGATCATTCCCGCCTCCTAAGGCTGCGCGATTACTGCTGCAATAAATACCACTCATGAGCATAGCTTAAGGCGCGCAAAACGGCAAGGCTACCCCGATGTGCGTTCACCCTACGGACGCAGTGCGGGGTCGTACTCCGCGCCGGGAAGTGCGATCAAACGGCGCGGTGGACTCGTGTTTCCCAGCGAAACAAGATAAATATCTTCACTGATGATCAGCAGTGCCTCACCATTGGGTGACCATGCCGGAGTCCATGCACTGAAAGGCGCATCAGCGGGGTACGCTGTGTAGTCCCCTGTCGCCAAATCGACGATACCCAAATTACCCGGCATCCCAACGTTATCCGAGACGATCACCTGATCCAGTTGTGGGGAGAGCGCAATGTAATAATGGCGATTCGTGAGCTGCCGAACAGCGAATCTCAGCGCGGGATCAAGCGGGGTTGTAGTGAGATACGTCAGCCCGCCGATTGAGGTTAGCAAGGTGACGGCGCTGCCGTCTTGTGACCAAATCGGCGTGCCGCGCAGCGCATGACCGACCGGAATCCGAAGCATCGCCTTCGCGCCGCTTTGAATATCCAGCATGTACAAACGCGATTCGCCGCGTCTGAGCATATCCTCTGTGCCAAACGCTAACCGCGTGCCATCCGGTGACCAAGTGAGACCGCCGGTACTGTGCAAATTCGGCGCAATATAAAACCGATCTACTTCACGCCCAGTGCTGTCGATGATCACGACCGAGAGTGCATATTCGTGCAGCGGATACTGGACGAGATAGGCGATCAATCTGCCATCGGGCGACCATGAAGGACGGAAGGCGGGACCGTCATCGTGTGTGAGAATGACTGCCGCGCCATTGGTAACGTCCACCAGCATGATCGCTTGCTCCGCTTGATTCCCCGGTACGAACGCGAGCAGTTCAGGGTGAACGCGCACGCCGCCAATCATGTGCGCCCCGGCGATGAGTGCGGCAGAGATACACGTCAGGATCAAAGTGGAAAACAGGGTCAAGCGTGTCATCTGTGACATCAATCAAATCCGCGTATAATTCGGGCGGTATTTACAGGAGGGTACGCTGACTATGACACAATCCGCCTACGGGCTGCAAGAAAGCACAGCCATTCAAGGCGTGTACTTCAAACCGATCCGCGCCTTCCCTGATAATCGGGGAATCTTCCGCGAAGCCTTCCGCAAAGAGTGGTTTCCGTGGGTCAATTTTGATCAACTTCAATCGAATCACAGCGTGAGTCATACAGGGGTGCTGCGAGGGCTGCATTACCACTTCCGCCAGATCGATTTCTGGTATGTGACCAGCGGCGTGATCCGCGTCGGATTAGTCGATTTGCGCGCGTCGTCGCCCACGTTTATGAAATCGCAGACGCTCGAAATTGGCGAAACCAACGAAACAGGCGTTTTCATCCCCGAAGGCGTCGCGCACGGGTTTTATGTCGTCGCCAAAGCCTCGCTGATCTATTACGTCAACCAGTATTTCACCGACGGCAGCGACGAATGCGGCGTTGCATGGAATGATCCTGATCTCGGTGTGGCGTGGAATCTCCCCGGCGATCCGATCATCTCCGCGCGTGATGCCGAAGCGCCGCGTTTCCGCGATCTCCCCCCGGAAAAGCAGCCCCAATAAGCGCAGCAGACAGGGCATACCCTGTCTGCTGTATACTAAAATTAATGTGAATCAATCTCGCTGAGGTGGCGCTCATGGCAGTATGGCATCGAGACCCAGCACTTGAGGGAAAGTTCCATCCACTCGCCCCGGACGATATTCAAGTCGTCGTCCATGAAGGAAGTTTCCGCTTTACCACCAGCAAGCCTGAACTCATGTGGGCAACAATCTATGAACTGCATGAAGTGACGGACATCAACGGCGGTACGATCCGAGCATACAAAGCACGACTGTTGAATCAACCTTTCAACTTGAAGACGCTCAACATCGGGAGCGAAATCCTGTTGATCGGGTCACAGCGTTTTCGTCACCCGATCCGCGTGACCGAGCAGTATCTCGCGGATCGCAGAGAGTACGACATCGAACCATGTAATGGCTGCGGCTTGGATGAGTTGTTCGACCCGATCAGCCAGATCATCGAAAAGGTGTTCCCGCAGATGAAAGAGGCGCTCGAAAAGGAACATCAAGGGCTGCCGATGTTTACGTCAATCTGCCCGATGTGCGGTGGCGTTTTAATCGTCAAACACAAGGGCATGGTGAACGCCTCAACACCTCCACCGAGCACACCCGAAACCTTTATCGATCAGGTGAAACGCTGGTTTAAGCGGAAATAGCTTGAAAGCAAAATTCTGGGACAGGGTGCGCCCTGTCCCAGTGCGATATTTGGCGCTAAGTCGCGCTCTCGACCGGCTTAGTGGCGATCAGCACCAGCCAGTCGCCAGACTGCACTGTTTTTCCGTCTTGGTTGATGATTTTCACCCCAAGCGTGATTAATCCGCCGCCGAGCCGCGCATTCGGCTTGTCTTTCGTCTTGACGACGATTTCGACGTGCAGCGTATCCCCGATAAACACGGGCAGACTGAATTTCATCTCAAGCCCGCGAAATGCGACGACCGTCCGCTCCATAAAGCCAAGCTGATACGCTTGTCCCACCGCATAGCTCAGGCTTAACATGCCATGTGCGATCCGCTGACCGAATACCGTTGTCTTCATGTATTCGGCATCCATGTGCATCGGGTTGAAATCCCCGGTCAGCGACCCGAACTGCACAAGATCAGCCTCGGTGATCGTCCGCCCGCGTGTGACCATTCGCTGACCATCCGCGATGTCCTCGTAATACAGCCCCTTGGGAGCATCATCCAAATAGCCCATCATCGTTATCTCCTTGATAGCAATCGCCGCACTATGCTACAATGTGCCGCAAACGTCCGCTGGATGAAGAAGGATAACTTGGACGACACGCCCTTACCAAGCCTTGCGCTTCTGGGCTTTTTCATATTGCTGTACGCTTGTGTGCAGCTTGCATACGCATCGCTGACCAACCTACGCTTGACCGTGTACAAGGAACGCGCCGAAGAAGGCAGCCGTCAAGCAAAGCGAACGCTGCGGTTGGTTGAAAACCTCTCTCAGCTTTACATCACAACCCATCTGCTCGTCACGCTGATCCAGTTTGTGATCATCACGATTTCGATTCTCATGATCGCGCAGCCCATGATCGCGCAGCCGGAAAGTTCGTTCACCAACCCGCTGATCGGCTACCTCGTCGTCTTGATTCCCGTCGGCTTGATCACGGTGATTTTTGGCGACTTAATCCCGTCGATCATCGGTCGTGCGGCTGCTGACAGCCTCGCTGCGATTGCCACCCCCGTGATGATGCTGCTCATGTTCGTGCTGCGTCCACTGATCCTTGTTCTCAATGCGATTCAGGCGCTCGTCTCGCAGATCACAGGCGGCGAATCGCTTGAAAAACATGTGACCGAAGAAGAGATCATGTCGCTGGTGGATGTTGGTCACAGCGGCGGAACGATTGAACCGGACGAAAAAGAGATGATCTACTCTGTCCTTCAGTTCAACGAAACCACCGCGCGCGAAATCATGATTCCCCGCCCGGACATTACCTCAATTGAGATTGATCAACCGCTTGCCGAAGCGCTGAGTTTAATCGTCGAAAGTGGGCATTCGCGCATTCCGGTTTATGACAGCGAAATCGACGATATTCAGGGGATTTTGTTCGCCAAAGATTTGCTAACGCTTGTTCATGAAGGCAAGCTCGAACATGCAACGATCCGCCATTTGATGCGGAAAGCGCATTTCGTACCGGAAAGCAAACGTGCCGACGATCTTTTCCGCGAAATGCAGCAGGCGCGTATTCACATCGCCATCATTGTTGACGAGTACGGCAGCACTGCCGGATTGGTGACGATTGAGGATTTGATCGAGGAAATCGTCGGGGATATCCGCGACGAATACGATCAGCATGAAGAAGTCGAGTTCATCCAGCTTGACGAGAATACGTTCATGATCGACGGGACGATCCAGCTTACCGAACTCAACGAGCGTCTGGATGCTGACTTTTCGACTGAAGACAACGACACGCTCGGCGGATACATCTACAGCCGCTTAGGGCTAATTCCACAGATTGGGCATGTGATGGAGGTCGATGACTTGATCCTCCGCATCGAACGCGTGGAAAACCGTCGGATTCGCAAAGTGCATGTCACCCGCAGACAGCCCGCGCCCCCCGCTGATCCACCATCAGAAACCGGACGTGAGCGCGTCCGCAGCACCGGACTTCAGAACCGCATCTCTCCCGGTACGGTGAGCTAGAAAAAACCGCAGAAGTTCATGAAATCGCTTCTGCGGCTTTGTTTTCACCCTTAACGCATCCGTAAATCGAGCCGCGCCGGAAGATCAAGCGCACGCGCAACATACAGCGCCGCCGCATGAATTGGCGTGTGGACGCTGTGTGTGGTCAGCGGCGCAACCTGATCCTGATTACTCGATGTTTCGGTCACAGGAATCACGTCTTCGATGCTGTTCAAATTGGCGAGATGCTCATACGTGCCGTCTTTGGTTCGCAGTGCAAGCTCACCGTAATGAGCGCGGCGCGAGACAGGCGGGCGGCGTTCATTAAATTTGCTCACGATCAAGCTGGCGTACACCGACTCAAGTTGACTTGCCGGAATCGAGCGTACCGGGCGGCGTCCGCGCATCTCGCGCACCTGCCGCATTTCACCGTCGATGTTCAAACGTTTGATCGCCCTGAACGTCCGCACCAGCGTGATCAGCGCCATCACAATCATCAATACGGCACACACAAACCCCGCGATCACCAGCGTTTCTGGCGGCGGCGCTGGAATATCGACGAATGTTTGCCCACTGACTTCGATGTTGATTCCGCTCATGCGCGGCAGCGCAATCCCGCTGGTGAGTGACGACACGGACAGCAGCAAGAATACGCCCGCGAGGATCACGTACCACAGCACGCGCAGCAGACGAACGCGCCCCCAACTCGGTGCGCGCACAAGATCAAATTGTGCCGGCGCGCGCTGGATCAGCGTCCACCCACTGAGCTTGATCGGCAGGGGGTAATTCAGCGGCGGCGCAGGGATTTCGACAGGCTGCGGCGGCGGAGCGGGCTTGGCAGGCACAAACGTAAACGGTCGATTGATCTGCGCGGCAAGTTTTTCACCCGCACGTCCGGCACTTTCGCCGTACAGCGCGGCTTGTTGATCGGGAAAATGCGCCAGTTCAACCCAACGGCTCCCGCGCTCTGCGGCAAGCACTGGCATGAGGACAAGCCCAAGATGCCATGCTTCATCAGAAGATGACCACCCAACCGCCACCCGGTCGATCTGATCCGGCAGCAGCGGTGCCTCTGGCAAACGGCGATCTGCCGCAAAAGTTGGGGTCGCGCGCATCGGCTGTCCCGATTCGACTTCCAGCAGCACACGCTCCACACCGCCGCTGTGGATCAACAAGCGCCAGCGTGTTTGTTCAGCATCGATGAGAAGATTACCGCCCGCGGAGATGCGATCTGAAATCATGGGAATTCCACTAAAATAGGTGATCATACGCGGGGGTCAAGTCTACACGCCTCAACGCGCTTTCACCAGTGTAGGAGGATGATTGTGCCAATAGTCGCCGTTATCGCGCTGCTTGATCGTCTGAATCCGGAGATCGTCTCGATCCAATGGGTGCTTAATGATTGTTTTGTGATCACCGCCGAAGAACGCCTTCCTATACAACGCGCTGACATGACAGATGTGCAAAATCTCCTCGAATCACGCGGTTACAAACGCGTTTCCGTCGATATTGATCCGCGCGGCGGAATGGAAGGGGAAATGGTCTATAGGCGGCATGAATAGCTGCGGCGTAGACTTAAGATCGCGTAGGGGATGTACAACAGGGGGACATCATCGATGCAGCAGATCAAACTCGGTAACAGCGGCGTGCGCCTTTCCCGGATCGGGTTGGGCTGCATGGGGATGAGCGATTTTTATGGCGCAAGCGATGACGAAGCGAACGTCGCGCTGCTCCATCAAGCCATCGATCTGGGCGTGAATCTCTTTGATACGGCGGACGTTTACGGCACGGGTCACAACGAGATTTTGCTCAGCCGTGTGCTGAGGACGCGCCGCAGCGAAATGTTCATCGCCACCAAATTTGGCAATGTGCGCAATGTGGCGATGGAATGGTTAGGTGTGAACGGCAAACCTTCGTATGTCAAAGCCGCGTGTCATGCCAGCCTGAAGCGCCTGAATATCGATCACATTGACCTGTATTATCAGCACCGCGTTGATCCCGAAACGCCGATTGAGGAGACCGTCGGCGCGATGGCGGAGCTCGTCAAGGAAGGAAAGGTGCGCTTCATCGGTTTGAGCGAAGCCGCCCCCGCCACGATCCGCCGAGCGCATGCCGTCCACCCCATCAGCGCCCTGCAAACCGAATATTCGCTGTGGTCGCGCGAGCCGGAAAGTGAGCATCTGAGCGTCTGCCGCGAGTTAGGCATTACGTTCGTCGCTTACAGTCCTTTGGGACGCGGTTTTCTCAGCGGTCAGTTCAAAACGCCGGATGACCTCAGCCCTAGCGACACCCGCCGCAATATCCCGCGTTTTCAGGGCGAAAACTTCTACAGAAATCTCGAATTGGTGAATCAAGTGCAGGCGATGGCATCCGAAAAAGGGGTTACGCCGTCTCAATTGGCGATTGCATGGGTGATCGCGCATGGCGATCAACTCCTGCCGATTCCCGGTACACGTTCATTGGAGCGTTTGAAGGAAAATATCTCGGCGCTCGATATTGTGCTTTCGCCGGATGAAGTGGCGCGGCTCGATTCAATTTTTCCGCCGGATGCTGCCGTTGGCACGCGCTACGCGGAACAAGCGATGAAGCGCGTCAATTTGTAGAAACAAACAGGGTACTTGCGAAAAGTACCCTGCTGCTTCACTTGATGAGCTGTTTGAGTATGCCCGCAAGTTCGCCCGGTTCAAAAGGTTTCACGAGAAACTTTTGAACCCCTGCCGCTCTCGCTTCATCTTCGACATCCAGCCCACTTGCCATGATCACAGGAATGCTGTGAAAATCGGGATGGGCGCGCAGTGAACGCACAATTTCGACGCCGTCTATATCAGCCAGATGATAATCCATCAAGATCGCATCAGGGTGCTGTTTTCCACACAGGGGAAGCACATCCATACCCCGCCCCGCCGTGACTACCTCAAAACCGTCCAATTCCAGCAGGGTGCGCAGCAGATTGACCGTTACACGGTCATCATCGACGATCATCACTTTGGGCATTGTTTTTCCCATCCAACATGCGATCTATAAACCTTAAGACCATTCTATACGATCTTTAGGTCACCCGCCCGCGTTCCTCTGTGAATTCTTAGTGAATTTGTGTCCCGGCTGGTGTCGGCGTGATCTGCGCAGGAGGGTACACCGGTGCAGCCTGAGCGCCCTCCACGAGAGCGCTCTTGAGTGCATCCGACACTTGATCGACCAGAATAAACGTAAGCGCCGCGCGCACATCCTCCGGTAGATCATCCAGATCGTTTTCGTTCTTCTTCGGCAGAATCACCGTGTCCACGCCGATCCGGTGCGCGGCGAGAACTTTATCCTTGATTCCGCCCACTGGCAGCACTTGACCGCGCAGGGTGATCTCGCCTGTCATGGCGACGTTTCGCTTAACGACGCGCCCGGTGAGCAAACTCGCCAGCGCCACCGCCATCGTCACGCCAGCCGAAGGTCCATCTTTCGGCTGTGCCCCGCTCGGCACATGCAGGTGAATATCATTCTTCTCGAATAGATCAGGCTTGA
This sequence comes from Anaerolineae bacterium, assembly GCA_026645745.1. GTDB lineage: Bacteria > Chloroflexota > Anaerolineae > Aggregatilineales > Phototrophicaceae > Flexifilum. Next base: position 837 of record JAPKMU010000039.1, on the reverse strand, counting down.
TTCCTAGATCGCCCGCCATCGAGCGAACATAGCTCAAGGCGATTCGGGCGCTCTCTTGCATCACTTCGCCCAAACTACCCGTGTATTGGAAACCCTTGCCACCCGGCATCTGAGTGGCTTCGATGAACAGCACATCACCGCCAAACGGAGTCCATGCCAAGCCGGTCGCTACGCCCGCGCGGTCAGTGCGTTCTTCAAGTTCGGTGCGGTAGCCGAATTTCGGCTTGCCGAGCAGTTCACGCAGCGTCGCCACATCAATCATCACTTTATCGGTTTTGCCTTCAGCAATCCGCGTGACGATCTTGCGCATCGCCCGCCCGATCTCGCGTTCAAGGGTGCGCACGCCCGCTTCACGGGTGTAATTCTGGATCAGGTAGACCAGTGCATCCGGCAAAAACTCAACTTCGTCATCGCGCAGTCCATTTTCTTTCATCTGCCGCCGGATCAAGTACTGCGTTGCGATAGCGACCTTCTCCTGCTCGGTGTAGCCGCTCAGTTGAATGATCTCCATGCGGTCGCGCAGCGGCGCAGGAATCGGATCGAGTTCGTTTGCCGTCGTGATGAAGATGACTTCGCTCAAGTCGAACGCCACATCGAGATAATGATCGCGGAATTCGTTGTTCTGCTCCGGGTCGAGCACTTCCAACAGCGCCGACGCCGGATCGCCGCGAAAATCGCGCCCCAACTTATCGACCTCATCAAGCATGATGATCGGGTTTCGCGTTTCGGCGCGGCGTAGGGTCTGCACGATCCGACCGGGCATTGCTCCGATGTAGGTGCGCCGGAAACCGCGAATTTCTGCCTCATCACGCACACCGCCGAGGCTCATACGGATGA
>JAPKMU010000399.1 GCA_026645745.1 Anaerolineae bacterium | reverse complement strand
AACAAGATACCGACGCGGACTTTGCCTTCTCGCAAAATGCGTGCGACGCCGCTTTCTGATGGGAGTGTATCGATCACAAAAGCGTCAGAAGCCGGGACGAGAGTCGGGGGTACGAGCGTGGGAACAGGTTCGCCCTGCTCTGCCGGAACTGCCGATACCATAAAGGGAATCAGAAGGATCAGCAGCGCGATCAGGAATGCGCCGAAGCGCGGGTTAGCGGTTCGTGTCATCATACTTCCGATACAACTGATGGTCGTGGATATACGCCAGCACGCTGTCCGGCGTCATGTAGCGGATACTTCTACCGCTTTGCAGACGCGCCACAATCCCTGTAGACGAAAAACCAAGCAGGGGATCATCGAGAATGGTGACGCGCTCGGAAATGCCGGGGAGAAGTTGTTCATGCATGGAGGGCGAGATTGGCTCCATATTCGGGCGCTGCAAAACCAACAGACGGCAGCACTGGATCAGATCAGCGGGGCGATTCCACTTGGGAAGATCACGGAGGGAATCGCCGCCCATCACGAAGTAAACTTCTTTGTCCGGATACTGCCGTTGAATGATCGCCACCATATCAATCGTGTAATGCGGTCCCGGTCGGTCAACATCGACGCGGGACAGCACAAACCGATTATTGCCTTCAATTGCCAACTGAACCATGTTCAAGCGGTGTTCAACAGGGGTGCGAACTTCATTGAGCTTGTGCGGCGGGGTTGCCGCTGGAACGAACAGGACGCGCTCCAAATCAAGTGCTTCAGCCGCGTACTCCGCGAGGACTAGATGCCCGATATGCGGCGGATCAAACGTGCCGCCGAGGATGCCAATTCGTCCCATACCCGCTAATCCGACCACTCAAGCTCATGATCGCCAATAAACACGGTATCGCCTTCCTGTACACCTGCTGCCTTAAGCGCAGTCGTAACGCCAAGCGTTTCAAGCAGATTATGAAAACGGATCACGGCTTCTTCATAATCCCAATAGGTCATATTCGCGGCGCGTTCGACCTTCTTGCCGCTGACTCGGAAAATGCCGGGTGATTCGCGCATGACGTCAAAGCCCATATCTTCTTCGCGGAGTTCGTACACGGGCATCTCGTCGACAAACGGCGTTTCTTCAGGCAGCGTAGCATGAAGCGCGAACATCTGTTGAATCAGCGGCGTGATATTCTGCTGAGTTGCCGCACTGATCGCCAGCGCAGTCACGCCGCGCGCGGCGAGTTCGTCGCGTATCCGATCCCATTTGGCAGCGGCTTCAGGCAAATCCATCTTGTTGAGGACGACGATTTGAGGCTTGTTTCCCATTTTTTCGTCGTACAACGCTAATTCTTGGTTGATCTGGTTGTAATCCGCGACCGGATCATCATTCGCGCCGTTGAGCAGATGGATCAACATGCGCGTGCGCTGAACATGGCGCAAGAAACTGTGACCTAAACCAACGCCGAGATGCGCGCCTTCGACCAAGCCCGGAATATCCGCCACAACCATATCGCGGTTGTCGTAGATCACAACGCCGAGGTTCGGCTCAAGCGTCGTAAACGGGTAGTCGGCGATTTTCGGCTTGGCATTGCTGATCACGCTGAGAAGCGTTGATTTTCCGGCATTCGGCACGCCAACGATCCCAACATCAGCGATTAAACGCAGTTCAAGGAGAAGCCATTTTTCCTCACCGGGTTCGCCTTTTTCGGCAATACGCGGCGCTTGATTGCGCGATGTCGGGAAATGCCAGTTACCGCGCCCACCACGTCCACCTTTGGCGACGACCGCTTCCTCTCCCGGCTTGACGAGATCGGCAAGGATCATGCCCGTATCCGCATCTTTGACAACCGTTCCCGGCGGAACAAGGACGATTACCGGGTTGGCGCTGCGTCCGGTCTTGGTTGCACTGCCGCCGCGATCACCGCCCGTCGCCTTAAAATGCACTTTTTTGCCGAAGGGTGACAGCGAATTCAGCGTCGGCTCAACACGGAGGACGACATCTCCGCCGCGTCCGCCGTCCCCTCCCGACGGTCCGCCGTGAGGTACATATTTCTCGCGGCGGAAAGCAACAACACCGTCGCCGCCATCTCCGCTGCGCACATAAATCTTGACTTGGTCAATCATGGGTTGTACCGCTTAACACTCCGGGATCAGCTCCGGTCGCCCGGCGCGATACCATGCGATTGTTTTACGCGCTCCCTCTTCAAACGGCGTCGGCACAAATGCGAGTTGGCGCCGCGCTTTTTCGTTGGAAACGCGCCAATCATTATACACATACGAACGCATATTGAGCGGGTAGAATGGTTCTCGCCGCGTGATCTGACTGATCGCCGTCAGCACGCGCGCCGATAATACGCCCAACCACCCCGGCAGAGGAATACGGGGATACCACAAATTCGCTTCACGGGTCACGACGTCAAACACCTGCTTATGTGTCAGCGGATCATCACAGATGTTGTAGATTTCGCCCAACGTGCCTTTGGTGAATGCCGCGATGATTGCATCTGCGACATCCGGCACATACGCCGGAAAGGTGATCAAGCGTCCACCGTTGATCTGCATGATCAAGCCGCGCATGGGATCACGAAAAAACAAGCGGTTGAAAGCATAACTGCCGAGTTCACCGTAAAATGCGCCGGGACGCAGCACGATCACGGGTGCTTCGCTGCGAATACAGGCATCCAGCGCGAGCATTTCGGCATGTAGTTTCGTTTTTTGGTAAATATCGACTGGGTGCGGAGGATGTGTCTCATCAATGATGCGCGACGGATCAGGATTACCAATCACGGCGATTGACGAGATGTGAATCACGCGCTCAACGGACGAGCCGCGCACGGCTGCCAGCACATGCCGCGTTCCGCCGATATTCGTCCGAAAAAATGCTTCGTCTTCGCCCCAAAAGCGAAAGAATCCGGCAGCGTGAACGACATAACGACAGCCTTGAATGCCGTGATGCACAGCATCGGCGTCGTTGATATCACCCTGAACGATTTCAAGGTTTGGGTAGGTGGTGAGCCATGCGCGCGCGCCAGCATGACGGGTCAGCACACGCACTGTATACCCCTTGCGGCACAGGCGTGGGATCAAATGACGACCGAGGAATCCAGTGCCGCCAGTGACGAAAACGGAGTCGGTCATCTGGGCGAGGGCTTAGTGATCGCGCCCGATATGGCGTGATGATCCACTAAAAGGCGGGTGGATCGGTTGGAATTGGCTGTTCCAGGTGATAGGGAGTTCTTGGACGAACGCATTTATCTTCCAACGTTGATCGCGCATGTCGTAGCGCATCAGGTATACCACTGCCGTATCGCCGAGGTCTTGGGTGTTAATCCGATCCATCGTGCGTGGATCGTAGGTTGCCATCCGCCGCCCGGTTTGGTAATCAATCAAGTGACAGTAACCACCGCTCGGCGCGAAGTGGCGGGCTTCAACACGGTGATCGCAGCGCAAAATCCCAATCGCGCGTGGTGTTTTTTTCTGCTCCATGAGCAGATCATAGCAGCGCTGCCAATAGACACCGCTCATGTACAATGGAGCCATCGCCCACAACCGGGCTGAACGGCTCAGATTGGCATTCTGCATCCATTCAACGGCTTCGAGATAGTGGGCGCGCAGCTGCACAACCACGTCTTCAGGCGCGAACCACTCCGATTCAACGCGGCGCATCCGATCTAACCAAGGCACAGAGCCGGGGCTGTCAAATGTCATGATGCTTTCCCTCAACACGTGCCATGACTCTACCAGTCCCAACCCTAAAAAACAACGCTGTTTTACGGCGCGTCATGCTTCGCATCTTGATCAGCAATCAGTTGATCAAGGTCAATGTAATCATCGGCGTCAGTTTGACCGTGAGTGCCCAAAAACGACGGTTCATTGGCAAACGCGATCGCGCTGTCGCGGAGCATCGGCACGCGCTCGATCACCCACTGGAGCGCTTCCTCTGCGTCCGCTAACTGCGGGAACAGCATGCCGTCGTCAGCGGTGATGGCAACCACGCCGTCCCGCTCATGCGCTTCAGCCCCGGCATCTTCTAGACCCGACTCCACCAGCGCCGCCCGCACCTCGTCGAGGTGTTCAGCGGAAAGTGTCGTATTCAGATAGTAGAAACGGGGCTGGTTCGATTCTTTGAGGTCAAGCCCATCGTAACGTCCGGTTTCTGGGAGAGAATACAGCCAGATATATGATCGATTGAACTGTTCAATGATCTTCATCTCGGCAAGACGGCGGAGTTCGGCGTCGTTCAGGCGGCGTCCGAACGATTTTGATCCGAGTTCGCGGTATTTCCCCGTCGTGATCTCTTGGACGCGCGTTTCTGTCCACTGCACGACGATCTCGCCATCGTCCATCGCAAACACTTGATAACGTGGGACGGGTGCGCTGTTATGAGCCTGCTTCATGGGCGGTCAATCCTGTAAAAGGGGCAGCCATCGACTACCCCTTTATACACCGCGTTTTAAAGTTTGACGAAATACGAGGAAGCCGCGCGATCAATCATTTCTTTTGTCAAGAGCGGCGGCTTATTGAGATAGGTCGCAATATCGAGGAGCTGCGAAATAATGTCGCGGGGATGCACCGCACGGAGATTACGTTCCATGTTGATATACCACTCTTTGAGAAGATACGCGAGCGCCTGCTCATCGTAGGCGAGTCCTTTTGCTTTACACACACGGCGGAAAATCTCGCGGTACTGCTCATAGGTGGGGTCGGTGATCTCGATTTTGTGACGGATACGGCGTAAGAAGGCTTCGTCCACGAGGTCACGGGGATCGAGGTTGGTCGAAAACACGATCAATACGTTAAACGGCACTTCGATTTTGCGACCAGTCGCCAGCGTCAAGAAGTCCCCGCCTTTTTCAAGCGGAACGATCCAACGGTTGAGCAGGTCACGAGGACGCACCTGCTGACGCCCGAAGTCGTCGATCAGGAACATGCCGCCGTTCGCTTTCATCTGGAACGGTGCTTCGTAATACTTGTTGATGTCATCATACACAAGGTCAAGACCCGCCAGCGTGAGTTCACCACCGACCATAATCATCGGGCGCTTAATACGCACCCAG
>JAPKMU010000398.1 GCA_026645745.1 Anaerolineae bacterium | reverse complement strand
AAATCTCGGTGATCTGGGTGCGCGACAAAGCGCCATGCCGCCTGATGGTATTGAGGATCAGGTTGCGATTTATCGCTTTCATCAGGTCTTTACTGCCGCGAACGAAGGTGCTCATAAACCTTTTTTCACTCAATGAAATAGGTTAGTTTGAGCATAGCCCTGATCTTGGAAGTTGTCAACCGCGAAACTGCCAGTTTTGTCGCAAACCAGCATCCAACGGGCGGTTTAATCTAGTCTAAGACGGTAGCCGATTCCCGACTCGGTCAGAATAATGGAGGGGCGTGTGGGATCGGACTCGATCTTCTGGCGAAGTTGTGCGAAATAGACGCGCAGGTAATGGGTTTCGCTCTCGTACTCGCGCCCCCACACCTCACGCAGAATTTGCCGGTGCGTGAGCACCTTCCCCGCATGTTGAATGAGAAGCCTCAGCAAAGCATATTCCGTCGGCGTCAGTTTGACCGGTTCACCTTTCACCGTCACCAAGCGGCGCGTCAAATCGACCTGTAGATCCTCTGTCTTGAAAATCTGATTTTCTTCGCTGGGGGCGGCATGACGCAGCGCCACGCGAATACGCGCCATCAATTCGTCTGTGCTAAATGGTTTGGTGAGATAGTCATCAGCCCCCGCATCCAACGCTGTCACCTTATCCTGATCACGATCTCGCACGGACAGAATGATGATTGGCGTTTTCGTCCACTCCCGCAAACGGCGCAGCACATCTAGACCGTCCATATCCGGCAGCCCCATGTCGAGAATGATCATATCCGGGCGCAGTTGTGCCGCCTTGAGAAGTCCTACTTCGCCCGTTTCTGCTTCATGCGTCTGATACCCTCCCCCCGCAAGGCTGATCCTCAAGAAACGGCGTATCTGCACCTCATCGTCAATGACCAAGACCTGTAACCCGTCATCCGTCATAATGCTGCCTCCTTGACTGGCGGCGGTGCACCGTTGAGCGGTAGCTGCACAATGAACCGAGCACCGCCTTGTTCACCATTCTCGGCGGTGAGGGTTCCCCCGTGTGCCTCTACGAGTCCACGACTGATCGACAATCCTAAACCTGTACCGCCCGTAGGCGTTCCCGGTACACGATAGAACTTATCAAAAATCGCGTCAAGCTTATCAGAGGGGATACCGGGTCCGCGATCTTCAACGGTGACCGATACTCGATGCGCTTCTAATTGAGCACTCACCCGAATCGGCTTGCCGGGTAAGCTGTAGCGGCACGCATTCTCTAACAGATTGACCAATACCTGTTCAATCAGCACGAAATCAACCTGAATGAGGGGCAGATCGGGCTGAATATGGATGTCGATGCCGTGATCCGCAGCACAACTATCAAAGTTCTTCACAGCAACCCCAATAATTTCGCCTATATCACACCAATCCCGCTTGATTTGCAGCCGCCCACTTTCCAACCGTGACATATCCAGCAGATTTTCGACCAGTCGGTTGAGGCGGTCGGCGGCGCTGTGTATGTCCTGCACAAGCGCAGTCCTATCGCCGTCGCTCTGCGAAGTGGAAAGACCGCTGGCAGCACCTTTGATCGAGGCAATCGGCGTGCGAAGTTCATGCGAAATCGAGTTCAGCAGCGTTGTATATAACCGTTCTGACTCGCGCATCATCGCGGACTGCTGCGCCGCCTCATCAAGAAGTTCGCGCTCGATGACCAGTGCAATTTGATTGACAAAGGTTTCCAACAGCGCCGCGTCATCGGGGGACAAGCGCTCATTGCGGCGGTACCGAATGCCAATCACGCCTACGGTGCGATTTGGGGTGAGCAGCGGAAAAAATTGGGCGGATGCGAGGGGCAGCGTATCGGTAAATCGTCCGGCGGGCTTTCCATGTTCAAATACCCATCGCGCCACGCTGCGTTCTTTATCATCAAGCTGGATCGTACTCGATAAATGAGCATCATCCGAGAGCTTACCGCCGGACAGGAGAAGTACCGCCACATCCACCTGAAAAATACGATGAATCTGGTCAACGGCTGTGCGCAGTACATCATCCATATTCACGGCTGTCGCCGTCTCGTGTGCCAGCGTATACAACGCCAGCGTCCGCTCTGCGGTATAACGGGCGAGCTGCTCCTGAATGCGCAGGCGTGCGGTGAGATTCCCTGCGACAATCGCGATGATGAAATAAAGTAAGAACAGGATAACATCCTGCACCTGTGAGATGATGAACGTATAGCGCGGTTCAATGAACAGGAAATTCCACGAAATGGCGCTGATCATTGCCGCGACAAGTGCCGGTCCCCGCCCGATGTAGATCGCGATAAGCAGCACCGCGAGCAGTTCCGTAAGACCAACCGCCTGATACCCTAACCAAGGCAGCGAGGATACAAGGAACAGGTCAAACGTCGTAACGAGCGTCACGATCCCCGCTGCGAGCAAATAATCACGAAGCGAGGAATGCAGGCGCGCTTGAGGTAACAAAAACTGTCGTTTCGGGGTTGAGTGTGTTTCATCCCCCGTGACGACATAGACATCAATATCACCGCTTGCCCGGATCATCCGATCTACCAGCGAACCCCCGCGCAGCAGCGTTTGCAGCGGACTGTGCTGCGGTTTCCCCATCACAATCTGGGTAACGTTGCGTTGATAGGCAAGCCGCAGCAGCGCTCCAGAAACTTCATGCCCGGTCACCGTAATCACTTCGGCGCCAAGACTCCGCGCGAGCGCCAGATTATGTAAAAGCTGATCTTTTGCGGGCGGCGCTGTGACTTCCCCGGTTTCGACATAAACCGCCAACCATGACGCTTCAAGGTTATACGCCATGCGGCGCGTCCAGCGGATCAGCTTTTCGGAAAACGGGCTGGGGCTGACGGCAACCATCAGGCGTTCGCCAGACTTCCAAGGTCCCGCGATCTGCTTGATCGCCATGTAATCTTGCAACTGATGATCGACGCGCTCGGCAGTCAACCGCAGCGCCATCTCGCGCAGCGCGGTCAGGTTGCCAACCCGGAAGAAGTTGTTCGCCGCTGTTTCGATGCGTTCTGACGTGTAAACCTTGCCTTCTGTCAGCCGCTTACGCAGATCGTCCGGGGATAAGTCGATCAGTTCGATTTCATTGGCGAGGTCGAGAACCGAATCGGGGAGCGTTTCTTGAACTCGAACACCCGTAATCTGCTGCACGGTATCCGCGCGACTCTCGAAGTGCTGGACGTTGACCGTCGTCCAGACATCAATTCCCGCTTCAAGCAGTTCGATCACATCTAAGTAGCGTTTGGCTTGGCGCGATCCGGGCGCGTTGGTATGCGCAAGTTCATCCACGAGCACGAGCTGAGGCTTACGCGCCAGTACCGCGTCGGTGTCCATTTCCTCAAGAAATGTGCCGCGATATTCCAGTTTTCGCCGGGGGATTACTTCCAGACCGTTCAAGAGCGCTTCGGTTTCGGCGCGGCGGTGCGATTCGACGTAACCAACCACAACATCGATGCCTTCGCTTTTGCGCAGCCGCGCGGCATCGAGCATCGCGTAGGTCTTACCGACTCCTGCCGCCATGCCAAGAAAAACCTTCAGCCTGCCGCGCGTTTTCGAATCCTCGACCTTTTGAATGGCTGCGAGCAGTGCATCAGGGTCGGGACGAAAATCATCCGCCATATCAAAACCCTTCTCAAGGGGGCAGAATACTTTCCCGCCCCTTGTTTTTTATTCTATGGTATCCAATGCGAGATTGAGCAGCAGTACATTCACACGCACTTGCCCGAAGATTCCGAATTGAGAGGCTTCGGTATAGCGTGCAACCAGCGCTTCAACCTGAGTCCGATCTAACCCGCGTGTATTGGCTACGCGGTCGATTTGCAGCGCTGCTGCTTCCGGGCTGATATGCGGATCAAGCCCGCTGGCGGATGCGAACAGTAAATCAGCGGGGATTGGCACATTGTCTGACAGACCGTTGGCAGCGCGAATGTTGGCGTCGCGTTCTGCCACTTGGTCGGCAAGCGTCGCGTTTGTCCATCCATAATTGGTCGCTCCCGATGCAGTCAGCGCGTCCGGCGACGATCCCTGCATCGCGTTGACCGCCGAAGGTCGCCACCAGAAGTAAGCAGGGTCATCGGTTGTCTGCCCGATGAGCGCAGAGCCAACCACGACGCCATCTTGTTCGATCAAGCTCCCATTCGCTTGATACGGAAACAACACCTGCCCGACTCCTGTCATCAACAAGGGATAAATCACTCCCGTGAGGACGCCGAGGACGATAAATGCGGTCACTGCCGCGCGCATCTGCTTTACCATGAGATTTCCTTCTCGTTATACCTGTTCGTTCCAACTCGAATCGGGGTGCGCTTGCAGCCATAACCGATCTTCGTCGTGAAATTCCTCAGTGAGCGATGCGTCGTCAATATCACTCATCGGCGGAATGCTGGAATCAGGCGTTCTAAGCGCGGGATTGAGCGAGAATGCCAGCAGCGCCGCTCCCACAACTCCAACCCATACGAATTGCAGGCAGAAATGAATATCGGAGGTGACTTGCAACCGTGATTCGATGAGAAGCGCAATCGAGGCTGCCACACCTGTCAGCACTAATCCCACGTAGGTTGATTTCATCACGCTAACCCTACCAACGAAATCAGCACATCGATCAATTTGATGCCGATGAACGGCGCGACCAAGCCGCCTAGCCCATAGATCAACAGGTTGCGCTGAAGCACTGCCGAGGCGCTCATCGGCTTGTAGCTCACGCCGCGCAGTGCCAGCGGAATCAACGCGACGATGATCAGCGCGTTGAAAATGGTCGCGCTCAGGATCGCGCTTTGTGGACTGCTCAAGCCCATGACGTTGAGCGCCGCCAGTGGACCCATTTCACCCGGTGCAATCGCATACAGCGACGCGAATAACGCAGGAATGATGGCGAAGTATTTCGCCACGTCATTCGCAATACTGAACGTGGTCAGCGCGCCGCGTGTCATCAAAAGCTGCTTGCCAATCTCCACCACTTCGATCAGTTTGGTCGGATCACTGTCGAGATCGACCATGTTTCCGGCTTCGCGTGCCGCCTGTGTACCGGTATTCATCGCCACACCTACATCCGATTGTGCCAGCGCTGGTGCATCATTCGTGCCGTCGCCGGTCATGG
>JAPKMU010000397.1 GCA_026645745.1 Anaerolineae bacterium | reverse complement strand
CGCCGTACATCCGCGATTGGTTCTTCGGTCATCAAGCCGCCCACCGGGAGCGCCAGCACTGCCATGACGTGATCGCCGTCTACCGCCGCCAACCCACCACCCATCTCGATCACGACCTGAGCCGCCCGTGCCATACTCGCGTCGTCCGCGCCGATCACCACCAAATTATGATGATCATGCGCGACTGTTCCCGCGATTGCGCCGCGCTTCAGTCCAAAACCGTGAATGAAACCTTTGCCGATATTGCCACTTGCTTGATGGCGTTCGATCACTGCCATCTTGAGAATATCACGATCTGGATCGCTGACAGCATAACCATCGACGATTTTGGCATCGTCAATGCGGTGTCCCGTCACCACCTGATCGGCATAGCCTTCAATGATGTGAATGCGACTGCTCCGGGCAGGAATGCGGAAGTCTAGATCACCGGGGCGCACATTCATCGAACTGCGCAGATCGATTTCACGCTGTACGGGCTTGGTATGAACAACTTCCCCATCTTGGGCGATGAGCAGCCCTTCACGGAAAACCATTTCGGGCTGTAAATTCTGCAAGTCCGAAAACACCACCATGTCGGCTTTGCGCCCAACCGCGACCGCGCCGCGATCATGTAAACGGAACCAGTTTGCGGTGTTGATCGTCCCCATGCGGATCGCCATGATCGGATCGATCCCGGAGGCAATCGCGGTGCGGATCATATAATCGATGCTGCCTTGATCGATCAGGCTGTTTGGCTGACGATCATCGGTGCAAAAGCACAAGCGGTGATGATTATTCGCGGTGACGACGGGAAGCAGTGCTTTTAGGTTGTGCGTCGTCGTCCCTTCGCGGATTAAGATCGTCATCCCCAAACGGAGTTTTTCGAGTGCTTCTTCCGGCGTTGTGCATTCGTGATCGCTGCCGATGCCGGACGCGACATAGGCGTTCAACGCCCGACCGGTCAGCGCGGGACTGTGACCATCAATCACCCGATCCCCGAACGCCGACAGCTTTTCGAGCATGTCCTCGTCCCCGTAAACGACGCCGGGGTAATTCATCACCTCTGCCAGCCCAACCACCCATCGACTGCTGAGAAGCTGAGTTAGGTCTTCTGCGCCTAAACGCGCGCCGCTTGTCTCCATATGAGTCGCGGGGACACAGCTTGATGCCATCACGTACACGCTGATCGGTCCGTACTTGGCGCGCTCCAACATGAAGCGCATCCCTTCTAGACCCAACACGTTGGCGATTTCATGCGGATCGGTGACGACGCTCGTCACGCCGTGCGCCGCAGCCACGCGCGAAAATTCCGGCGGTGTGCATAAACTGCTTTCGATATGCACATGCGCATCAATGAACCCCGGCGCAACATACCGCCCGTTCAGATCGATTTCTTGTTTCGCCGTATATCCGCTGCCCAACCCAATGATCGTGTCGCCGTGTACGGCGATTTCGGTTTCGTAAATTTCCCCCGACAACACATTGATCAGGCGTGCGTTTTTCAGCAAGAGATCGGGTTCTACTTCTCCGCGTGCGGCGGCGATCCGCTCTGCTAACTGCTGGACTTTATCGTTGAATGCTTGAGTCATCGTTTAATCGTCCCGTATAAGCCGCCGTGAAATGCTGTTGTGCTTTTCAATGAGTGCCCGCAGATCGACCGTTGTCAAACGACCGTCTTTCACCACAACCCGCCCATTGATGATATTGAGATCAACCTGCTGCGGAGCACAGAACATCAGCGCAGCGGCGAGATCATGCTGCGCGCCGGCGAAGGCGGGCGTATCGACCCGAAAAGCAGCGATATCCGCCGCCATCCCCGGCGCGAGTGCGCCAATATCATCGCGCCCTAATACCGCCGCTCCACCCAACGTCGCGATCTCAAGACTTTCGCGGGCAGACATCGCTTGCGGGTTGCCGTTCGCGCGCTGAAGCAGCATCGCTTGACGCGCCTCACCGAGCAGATGCCCCGCATCATTCGACGCCGAACCGTCCACACCCAAACCGACAGGCACGCCCCAATCGCGCATTTTGCGCACAGGCGCGATCCCTGAAGCGAGGCGCATGTTCGATGACGGACAGTGACACACACCCGTTCCCGTTTTGGCAAACAACCCGATTTCGCGTTCATTCAACATGACGCAGTGTGCGTGCCACACATCAGGACCAACCCAATTCACAAGGCGCGCATAATCGCCGGGGAGCAGACGGAACTTTTCGAGACTGTACGCGACATCGTTGGCATTTTCCGCAAGATGTGTGTGTAAACGGACGCCGTAGCTCCGCGCAAGCGCCGCCGATTCTTTCATCAGGTCTTGGCTCACCGAAAATGGTGAACACGGCGCAACCGCGATTCGCAGCATCGCACCGGGTTTGGCATCGTGGTAAGTTTCGATTACGCGGCGCGTATCGCGGAGAATCGCTTCTTCTTCTTCGACCACATCATCAGGAGGAAGACCGCCGTCACTCTCACCCACGCTCATTGAGCCGCGTGCGGCATGGAAACGGATGCCAATCTCCCGTGCGGCGCGGATTTCGTCGTCAAGCTGTGACCCATTCGGGAAAATGTACAAGTGATCGCTCGACGTGGTGCAGCCGGACAGCATGAGTTCCGCCATCGCCAACTTTGCGGAAACATAAATCGCTTCCCCGTCAAGCCGCCGCCAGATCGGGTAAAGCGTGCGCAGCCACTCGAACAGTTCGACATCTTGCGCCAGCACGCGGGTCAGGCTTTGGTACATATGGTGATGCGTATTCACCAAACCGGGCATCACCACATGTTCTGACAGGCGGAAAGTCTCGTCAGCTTGAAGTGCGGCTTCGGGCATATCCGCCATTGATCCAACGGCTTCAATTCGTCCATCACGTATAAAAACAGCCCCGTCCGCGATTTCGCGGCGTGCTGTGTCCATTGTCATCAACAAGCGTATATCACGAAGAAAAACAGTCGTCATGGGAGATCAATCACCAAACGTGAATTATGCAAGTGTAGCATATGGGTGCTCTGCGTGCCAAAACGTGCGTCCTAAACCGCGCTTCCCGCGCCTCGCTGTGCTGCTTTGAGCGTATTAGCGATCAACATGGTGATCGTCATTGGACCCACTCCACCCGGTACTTTGGTAATCGCACCCGCGACTTCGACCGCCGACGCGAACTCAACATCACCCACGAATTTGTACCCGCGTGAGTCGGTCGGATCATCCACTTTGTTCGTCCCAACGTCGATCACAACCGCGCCCGGTTTTAGCCAATCGCCTTTCACGAACTCCGGCTTACCAATCGCCGCGACAACGATATCGGCTTCGCGGATGATGTTCTGCATATCACGGGTACGGCTGTGGCAGACGGTCACGGTCGCATTTGCCTTCATCAGCATCAGCGCCATCGGTGTCCCCACAATATTGCTGCGACCAATCACCACTGCCCGCGCGCCTTCGAGTTTCGCGCCCGCCTCTTCGAGCAGGTGCATACATCCGGTCGGTGTCGCCGGGGTAAACAGCGGATCGCGCCCTTTCATGGCTAACCGCCCGATGTTGATCGGGTGCAGTCCGTCCGCATCTTTTTCGAGGCTCACGGCGCGCAGCACCGCTTCTTCATCCAGAGGATTTGGGAGCGGAAGTTGAACGAGAATCCCATGAACGGCGGGATCCGCATTTAGCTTCTTGACCGCCGCTTCAACTTCGTCTTGTGTTGCAGTCGCCGGTAGATACTCACCCACTGAGGTGATGCCAACCGATTCGCACGCGCGTCGCTTCATCCGTACATACTGCGCCGACGCCGGGTTTTCACCTACAAGAACCACTCCCAAACCGGGAACATAACCGTTTGCAGCTTGAAACGCCTTCACATCTTCTGCGATTTTGCTCCGCATCCGTTCCGCGAGCTGCTGTCCATCAATGATCCGTGCTGTCATTTCCGTTGTTCCTTTCGCAAAGCGCGGGATCAAGGATGTTGAGAATACCACTTTGCCCCACGCCTTTGTATAAGGACTCAGACAAGTCTTCGACAATTATTTCAGCACAGGCGCGCGGCTTGAGGTAACATTAAAGAGGTGATGAATACGAAAGCCGAAACCGCTCAATCCGGCGGAAGTGGTAAGGAAACAGGTGATGGTCAAACGCATCGTTCGGCAGTCTACTCACGATTTCCGCAGGCGCAGTGATGCCGAAAGCGGGCAGGCACTCGTCGAATACGTGCTGATTGCAACGCTGGTGATTATCGGCTTTGGAGTCGCAGTCGCTGTGACGGGTCCCGCGATTGGCAACGTGTTCGGAAACGTCGTCTTTAACCTCATTGGTCAAGAAATCGACGTCGCACTCGACCCGGCTGACTTCGGCGACGAAAGCAGCTTTTGGGCGACTGTGACTTGGGTCGCGGAGAATCCTCAAGGCGACACCCCATTTGAGAGTCTATACACTCCGCCCGGAACAATTGAGCCAACACCGATCTCGTTTGAGCAGCAAACGCAGAATGCGATCGACGCGACATCGACCTCGGCTCAGGCGACCAACAACTACTTCGCAACCGCGACGCAAAATGTGATCAACGGTCATGCGACACAGACGGCGGACTTCTTCAACACGGAAACGGCAACCCACTTTCCACCATCGACGCCGACGGATGGTAATTGGGATATTCCGTTTGTGGAGCAGGCAACCAACGTCAACCGCTGGATTGCTTCTACGCCAAATCCCGATGACGTGTTTTCGCCCGGCGATCCATGCCAGTGGTCGGTCGTTGACCGCGACGCGGACAGCGCCTCGCGCACCAGCTTCTTCGATAATGCTCCGGTTGATTCATGGGCGGCGAACCGTACGTGCTACCTTGAAATTCGCGGACGAGTCGACGTTGGTGATACGGCGACGAATCCGAATCCGCGTGTGAGCTTCTGGCAAATGTGGGATCTCAGCGGTGCTTCTACCGTTCAAGGCTCACTCCAAGTAACCAACTGGGTTGACGCGGGCGACGGCACATTCGACCGCGTTGCGGTAGCCTCGACGTGGGTGGATGTCCCGCTCATCTCTGGCACAACAACCAATTACAACTGGTCGCGCGTAGAAATCGATCTCCGCTCACTACCCGGACTTTCAATCACGACGGGCGAACTTGTCTTCCGCTTC
>JAPKMU010000396.1 GCA_026645745.1 Anaerolineae bacterium | reverse complement strand
ATCCGAATCAAGCGATTTTCCCGGCGGTCGCGCTGTTCTTGGTCATGTTCGCTTTCAACTTCTTAGGCGACGGCTTGCGCGATGCGCTTGATCCGCGTATGCGCGGCGTCGATTAATTTGATAAATCCCCTCACCGCCTGACCCCCTCTCCATCGCAAGCGATAGAGAGGGGAACAGCGCCTCCGTTTTTCTCCTCTCTCAACCCTACGGTGGGGTTGGGGGTGCGGAGCAGTACATCAAGCGAGAAGTATCGTCCTCTGAAGCCTCGGACATAAAGCGACTATTCAAACGGCTTCTTAGCAAAAGTGTTTGAGTGCCAAAGCGGAAGAAGGCGTTTCCCCTACGCTCAAACCAAAGTGAAACACCCGACAGCAATGAACCGTGTTATAGTCAGATCAATCGGCTGCGGGGATTATTTGTACGAGGAAGGTGTCAGATGCGTCGAATCCTTCTCATCGCTGTCATGCTCGTGATCGCGCTCTTGTTCGTCGTCCCCACCACAACAGCGGCGGGCAGTGAACAGAGCTACACAAGCGGAACCGTCATCTATATCGTCGCGCCCGGTGACACACTGGCGAGAATCGCCGCGCGGTTTTATACCACCGTGCAAGACATCGCCGTGATCAACGGGATTTACAACATCAATTTGATCTACGTAGGGCAGCAGTTACTCATTCCGACATCGTACTATCCACCGCCGCCGCCCCCACCGCCGCCGCCACCGCCACCCGTGGGATCATATTATGTTGTGCAGCACGGGGATACGCTGGCGCGTATCGCACGGTGGTACGGAACAACCGTGTGGGCGATCCAGCAGGCGAACGGGATCATCAATCCGAATGTGATTTACGCGGGTATGGTGCTGTACATTCCGCCAACCGCGCCGCCGCCGCCCACGTATGTGACCCCATATTATGTGCAGTACGGTGATACACTGGCGCGGATTGCGCGAGCCTTCGGAACGACGGTCGATTTGATCGTGCAGTACAACGGGATCATCAATCCGAATTGGATTTATGTCGGGCAGCTTTTGAATATCCCGCACTGGTAATGTGCAGCGATTCAAACCCCTCCCCGGAGAGGGGTTTGAACAAGCCTCTATTCGTAATAAAAGCCGTGCCCGCCGCAGCGGCGACATTTGACGCTGTGCGTTCCGGTGCTGCCTTTTCCATTACAAACACGGCAAACCGCGCTGCGATCTGTGCCGCTGCCCATACAGTTGTAGCATGGCTCAGGCTCAACATGAGAACCCGCGCCGCGACAATCGGGGCAGGTGATCGCTTTTTGCTCAGGAAATCCCGGTCTGAATTTCGCTACTGGACGCGGAATTGACTCGACAGGCGGCTCTGGTGATGGGCTTGTCGTCGGGCGGACTTCCGTCGCGTAGCAGCGAGAACACACACGCTCGTCGGCGCGTGTTCCGGGTTTCACGTGCCATTCTCCAAATTGATGCCGAACCTCATCACGTTGTTCATGTCCGCAGCGGGCGCACGTCACGAAGGTGGCGCAGTCTCCGCTGGACTTATAGGCGGGGCGACCGTAATCGTGTTGGATGCGGCTCTGTTGATCGCCGCAGCGCTTACACTCACAACCCTGATTGCACTTGTCCGGTGCAAGATACCGCCAATCGCCATAGGCATGAACCACTTTGTGCGTCTCGTGTTTACAAGCCTCGCACACTTGTACCATATCGCATGACCCTTGACGCACATAACGAAACTCGCCTTTGTGCATCCCAACCGCACAGCCCAGTTTACGGAACAATCCCATGATGTTTCCTTTGCATGCAGCAGCGTTGTTCTTGATCCCATTTTATCCGCATTTGGAGTGGGATTGCGCCGTTATTCACAAATGACCAGTTTTTTAAGAAGCCATTTGAAAAATCCCCTCTCCCACGCAGGTTCACGGGACGACACTTTTTCCTCACCCCCCGCCCCCCTCTCCAAACGGTGTTTAGAGAGGGGGTGAAAAGCACTGCACTTGTTTTCCCCTCTCTATCGCTTGCGATGGAGAGGGGTGGCGCGCCGAAGGGGCGGCGGGGTGAGGACTTTGTGTCGCCCCTCACCCTGCTTGCTGTGCAAGGTGTCCCTCGCCCACGCAAGCAGGATGAGTGGTCAAATGAGTTCTAAGCGAACGGCAACCTCTCCACAACGCTTTACCTGTCAACTCAGATGCCCTTCCGCCGTGTTCGGGGTAAGCTTAAAGACAATCGAGCGTAAAGGACTCACAGATGGCGAGTGGCAAACGCATTGCAATGCTGATCGACGGTGATAACGCACAGTCGTCACTGCTCGATGAAATGCTCGCGGAGGCGAGTAAGTACGGTGTGGTCACGATCCGCCGCGTCTACGGCGATTGGACGGAACCGGAGATGAAAGGCTGGAAAACCGTGCTGCATACGCACGCCTTCCAGCCGATTCAGCAGTTCCGCTACACGGTTGGCAAGAATGCCACCGACAGCGCGATGATTATTGATGCGATGGATGTGCTGCATACAGCAGGTGTGGACGGCTTCTGCCTTGTATCAAGCGACAGCGATTACACGCGGTTGGCGACGCGCATCCGTGAAAAAAACCTGTTTGTGATGGGCATCGGAAAGGGAACAACGCCGCGCGCATTCGTGAATGCGTGTGATGTGTTCGTGTACACGGAAAACTTGGAAAAAGCGGTCGAGCCGAAGCCTGAGCCTGCCCGACCCGGAGCACAAGCCGCCGCTTCAAACGACAGCGGGGCGGCGCTGCCCGCGTTTTATCCGCTGTTCCGCACCGCGTTCGAGGTCGTGGCGAAAGGCAACGGATGGGCGCATCTGGGCAGCTTGGGAAATACGCTCCGCCAGCTTGACCCCGGCTTTGATCCGCGCACGTATGGCTATCGCCAACTGCTGGCGCTGATCCGTTCACACCCGGCATTGTTTGAAATCCGCCGCCCGAAAAAGAAGAAACAGGACAGCGGCACATCCCCGATTTATGTGCGGCTGGTTGAGCGCGGGCGCTGAGGGGGGATTCATGCGCCCACGTATGCTCTTGTTCACGGGTATCGCAGCAGCGGCGGCGCTTCAACACCTGTTTCCTCCGCGCATAAGCGAAAACGATGCTGAAATCTTCGTATGGGATGGCGCGCGAACGTTCAACCTGACGCAAGACCCGTTTAATGACTGGTCGGAAAAATGGTCAGACGATGGGCGGCTGGCATGGATCGGTGCAGACTCGGAGGAATCCTCGATGATTTACGTTTGGAATGGCAAACAGGTCATCGAGATCGCGTCTATTCCGGGGGAGCGTACACCACCGCTTGAATGGTCACCTGTGATGCGATAGGGAGACTGATCGATGCTGCGTCCGCTGATCCGATTTGCATCCGCATGGGTGATCGTCTCTGTGATCGCCGTTTTCGCCGTGCAGATGATCGGTGACGCACAGCCGCCGCGTGCATGGCTGACATGGGCGGCGCTCGGCGCGATCACAGTGGAAGGCGGCGTCCTCGATATTTTCGTGTGGGATAACCGCAGAATCGTGAACTTGACCCGCGATCCCGAAGGATGGGAGTTCGATTTCGTATGGTCGGACGATGGGCGGCTCGCGTGGGCGACTCAGCATGAAGGTACGAATGATGTGGTTGTTTGGGATGGCAGGATTCACGCGCTGACCCAGTATGCGGACACGCCTTACGCGGCGAAAGACGGAACGCTGGCATGGTCACATGATGGGCGATTGGCATGGGCGATCACCCTCACAGGCGAATCATCAAACGAGGTGCACCTCTGGGAGGGCGCGGTGATCCGGCATGTGTGCGACAGCCCCGGAAGGGTGCTTGATCTGGTCTGGTCAGCGGATGGACGGCTGGCATGGACATTCGAGGTCAACGAAACGCGCGGAATTATCGTCTGGGATGGACTAGACGACTGCCTGAATATTGGCAGCACCATCAGTTACAACCCGGTCTGGTCAGCCGATGGACGATTGGCATTCATGCGCCGGGAAGCGGCAGGCGAGAGCGAAATTTACGTGTGGGATGGCGAAAATGTGCGGAATCTCAGCCAGCACCCCGACCGAGATAGCAACCCGCGGTGGTTAGCCGATGGGCGGCTGGAATGGAGTTCGGGACTCCCCGGCAGCGGCGATACTTACACTTGGGATGGTGAAACCGTCATCAGCCGCCATGTCGAAATATCACCCGATGATGTTGTACGTGAATCATCCCCGGATAGACGCTGGCATTGGGAGTATGATCCCCGCAGCAGACTGGTGTTCAGCATTTGGGAGGGCGATACGCCTGTATTGATCGATCAACCGCTTGTGGTTGGCGCATTTGGCTACCCGATCTGGTCACCGGAGGGAAGATTGGCTTGGGGTTGGTCAGATACCCGTGACAGCTATGGAATCGCGGTCTGGGATGAGCAGGGTGTTTTTGTGACCCCTGCGCCGAATCTAAATTTGGTCGGTCGCATTGAGTGGTCGCCGCCGATCAATTAGCAGCATCGCACCTAAAAGGATTTTTATGCTCACCGATGAACAATTTCAGCGCGTAACCGCGACATGGCGCATTCTTCAGCGCGCCGATCAACGCCTGTTGGAAGAATTTCGCCGCGAGACATTTTATGCGCGGCTGCCGCCCAAAGTCGATGTGTTTGTTGCGGACAGCCCCGTTGAGGCGATCCCGCTGGTGCTCTCCGGCGCGGTACGCGTGTACAAGATCGGGGAAACCGGGCGGGAGATCACGCTGTACCGTTTCGGAGTCGGGGAGTCGTGCATCCTGACGGCGAACGCGATCCTCAGCAAACAGTTGTTTTCAGCGGTAGCAACCGTCGAACAGCCGGTCGAAGCGATCATGATTCCGGCGGAGACGTTCCGCGATTGGGTCAAGCGTTACGATGTGTGGCGCGACTTCGTGTTCGATCTGCTCTCGCAGCGGCTTTCGAGTGTGATGGAAATTGTCGATGAGGTTGCGTTCCGGCGGATGGATATGCGCGTATCGGCGTTTTTGCTCGAACGTGCAGCCGTCGAAAATCCAATCCGCGTGACGCATCAAGAGATCGCCGCCGAATTGGGCAGTTCGCGCGAGGTGATCAGCCGAATTTTAGAGAGCATTGCGGCGCAAAATGC
>JAPKMU010000395.1 GCA_026645745.1 Anaerolineae bacterium | reverse complement strand
GACGGAGAGGGGCGGGACGCGCAGCGTCCGGGGTGAGGGCAAAATAGCGCGTGATGAGTATCGGACAAGCCTTCAGGGGGTGAGGAAGAACTGTCGTCCCGTGAACCGAATTCGAGTAGGGCGAGAGTAGTCTCGCCTTTTCGATTCCCCTCACCCGCGCAATCCTCTATAATTGAGCACAATTCATGATACCAGCGGGGACAGCCCGAATGACCGAGCAAAAAGACGAATGGGTGAGCTTGCGGCAGGCAGCCGATCTCCTCGGCGTGCACCCCGCGACTGTGAGGAACTGGGCGGATGCAGGGTCGATCCCGACGCGACGCACCGCTGGCGGACACCGCCGCTTTCGCAAGTCTGATCTGATCCAATATGCTGAAAAACATGGCGAGCTTCAGCCGATAGAGGTGCAGGTGATCCTGCAAAACGCGCTCGGTCAGGCACGGATGCAGGTCGGCGGCGGCACGCTGGCGGCGCAAACATGGTACGCCGCCATGAGCGACGATGCGCGCGAACAGATGCGCGTTAAAGGGCGGGCGGTGCTCGAAGCGCTGCGGGCATACTTGGCACAGGGCGCACCGGATGACCGCTTGACGGATGCGATCCGGCTTGGGCAGGATTACGCCGCCATCTTGGAAGGGGAACATTTATCCCTGCCTCAGGCGGTGCGGGGATTCTTATACTTCAGCGATTTTGTCAGCAACGCGATTTTGACATGGACGGAGATCGCCGCGCCGCGCAACCCAAACGAATGGGCGGTGCTGATGCGCCATGTCAACACGTTCATCAATACCATGCTGCTGTCGATCATCGAATTCTACGAGGCGAAGTAACCGATGCCGATCACGCCGGAGTGGGTGGCGCTTAGTCTTGTGCCGATGATGGGCGGAAAACGAATGCGCGCCCTGCTCGATCACTTCGGCAGCGCGGGAGCGATTTTGCGCGCCAACCGCGACGATTTATGTCAAGTCAACGGGATCGGCAAGACGATTGCGGGAAGCATCACCCAGATTGATTTATCGGCGGTGGAGCGCTCACTCACAGGTTGGCAAATCGGCGGACTCGGCGTGCTGGCATGGGATGATCCCGATTATCCGGTGCGTCTCAAAGCGATTGAGGATGCGCCGCCGACGCTGTTTGTGTGGGGGGATCAGCCGCCGTGCCGTCTCGAACAGCGCCGCCATGTGGCGATCATCGGCACACGCCAGCCGAGCGACGAGTCGATGCGAACAACGCGCAACCTTGCGTTTGAACTGGCGCAGCGCGGCACGGTGATCGTCAGCGGGTTAGCGCTCGGCACGGATACGAATGCGCATTTCGGGGCAATCGCCGCGCCGGATGGGGTGACGCTGGCGGTGCTTGGCGGCGGTTTGTGGAATATCTACCCGGCGCAGAACCGCCCGCTGGCGGAGGCGGTGCGCAAACGCGGCGCATTGATCGCGGAGACGCCGCCGAACGGCGAACCGACGCCAACGCATTTGGTCGCGCGCAACCGCTTGATCAGCGCCTTAAGTGACGCTGTGATTGTGATCGAAACCAGCGAAAGCGGGGGCGCGATGCACGCCGCCCGCCGCGCCCGTGAGCAGGGAAAACCCGTGTACGCGCTAGATCTGCCCGCCAGCGGCAACCGCGCGCTGATTGATGAAGAAGGCGCGGCGGTGATCAGCGGGGAACCGCATTCACTTGAGGCGCTTTAGCTTCGGTTCTCGCGTCGTGCCGCGCGCGTCACATAATCGTTTTGCGGTCCTATCTCCTGACCGAGCAGCATACTCAACTGCGATGCGTGCCCGTGAACATGGCGCAGGCTGTAAATGAGCAGTTCAAAAAAGCTGCATTCTCCCCACCCGAAAACGCAGTGACGCTGTGTCATTTCGTCAGTGAGTGTTTCGATGGTCGCTTTGCAGCGCGAACGGCAGCCTTGAAGATAATCGAGAAGTTCCGTTTTGGTGTAGGCGCGTTCGGGAATGGGACCGTCGTCGGACTGCTCGATCAGCATGAACGGGGCGGGCGGGAGAAAACCGTCCTCTGTGCCCGTCAAATACAGGTCAAGCCAGAACAGGCTGTGATAGGCAACATACCAGAACTGCGACATCTCGACGGGCTTATCCGGTGACTTCCACAAGGATGCTTGCCAAAGTTCATCGGGGCAGGCACGGATTGTATCTTCCAAGTAATAAATCACCGCTCCGAACTGCTGCCAGAGACTTGTTTTGAGATTAGCATCCATCGGCACGACCGCTCCACATCACGACAAGGCGATAAGGATATTGTACACGAAGTGCGCACAGATGTTCTAGCGCCCTTCACGTGGATCGCGCAGTGCGCTCGGTTTCCCCGTTGGCGCGGAAGAAATCGCGCTCGTAATCGGGCGAGATCGTACCAAATAAGCGATCCCAGATCACCGTGTAGAAGCCGAAATTATGAAAGCGGTCGTCGTGATGTTCGGCATGAAAGGTGCTCGTCGAGATCGCGCGAATCAACGGGATGCGCAGCCATGCCGCCGGGAGGGGTTCAACGCCGAGATGCCCAACCATGCCGAAAATCAGGTTGAAGGCGAGATAAATCAGAATGCCAAGATAAGTCGAGGGGTAGATCACCAGCACGGCGATGAGTAAAAACCCGAATCCGAGCGTCTCCGCCGGATTGAGCACGAACAACGTGAGCGGACGCGGATTTTCAAAGCGGTGATGGGTGCGGTGGATGATCGGGTACAGAAACGGAAGATGCGCGACACGATGAAACACATACATGCCGAGATCCATCGCGGCGATCAAGATGATCACATCGAGCAGCACACGCGCGCCTGTGTCAAACGAAACGGTGATCACCCCGGCACGCCATAAAACAATGCCGATCAACGCGACGAGTGCATTCAGCAGCACGCAGATCAGCGCATACGCGATTTCGAGCGGTGTGACCGGCTCCGGTGGCGCGGACACGGCTTTGCGACGAAATACCCGTACCAGCACATCACCGAGGATGAGCGCCGCGAAAAACATAGCGATATTGCCCGCCAGTCCCCAGAGTGCAGCGTCTACGAGGGGAAGCGTCCGCAGCGAGTCGATGAACTGAGCGAGTCCGGTCATGACAACAGCCTCTCAATTATGCTTATGGGCGTATGACATTCATTGTAGGGAGTTTTGTGAAGATAAACACAATCAAGAGCTATCAAAGTGGCGGGGAATAAAAAAGTGGACGCCACCTGTAGAGTCAGGTGGCGTCCCTTTCACGCGGATACTTTGGGAGTGAACCAGATAGCTCACCCACCGAGGTGAGGAGCCTAGCGCGGGGTCACCCCCATAAGATCGCAACTGCCCACTGGATCACCTCCTTGTATCTAAGTTGTCGATAGACGTTAGTATATGCAGAACCCGCGTGTGGGTCAAGAGGGTTCAGATGAGAATTTCATGGGATACCCAATACGCGCGCGATCTGCTCTAAATGATTGACATCATGGAGCACCGCATTGATCGCCTCGTCGAGCACCGACATTTCGCCAAAACTGGGGTGAATCCCGCGCCGCTCCCACTGCTCCGGCGTGAGCGCTTCGAGCATGCGCACATGCGCCGCCCGCCGCGAAATCCACGACGTAACGACACGATCAAACTGCTGCGCGCCGTATTGATTTTCAACAACAAGCGCATTTGGATCATAGGCGTGGAAAGTCGGGAACTCTTGATCCAGCATCACCCGCAGCCGATCCATAAAAATTTGCTCGTAGTCGTTCAGGTGGCAGATGATCTCCAACACATTCCAACCGTCCTCGCCGTCGCGGTTATCGGTCGCGCGTGCTTGGCTGACGCCGTTTAGTGTGACGCGCATGAGCGCCGGAGTTTTCTTCATCCACATCAGGGCTTTTTCTGGGGTGAACACGGGCATACGCAGTTCCTTTCGTTTTCTGACACCATTTTTACGTCGGCTTGCTACCCTTAGAGTAATGGATAGGAGAGAAATAAACCAATGGCATTCAACCTAGATCGGTACACCAACAAGGCTCAAGAAGCAATTCTGAAAGCACAAACCCTTGCGACCGATTACGGGCATACCGCGATTGAGCCGCTCCATTTGCTCACCGCGCTGGTGGGACAAAAAGAAGGGGTTGTGCCAGAGGTCATCGCCAAAATCGGAGCGCGCCCGCAGCAGGTACTCTCCGAACTTGAAATGCAGTTGAACAGCCGCCCGCGCTCGTTTGGCAGCAACGCGAAAGTGAATCTCAGCCGCGCCGCGATTGACGTGCTCACGCGCGCGGAAACTGAAGCCGAAACGATGACGGATGAATACGTCAGCACCGAACATGTGCTGATGGCGCTTGCCGACCCGAAAACACAGACGGTCAGCGAGTTTCTTCATAAGCACGACGTCACCCGTGACGCGATCCTGAACGCGCTCACGTCGATTCGCGGCAATCAGCGCATCACCTCGCAAGACCCGGAAGGCACGTTTAAGAGCCTCGAAAAATACGGGCGTGATCTGACCGCACTCGCGCGGCGCGGCAAACTCGATCCGGTGATCGGACGCGATGAAGAAGTCCGCCGCGTGATTCAGGTGATCAGCCGCCGCACCAAGAATAACCCGGTCTTGATCGGGGAAGCAGGGGTCGGCAAAACGGCGATTGTCGAAGGTTTGGCGCAGCGCATCGTTAACGGGGATGTACCGGAAGGTCTGCGCGATAAGCAGATCATTTCGCTCGATATGGGATCACTGCTGGCGGGCGCGAAGTTTCGCGGCGAATTTGAGGAACGCTTAAAAGCCGTCCTCCGCGAAGTGACCGAATCGAATGGGCGGGTGATCCTGTTCCTCGACGAACTGCATACGATTGTCGGCGCGGGTGCGGCGGAAGGTGCAATCGACGCGAGCAACATGCTCAAGCCGATGCTGGCACGCGGCGAACTGCGCGCAATCGGCGCGACGACGCTGGACGAATACCGCAAATACATCGAAAAAGATGCCGCGCTCGAACGCCGCTTCCAGCCCGTATTCGTGGATGAGCCGAGCGTCGAAGATACGATCAGCATCTTGCGCGGTCTCAAAGAACGCTACGAAGTTCATCACGGCGTGCGCATTCAAGACAGCGCGGTGATCGCCGCCGCGACGTTGAGCGCCCGCTACATCCCGGATCGC
>JAPKMU010000394.1 GCA_026645745.1 Anaerolineae bacterium | reverse complement strand
CGCGGCTTCGATCCGCCTGAATTCGCGTTCGTGATTCATGACCGCATGACCGAACCGGAAGGGAATGAACAGTCGATGCAGCACCTCCACGCGCATGTGATCCTGCCCGGCACGGCGATGCTCAACGGTGTGGATCGCGTCCCGGTCTACAACAACACATCGAAGGGACACGACAAGCTGTTCCGTGACATCGGCAGTCAGCATTTCGCGGAACTGCTTGAAGAACGCGGCATCGACTGGCAGCTTTTCACGGGGGTGTTCGCGCTGATCACACTGGTGCTGGCATGTGCCGCCATCGGACGCGCTTTCGGCTTAAGGACGGGTGAAGCCGTCTACATGAGTGTGTTGATTCTTGTGCTTGTTTTGATGTATTTGTGGCGCAGAAAGCGAGGGTAGCTGCGTGATTTACTGGTTGTTCACCGAGGGGCGCGCGATCTTGTCGGGGCTGTTCGTGCCGATGCTATGCGCCGCGCCGCTGTTGATCCTGATCACGGCGAGCGTAATGGGAACGGGTATTCGGCGCGCGCATGACGACCGCGCCAAGATTTCCCCCTTTTAGGACTCACGTACACTGCCGCGCTGCTGACCGTGACCGCACTCTATCTGAACCTGTTCGGCGGCACAGCGACTCAAAGGCGTGCTGCTCCGACGAATGCGTTAATCGCGTGGATCGTCGGCGCGCCGGGCAGCGTGAACGCGACGCGGTTGTTCCTGTTCGGCGTGATCCTCATGTTTCTACTCATGGTCACCGCGATCGGGCTGCACAGCTTGCTCCGAAACGGCGGCGCGCTGCGGGAGCAGTTCGACCGGCTGCGCACGCCGCGAGTCAAACGCGGGGCGCTCGGTTCGTCGCGGTTCTGCACGCTGCGTGAGTACCGCCGTTTTCGGCGTGCGGACGCGGATGGGCTGACGCTGTTGGGCGCGTTCTGGGGCGAAAACAAGCGGCGGCTTGATCTCGGAGCGGGGCGCTTCTCCTTGAGCGGCGAAGACATCGCACGCGGGATTTTGACGCTCGGCGGACCGGGTTCCGGCAAGACGCAGGGGATCATCCTCCCGGCGATTGCCGATCGGATGCGTGCCGGGCACTCGCTCATCGTCGCGGATCCGCAGGGGGAAATCACCGGGCATATCCTCAAGCTCGCCGCCGTGACGCGCCATCTGGTGATCGTGCATGATCCGACGCACACGACCGCGCCGCGTTACAACCTCGCGGAGGGCATCGACACGGTGTCGGATGCGCGGGCGATTGCCGATGTGCTCGTGCCCGCCGGACACGGGGATAACCGTTTTTGGAGCGACAGCGCAGCGGCGCTGCTGGCGGGCTGCCTGATCCGCTTCCCCAATCTTGGCGAGATTTACGCGGCGATGAACGATGTGAACATGCTCTCGGCGCAGTTATTGTCGCGTCAGGATGACGCGGCGCTGCTGGCGAACAGCTTCGTCGCGTCGGCGCAGTCGGACGGGCGCGTCGCGGCGAACATCATCGCCACCCTGGCGACCGCGCTCACGGGGTGGGCTTCGGCGGAGGTGCGCGCCAACACTGCCGCTTCGGACTTTGATGCGGAGTTGATTGTCGCTCAACCGACGGTTGTCGTGCTGACATGTCCGGGCAGAATGCGGGCGGTCTATGCCTCGTATCTCGGCGCGACGCTGCGCAAGTTGATGCTCGATCTCGACACGATTGGCGAGCGGCACGGCGGTGCGCTCCCCGTGCCGGTCGGTGTGATCCTCGACGAGTTTCCGACGCTCGGCAAGCTCGACAGCCTCGTGGCAGATGTCAACCTCGTGCGCAAGCGGCGCATTAGCATCCTGATCGGCGCGCAAACGAAGGGGCAGTTTCACCTGATTTACGGGAAAGAGGGGACGCAGGCGCTGCTGACCGGGTTGGCGACACAGGTAATTTACGGCGGCTGCGACGCGGAGACGGCGGAGTTTTACAGTAAGGCGAGTGGGACGGCGACGGCGGACGTGTCAAATGATGACGATGGGCTGCCGCGCCAGCGACCGTTTTTGACGGTGGACGAAGTGATCACGCCGCAGATCGGCAACTGCACGATCTTCGCGCGCTACGTCGAAGCGGGGTTCGCGGCACAGGTGATTTTGAATGCGCGCCTAACCCGGTTTTATGAGCGCGTCGATTGGCAGCGCTGGCTGACCGCCGCCGGGGAGCCGCTCCTGTTGGCGCGCGGCATGACGGCTGAAGCGACCGCCGCGCCGCTGTCGCTGGATGAGCAGGTGAAGCAGGCGGCACTCAGCTTGAAAAGGGGGCATGGTATGCCGCCCGTGATTCGAAATGTGCAGGAGGTGGAGCGATGACGCTGACCAAGGCGAAAATGGTCAGCGAAATTGGGCGGCGCACCCGGCTGCGGAATGCCGATGTTCAGCGCACGATTGAGACCCTGATCGAGGTGTGGACGGAGGAGCTGGTCAGCGGCGGGCGGATTGAATTGGAGGGGTTCTGCGTGCTGGAAGTCCAGACGATTGATCGGGGCGAAAATCCGGGGCGACTCCGTTATGGAAACGCTCCCCGTTACATTCGGCGGGTAGTGATCAAAATGAGCAAGCGGTTGAGGCGGAAGCTCAATCAACGCGACTCTTAAACCTGCCGGTGTCCATGCACTGCCGCCCCACACCATGATGCTGAATTTAGACGATTGTCACAAGCCGCAGTGCAGCAGGGTATTTACACTTACGTCCGAGAAAATACGTTGAGGGTACTGAGTTTGATGGGCATGGGTTCAAGGTATCGCCGCATCCTCAAGATCGGTCTGGGCGGGGCAGCGTTACTGCTGATCGTGTTCGTTGTGAACTTGGTTGTGGGGGGTGTCCAACTAGCCATCCGCAACGAAACGCATTCCTGTTTGTCTTGCGGCGATCGCATCCCCACGCCGCCAGAGTCGTGCGAACAGGTGGTTTCCGATCAGGTGCGCGTTCGACTCACATTTACACCGTATATTGCACGCACTTGGTCTCCGGCGGTGCAGAACCGGGGCATGGATCCTTATGTTTGGGGATACTTCAAAGCGCCTTGGATCTACTACGACATCACGCACGACGGCGGACACACATGGATTCGCTTCTGGACATACGATAATGAAACGTCTTTTGCGAGCGAAGCGCCGCACTGTGACTACTTTGGAAAGCTGAACGATCAGATCTTCTGGCTGTGGAGGCAGAACGCACTAGCGAGCACCCGCGACGGTGGGCAGACATGGCGTATTTATAATCTACCGAATCCCAATTGGAGTATTCCCACTACCTCTGTCCGATTAAGCTTCACCGACGCGCAGAACGGTCGACTTGAGCGGGGTGGTTGGGGGAATTATGTCACCGTTGATGGCGGCATCACATGGACACGCGTTGATCAACATGCGGACTAGAATGAATGGTGCAGAACTGCCCGGCAGAACCGGGCAGCCTTCTAGAAATCGATATTGGGTGCGTCGCGTTCCACATGCGGATCGTGTACCTGCCACCCGTCCGCCTCGCGTGTGAGCGTGTTTCCCTCCATTTCGATCCACTCCGCCGACAGTCCTTCAAGTTTGGCAACTTCCTGCGCGAGTTCGGGCGCGTCAATCATCCCCGGCACCAGATACGAGCGAAATTCCGCCTCAAACTTGCGGGCGGCGTGCTCATCCGCGAAATGCGCCATTTCAAGCGTGCGCGATTCCGCATCGTCGGGGAGGTCGCCGCTGAAATCGGGCGGAAACTGCGGGTATTCGGTCACCACCAGCGCCGCGCCGAGCGGCTGCCCGTCGGGGGTTTCGACCGCGACAGTGTGCATCTGCCAGTAATGCCGCTCCCGTGCGGGCGGATCGACCGTGTGGGCTTCCACGAAGGTCTCCCAATCATCAGGCACGCTCACGGCGGGCATCTCGCGCGTTTCATCGTTCGTGATCTCGCGCCACGAGTCGAACCGATCCGGCGGTCCGTCCGTGAACAGCGGCTCACCGGATTGGAGTTCGCCGTTTGCAACCGCTGTGCCTTCGGCGTGGTGCATCGCGGCATCCAAGCCCTGTTCCTGAAAAACACGGTGCAGAGTGGCACGATCTGCCGCCGCTTCTTCGTGGACGAAGTCTCGCTCCCATGCCATCGTTTCCAGTGAATAGGTTTTTAGCGTCTGCGACTCATGTCCAACCCGTCCGTTTTCCCCCAGCCACCATTTGTCCGCTGTGAGTTCGAGCGTCCAAGGATCAGCGGCGCTGACCTCAAATGAGTAGTTCACGCACGGATCGACCGGTTCGAGCAAGTGAAACGACGAGGACGCGAATGCCTCCCGAAAGCGGTTGTCGCTTTCCATGTCGGGCAGCGGCTGTGTAGGTTCGGCCTCCACGTCAAGCGGGGGCGTGTGTATGTGCTCATACGCGGCGATCTCCCCGGCGCTGGCATCGCTCCACACGGGCGGAACCGTCCCCAGTTCCAAAGCGCGCTCAGTGCTCCACTCCTGCACAAAGTCGGCGCGCTCAAACGGGAGGGTGTGCGCCTCGCGCATGTCGTCGTTGAGCGTCTCAATCAGCGCGGTCATCTCGTCCACATCAGGCGATGAGCCGATTTCCAGCGTGCGCCCACCCACTGCGCCTGTTTCCGCGTGAGCGTACAAATCCACCAAACTCACGGCATACTCGGTGTCTTCGCCGTCCGGCGTGACCCGCTCAACCGCGATCAGCGCGGTATCGTGCCATGCCCAGCCGTTGCCTTCACTATGTACCCCGTGCGGTGCGTCGTCAAAGACCGGAATTTCCGCCAGCGGCACGGGCGTGAACGCGGCGGCATCGTCAAACGTCAGCGGCTCATCGAGCCAGTCAAAGTCCTGTGTCATATTCCCCCCTGATTTCCTTGATCAGCTTGTGTAGTTCGCGCCGCACCCGGGCGCGCTCGGCGCGCGTGGCGCGCCGCGAGTTCTTTTTCGCGCAGGACGAGCCAGACGTGCCACTCCCGGTACGCCGCGACCGCCTGCTGTTCGAGGTCTTGCCACGGCGTTTGCGCCGTCTTTTTCGCCATCGCATCCCGCCCTCACGTCGTCTGAAAGCGCGCCAGCTCGCCCGGCGTCGCCCGTCCATACAAATAGAAAAGTCCCTCGTCCTGAATATCGAGGACGAAGTGAAAACGTGGCAGCCCGGCGATGATGTCGCGGTGC
>JAPKMU010000393.1 GCA_026645745.1 Anaerolineae bacterium | reverse complement strand
GGCATTGAAACATGCTCTGGCGTGATCTGCTGTGCAGACATGCCGCCGAGCTTGAACCGCTCACCCGCCGATTGAGGCATTGAAACAAAATCACCGCGCCGATGAGCACCATCCCGCCGTAATGCTTGAACCGCTCACCCGCCGATTGAGGCATTGAAACTGCACGATGCTTAGAAAGGCGGCGCGGGCGCGAACGCCCCGCGCCCGTACAGGTCGATCAGTCAGCGGAATTGCTTTTAGGGCGCAGCAAATGGAAACTGTTGATAATTCCTGAAGGGCTTTCGCGTTCCAGTCAAAACGGTACGGTTAGTACAAGAACTTACGCTAAAGTGAGTGGTGAAGGCGTAGAAGTCGGTGTGGCATCATCACACACCGTAAATAGAAATACACCCTGAAGGGTATATTTCTATGCAATCCTCTGCAACTAAGTTTTGGAGCGCAGATGTTCCGTGTTGACCCGCGTTACTCCACCGGATCTATGTAGTACTGGCTGGGGTTGGTTGGGGCTGGGTTGGGATAGATTGACGCGGCATACATAAACGTTGGCACGTTGTGAAAGTTCGGGCGAATGACTCCATAGCTAAGAGGCATCTCGTGTATGCCGATATTGTCGAAGTTTTCTGCACTCATTTGTATCACTTCTTCCATAAGTGCAAATTGCTCATCAGCATCTGCCGTCGTAGCGATCTGCTCATAAAGAGATTGCAGCTCTTGTACGTTTGCAGGGGGAGCTTCCGCAAGGAGATCGGTAGGGTCAAGATACCAGCGCGCCCAAAGTATACCGTGCAGCGACCAAGGCACTACTGTTGGCACATAGTGGCGGGGTGACATGATTGCTTCATAGCCACCTTCACCCACCCAGAACGTGACCTCAAAATCATTGTTAGTCCACCGAGCTTCAACGTCCGTACGAGGTAATTCCTCTAGCTGCAAGTCAACGCCCACTGCACGCCAGTCGGATTGAATCTGTGATAGATAGAGCGGGAGATTATCTACATAGATAAAGGGAGTTGGGATAAGCATCCTGATCTGAATTGGGTTTCCATCCGGACCAAGTCGAATACCATCGGCATTACGCTGGGTGAAACCTGCCTCATCAAGGTACTGATTGGCGAGATCAACATCATATTCCAGATATTGCGTCGCCATTTGTTCGCTGAAGAAAGGCGATCCTTCAAGTGGCGCAACCTGTCGAGGGCTTACCTCTAATCCCATCGCTTCAATAATCGCATTGCGATTGATGGCGTGTGATAAACCAATGCGGAAGCTGCGATTCTGGAAGATTTCGCGCTTTACAGGATCATCAATGGTCTGGTTAAAGGTGATAGCCATCACGTTAGATCCTGTTGGGACAACCGTGTATATCCCATAACCGCCTTGTGCTTGGTTTTCGGGTTCGGATACCTCAATTGGGATGTTGCGATCTTGCATATCGACTTCGCCGGCTAACACCAATGGCAGAATGTCGTCTCTGGCATCCACGACGGTAAATTCAATCTGGTCAATATACGGCAGTTGATTGAACTCCGTATCAATTTTCCAGTAGTAAGGGTTTCGCACTGCCCTTATGACATCCATTGGTGTCCCATCTTCGTTAAAAGTAGACGGGTCCAGTATCCATGCGTTCATCGTAGGAAGCTCTGGCGTTACAATCCACATCTTCAATGCCCACATTTCTTGCCAAGTTTCGAAGCCCGATGCAGCCAATACTGCATCAATATTTGGGTTATAGTCAGGATGAAACTGTGACATAAAATGTCTGGGTATGCCGATCAGGTTCCCGCCATCAAAAGTCGCCATGTATTTGATGAAAAGACCTTGTGGCTCTGTGAAGCGGAAGATAACAGTGTAATCATCAGGGGCTTCGACCACCAGATTATCCTGACCCACCTTCAACCAAAAAGGGACTGTACGTTCATACGCTTCTGGATTTAAGAATGAGGCTTCGTACCAGAACATTAGGGCATCTGAGGTATAACTCGTCCCATCTGACCACTTCAAGCCTTCACGAAGATGAAAGGTAAATACCCGCGAGTCTTCGCTAATCTCAAATGACTGTGCAAGATTTGGAATCACTTTTGTCCAAGCGCTGTCCCAACGAACGAGATTCTCATATCCCATTGTACGGAACATTTGTCCGCCATCTAAGCCAACCATTGCCATATTCCATGTCCCGCCATACACCCCCACACTCTCATTAGGCGTAACTAATAGCGGATTCATTGGCAGGCGTTCAGCCACGGCTGGCAGCTCTCCGGCGGCTACCCGTTCAGCCAGCATCGGGGCTTCGTTATAAAAGCTGTCCTGCATATGGGCAGGTGCGACCAACACGAGCGAAAATACGATCAACGTCAACAACACCTGCAGCGATCTTGAGATCATAGCTCCAATGCTTTCTGTGATTGTTTGCAATAATTTTATTCTATAGAGGGTGTCTAAACTGAAATACGCCCGTCGGGGTATAATTTCTTAACGCTGTGAGATACGGGATAAGGTGAGCAAAAGCAGCGCTGCCGGTCGCGTGCCGGAAAACTGATGACTGCTTTTCGGGGATGAAATCACGCAGCAGTCGTTCCATGCGCACACCGCTCACTTGTATAGGACTAGGCGTACTGCCAACGATGTCATCCGAAACCGATTGCAGCATAGCATCAAAGCGCTGAGTCGATTGTCTCAGCATCATGCACCTGCGCATTGCGGGATTATCAGCGAGAGAATGACGGACGAGTATCGATGACGATCGAGGCGTACTGATTGACAATCTTGTTAAGCGGATCAGCTAACCGATACGGAGCGCCCACCCCACCCCCGCATATTCGTCATCAAACAGATCAGCATCCCGAAGATGAAATTCTTGTTGTCACTGGAGTCGATGCTCCCGCGCAGGATGTTCGCGCTCTCCCATAAATGGGCTTGCAACGGCTGTTGGGTTAAGGGCATGGGTGAACTTTCAAAACGCTCTGTTTAGTATGCGAATTATTAACAGCGTATTTCAGCAAATCGAGTCGAACCGTAACAGTACATACGTTCTTCTTACAAGGCTCATCGCACACTCATGTATATAGAACGTTTTTTCTTCTCCCTCCCTGCACGATCAAGTATGGATTGGAAAGGATTCTGCATGAAGCTCGACAGCCCAAAGAAAGTCATGATTTTCGATCTCGATATAGAAAAGCATGTCAAGTCACTGGAGGCAATCATGTCATACCGATCCCCGATCTGGGTTGTTTTTGTCCTGTTGGCGGTACTGCTGTGCATTGGCAGCGTTCTACTGTCGTTCTCATCGTATCTGGCTGCGGGACTTTTTGGAGTAATCCCGCTGTTGCAACTGCATTACTCGCCTGACGTATATACGATGATTAACGCTGGCTACTTTGTGCTCACAGTCTCCGCGCTGATCGCCTTTTGGGGAAAGTATCGGATCAATAACCCTTCGCCTATCCGTGTACGTTCTTGGTGACATAAAATTTGCAGGGCGGACTATCACATCCGCCCTGCTGCGGTATATCAGAACGGGATTTCGCCGCTCGGTTCGTCCTTCGCGCTGCCGTTCTCGGCGCGGTCGAGCAAGACTAACTGACTGGCATCGAGTTCGAGACTGGACTGCGGCGTGCCGCTCTGATCGACCCACGCGCTCATGCGCACCCACGAAGCGGACACTTGAATCAGCGACCCGCGCTTGACGTACTGCTGCGCCACCTCGGCTAATTTGTTCCAGCACGAGATGCGCACCCACTGGGTCTGCTTCTCGCCCGCCTTGTTTTTGCGGCTGACTGCCACCGAAAACGACGCGACCGTCTGCTCACCCACCTGCCGCACCGCCGGATCACTGCCCACGAACCCTGTAACCTGAATGTGAATTGACGTACCCATTTTGCTGCTCCTCGCGCAACTGCGCTGCTGTCCATCGACCAGTGGGTCGATTTCTGCCCTCCTTCAGGCAGGCGCATCAGCCGACCCCTCACCCACCGGGCGCTACCCGATTGCGGTGAGCGTCAGCGGCACTAGCCCGGAGCAATCGGGTCAAGCGAAATCCGCAGGATTTTGAGGGGGCGGCGCGCCTGCCAGACTGGGCAGAACAAATCGACCCGTCACGCGGTCAGAGGGAACAGCGCGGACGCGGAGCAGATTGGGAGAACGGTTTCACAGTGGAACGGGAAGTCAGCGGATCGGATGCGGGTGATGGGAACGAACGCGGGTTTTCGTCCGTGGAGCCTCGCAAAATAAAAGGAGCGGCTGAGGCGAACCCCAGCCGCTTCGCGCTCAAGCATAGGCGGCGGCAAGCATCCGCGCCGCCTTTTTCATGTGCCTCGGGAAGCTCTTGGGACTGTGTCCCAGCTCGAGCGCTGCCTGCCGATACGTCTTGCCGTCCAACTGTGCGCGGAGCGCGTCGGCAAGGACGGGCGCGCGCTGATGCTGAGTTACGAGTGCTTCGGCGGGGGCAGTGTTCCCCTGCTTGTACTGGTCGCGCCATGCCGGATACGGCGACGTGTACCGCCCGTGATTCGGATGCTCAACGGGAATTTCAAACGGGTCGGCGGGCGGATAGTTGTGCTCCTCAAGGAACACTTCCGCGAACTCCCACTGGAGTTCTTGCTGGACGTACAAGCCGTAGCGCTGATACCAACGCCACACGTCGCTCGTGGCGATGTTCGCCGCCGCTTCTTTCCCCACCTGCGTGGTTAAATAATACAGCGCGACGAGATGCTTGAGCGACGGCATGTACTTATTCGCCAACTTGACCATGATGTGTTCGATGTCCACACGCATGTCGATCTCGGTCGCCCACGCCGCCCAACGTTCGTCACGATCATGCTCCATTCCGGTGATCGCGTTCTCGTCTGCCGTGTCGCGGCGGTCGTCCCCGATCAGCGCATCAAGGCTGTCGTACATATTCGCCTGATAGCGAAACGTCGAGATTTTGCAGCGCGCCAGCAGAAAAAACACCGTCTGCTTGCGCGTCTTCTGCGCCAGAAAATCAGGCTGCGCGACCAGCGTTTCCCACAGCGCCATGAACCCGACCTGCAAGCACTCCTCCAACTCGTCGCCGTAGATGCCGTAGTTCTGCATCACATTTGAGGCGTAGTGACTCAAGTTCTCGTGAATCTGCTCAAAGGTCTGCATCCCTGCCCACGACGTGC
>JAPKMU010000392.1 GCA_026645745.1 Anaerolineae bacterium | reverse complement strand
AAGTGCGCACGCTGCCGATCATTTTGACATGGTACAACGACCGCCACACCAGCGATCTCGGTTTGCAGATGGCGGCGTCGGTCTTGATCGTGATGCCGATCCTGATCGTGTACATGATCATGAATCGATGGGTGGTGCGCGGCTTCTCGTTGAGCGGGATTAAGGGATAAAGACTCCAAACTGCTCCTCACCCCCTGCCCCTCTCCAACCTTCGGTTAGAGAGGGGAGAAAACTGAGTGTTGTGCTTCCCCTCTCTATCGCTTGCGATGGAGAGGGGGTTGGGGGGTGAGGAGCTTTTATTACTGGAAGGACAACCCCATGTTTTCACGTAAAACGGCATTCCTCGCGTTTCTACTGCTTCTGCTGACCGGATCAGCGGCGGCGCAAGATGCCCCGGTGCGCGATTGGGCGGCAGTTAATGATTTCATCATTCAGCTTCAACGCGCGCGGGTAGATCGACTCGCGCCGACAGCTTATGACCTCGTGATCTCCGATATTTCGCTGGCGGGCGGCAGTGCGGCGAATATCGAGCGACTGCGCGCCAGTGAGGGCGGGGATAAGCTCGTCGTCGCTTATATGAGCATCGGTCAAGCGGCGACCTTTCAGTATTACTGGCAGCCTGAATGGAGCATGACGGGTGCGCGCCCGGAATGGGCGGACTCGCCGGATGGCACATGGGCGGGGGATATTTGGGTGCATTATTGGGATGCGCGCTGGCAGTCGATCATCATCGACGGCGAAGACTCATACCTTGACCGGATCATCGACATGGGTTTTGACGGTGTATTGCTGGATCGCGTAGACGCGGCGACCTACTACGAAGAACAGGGACGCGACACCGCCTACGCCGAGATGATCGATTTCGTCATGGCGATTGCTGACCACGCCCGCGAACGATCCCCCGGTTTTGGGGTATTCACGATCAACGGCGAAGACATTCCTTTCCGCGACCCAGACTCCGGTTATCTGGAAAGCGTGACCGGAATTTTGGTCGAAAGTCTGCATTACGGCTACCCGCGTGATCACGAACCCTCGCCCGCTGATTGGACGGCGCTCCGTGAAGCCGATCTCGCGCGTTGGGTCGAAGCCGGAAAGCTGGTGCTAACCGTTGATTACAGCCGCGTACCGGAACACATCGCTGATTCATTTACACGCGGGCGGGCGGCGGGCTACGTGCCGTATGTCTCGGATCGCGGTTTGAGCCGCCTGTTTATTTTTGAAGGCTTCGAACCGGATTAGGCAGTCCTCCTGATTCCTCGCCTTTGCAGCACTAAAAGCAAACAAAAAGCGCAGAGAAACCGCTCTCTGCGCTTTTGCATGATGGGGTTGTGCGGTCGATCAACCGAATTCGCCGCGAATATACCGTTCAGTTTCTTCGCTTGCCGGGTTGGTGAACAAGCGCTCAGTCGGCGCGTATTCCGCCAGAATTCCCCAGCGATTTTCGACGCCGCCCTGCTCTTCCTTCTTGCGGATGCTGTAGAACGCTGTGTAATCGCTCACGCGCTGCGCCTGCTGCATATTGTGGGTCACGATCACGATGGTGAACTGCTGAACCAGTACCTTCATGAGTTCTTCAATCGCTTGCGTGGCAATCGGGTCAAGCGCGGAGGCGGGTTCATCCATCAGAATCACTTCCGGTTCAACCGCAATCGTGCGCGCGATGCACAACCGCTGCTGCTGACCACCGGAGAGCGCCAAGCCGGATTTTTTCAGGTCACCCCGAACTTCATCCCACAAGAACGCGCCTTTCAAGCTGCGTTCGACAATTTCATCGAGGACGGCTTTTCCGCGCACGCCCAACAGACGTGGACCATAGGCGACATTGTCATAAATGCTCTTGGGGAACGGGTTCGGCTTCTGGAACACCATCCCGATCCGGCGGCGAACTTCGACCGGATCGACATTTTCGGCATACAGGTCTTGCCCGCCGAAAAATACGCCGCCCTGAACTCGCGCGCCGGGAATTAAATCGTTCATGCGGTTGAGTGAACGCAGAACTGTGCTTTTGCCGCAGCCAGACGGTCCAATGAAGGCGGTGATCTTCTGACGCGGAATCATGAGGTTCACATCATTGACCGCCATCTTTGATCCGTAGTAGATGTTGACGCCTTGCAGTTCGAAGGCGTGTGCGCCGTTTTCAGTCATGGGTTAGGTTTGCAGCTTTCTTCTGAAATACTGGCGAAGGAGAATCGCGGTTGCGTTGAGCAGGAGCAGCAAGACCAGCAGCACGATAATCGCCGCCGCTGCGATTGCGCGGAATTCCGCTTGAGGGCGAGCTGTCCACTGGTAAATTTGAATCGGGAGCGCGGTGAACGACGAGAACGGACCGTTCGGATCAAGGAAGGTCGCGGTCGATGCGCCGACGATCACCAGCGGCGCGGTTTCACCGATGGCGCGGCTCATGCCGAGGATTGTTCCCGTCAGGATACCCGGCATCGCGGCGGGCAGCACTTGATTCCAAATCGTTTGCCATTTGGTCGCCCCTAAGCCGTAGCTGGCTTCGCGGATCGACGACTGCACGGCGCGGATCGCTTCTTGCGCGTTGATGATGATCACCGGCAGGATGAG
This sequence comes from Anaerolineae bacterium, assembly GCA_026645745.1. Taxonomy (GTDB): domain Bacteria; phylum Chloroflexota; class Anaerolineae; order Aggregatilineales; family Phototrophicaceae; genus Flexifilum. The sequence goes on along the minus strand of JAPKMU010000392.1, from coordinate 2,644 downwards.
CAGCGCCATCGTGAGCGATGCACTGATGATCGTGCGCCCGTTCGAGTCCGTCACACCGACAAAGCGCCCGCTGGTGAATTCAGCCGCCGCGCGCACGAAGATCGCCAAACCAAGCAAACCGTAGATGATCGAGGGCACGCCCGCGAGGTTGCGCACGTTGGTTTCGATGAAGCGGTTGAACCACTGCATGAAGCGACCGAAGCGGGTGTTGATATTACCGAACGCCGCCGCATACTCTTCCAAGTAGATTGCCGCGCCAACCCCAATCGGGAAGGCGACCAAAACCGTGATCGCAACGATCCAGATCGTCCCGATCAAGGCGGTGCGGATACCCGCTAACACCGGATCAGACGACTGCCCGCTGGTCAAGAACGACGGACGCAGCCACAACCGGAACTCTAAGCGGGTTGTCGCCGGGTCGAATTCGGCGGCGAAGTGTTCTTCAATCGCTGCGCGGTCGAAGATCGATTCAAACAGCGAATGGGTTTCTAACACATTCAAGCCGATAATGTCGTCGCTGATGAACTGCTTCATCACATCGACCGAAAGATTCTGCGCGAGAATGGCTGCACGTTCTTCCGGCTCAAGATCACGCGGGGTTTTGTCCGCCGCCGATTCGGGATACAAATGCGTGCCCAAAATCTGGCTCATCGTCGATGCCGAGAATTGATCGACAGGCACACTGCTCAGGTTATCGCGGATCAGCACCAGCGCGCGGTTCGGCTCGTATTCGACAATCCCCGCCGCAAGCTGTTCTGCCGTCGCGGCGGCAAGATCGCCGTTTGGCACGACTTCCGCCGGATCAATATTGTACTGGACGACGATCAGCCCCGCCGCGCTGTTGACGACGTTGAGAAACAGCGCGACCAGCGACAGCAGCGCCAGCACGATTGCCATCATAAAGAAGATCTTCCAAACGCGCCCGCGCAGATGCCGCCCCGCCAGCCCGCGCCGGAAAACGACTTCATCCGGCATCAAGCTCATAGGTTTGTCTTCGGGCACAGAAGTGAGGAGATCGCTCATTGGTACACCTCACGGAAGCGGTTGGTAATCCAACGGCTGATCAGGTTGAGTACAAGGGTGAAGATGAACAGCGTCAAGCCAATGGCGAACAAACTGTTGTAGTCAATCGAGTTGTAACTCAAGTCACCACCGCTGATGCGGACGATGTGACCGGTCATCGTTTCGGCTGCGCCAAAGGGCTGGAAACAGCTTGCGTTTTCGCCGTACAGCTTGCAGGGACCCGCACCAGCAGCGAGCGCGACGATCATGGTTTCGCCTACCGCGCGGCTGATGCCGACGATAAACGCCGCGATGATGCCGGACAAGCCCGCCGGAAGCACAACCTTGAGGATTGCCTCCAGCTTGGTCGAGCCGAGTCCGAAGCTGGCTTCGCGCAGGCTGCGCGGCACGGCGCTGAGCGCGTCTTCGCTCATCGAAGCGATGGTCGGAAGGATCATGATCCCCATCACCAGCCCCGCTGACGCGACGTTGTAGATCGACACCGTGTTTTGCCCGAAAATGCCGCGCAAAAGCGGAGTCATAAACGTTAACGCGAAGTATCCGTACACAACGGTCGGGATACCCGCGAGAATTTCCAAAATTGGTTTTAGGGTAGCGCGGGTTTGAGGTTTGGCGTATTCCGCGAGGTAAATCGCAGCGCCCAAGCCTAACGGGATGGCGACGATCATCGAGAACAGAGTCGTCATCAAGGTCGCGCTGACCAGCGGCATGATACCAAACTGCTCCGCTTGCGGCTGCCAGACGGGAGCGGTGAAGAATTCGCCTAAATCCACCAGTCCGCTGCCGAAGAACAGAAGCGCTTCACTGCCTAACACATACAAAATGCCCAACGTCGTGAAGATCGAAAGAACTCCACAAAACAGCAGGAAAAGCTGAATAACGGTTTCACCCGGACGAGGGCGGCGGAAAATCGTCGTGCGCGCTTCGCGCCGCGCCCGCATATCGACTGCGGTGCTTCGGGCGCTCATCGTCCCGGCTTCGGATGGTGTTGACATTGGGAGTTTCCTCGCCCGTGAATATTGTGACAACTTGAACCTAACACAAAAATAGGACGGGGCGGGTTTCCGCTCCGTCCTACAACTAGCAAAGGGACACTTACATGCCCATGCCCATAGCTTCCAAGACGGCGGTCTTGGCAGCGTTGAGCGCTTCAACGGACGCCGGGAAGTAACCGACTTCAGCCAAAACTTCGTTGACGTTGGTCAGGTAGAAGCTGATGAACGCGCCAACCTGCGGCTTCTCAGCGAGAATGCCCGCATCGGTGTAGATGAACAGCGGGCGCGACAGCGGGTAGCTGTTGTCTTCGGCGGTTTCCGCGCTTGGCGCGATGCCGTCGACGGCGACTGCGTTCAGGCGTTCTTCTTCTTCAACATAGTAGGCGAAACCGAAGTAGCCGATGGCGTAGGGGCTGCCTTCGACACCCTGAACGAGGACGTTGTCATCTTCGCTGAACTGGATACCAGCCGCGTTGAGGATCGCATCTTCGGCACCTTCACCGAGGTTGCCGCCATCTTCGTTGGCGAGAACGGCTTCAACGAAATAGTCGAACGTGCCGCTGTCGCTGCCGGGGCTGAACAACTGGATGGCTTCCGCCGGGTAGCTGGCGTCCACCTGATCCCAC
>JAPKMU010000391.1 GCA_026645745.1 Anaerolineae bacterium | reverse complement strand
GATAAAGAAGCGGGTGTTATAACGGTTGATCCCCAGATCGTAGAAGAAGCGCAGCAGGCGATTCGACTGCTCGATTTGCCACTCGTCCGCTCTAAACCATGTGTAATCAACAGCGATGTGCATGGCGGTGCGCCACGCATCGGCGTAGAAGACGTCGCCGTATGTGTCCCAGACGACAGGTTCTCCCGTGAATTCGGAATAGTTCGGGACGAGTCCTGTCTCAGGATGGGCGGCTGCCCGCCACAAATTCCGGCTGGCGGCGGCTGCTTCTTCCCAGAACGCTTGATCCTGATCTGCCCACCGCGCCCACAATTCGTAGAAGTACGGCGTTTGGTACGACGGATCCGTGAATTCGCTCACACGTCCCCAGTCCGGCACGAACACGACAAGTTTGGTTTCTTCATCAAACATGTTAGTCGCGCCAGCCGTTGATTCTTCTTTGTGCAGCATCGTATGAAGGATCGCGTTTGCTTCTGCCTGATAATCAAAGATGCCTTCGCCGTTCCCCCAGCGACCTGCCGCGAAAAACAGCGCGGTCGCAAACCAGATTTCTCCGTCTGATGCCGGATTTCGGTCAATGCGCGTCCCGTCGGGGCGGTTGTGCCACGAGAAATATCCTGCGTACTGCCCCGTTTCGTGATACATGTAGGTTTTCGCCCACTTCCATAGGCGGTTGAATTCCTCTTGATGATCAAGCTGCAGAGCGATCATCATTCCGTAAGACATGCCTTCGGAGCGCACATCGTTGTTGTTGACATCGAGCATGTACGCCATGTCGTCGCCAACCGGGTAATACACCCGTTCCGTTTCGTCGTCGCCGTAAAACAGCGACTGCCATACTTCGTCGATACGCGCTTGAATTTCCGCGTCCGTTAGCCCGATTTCGTGGAGGATGTTCGGGTATTCGCCTGTAAAGTATGCGCCGTTGTCTTGTGCCATGACCTTGACCGAGAAAATAAGCAGCAGTGCTGCAAACATCAGCTTGCGCATAAAATTCCCTCTCTCAATTGCAATGGAAGCTGTTTTGGGCGGCTCGCAAGCCGCCCCTATAGAGTGATTCCGTGTTTATTCCACGCGCACCGGGGTTAGATACACCTGCTCAACTTCGGTTGATGCGCCGACGATTTCGAACGTTCCTTTGAGCCGAATATCCGTCGATGAACTCCCGACCTCAACGCCGATCACGCCGGGTTCAACTTGATAGCGCATGGCGCGGTCATAAAATGCCAGATGCCGCACATCGAGTTCAAACGTGATCGTTCGGCATTCGTGCGGAGCGAGCATTACACGAGTGAAGCCTTTGAGCGCCTGCACCGGACGGGTGACGCTGGCGACCGGATCGCCCACGTAAAGCTGAACCACTTCTTCGCCCGCGCGTGATCCGGTGTTGGTGACGTTCACGCTGACCTGAATGATCGTGTGCGCGTCTGCGGTTTCCGGGCTAATGCGGAGATCGGCATAGTCAAAGCGGGTGTAGCTCAACCCATGACCGAACGAGAACAGCGGATCGGTGGGCACTTCGACATACTGCCCCTGCCAGTGCGAGCGCCCGCCGGAGGGTTTGTGGTTGTAGTGCATCGGAATCTGCCCGACATGACGCGGGAATGCTATCGGCAGTCGTCCGGCGGGGTTGATATCGCCAAACAGCACATCGGCGACAGCCGCGCCGCCTTGCTCGGCAGGGAACCATGCCTCTAGCACCGCTGGAATATGCTCCGCGACCCACGCAATCGCATACGGTCGCCCTGTCGTGAGCACGACGATCACGGGCGTGCCGGTCGCCGCTACTGCTTGGATCAACTGCTGCTGCATACCCGGCAGTTCGAGCGTCGCGCTGTCAATCGATTCGCCGCTGGTGCAACCGCGCGCCAAACCGCTCTTATCGCCCACCACCACAATCGCCGCATCTGCACCCTGTGCCGCAGCGACCGCCGCCGCGAAGCCGCTGGTATCGTCGCTCAAAATTTCGCAGCCCTGCGCATACACAACCTGAGTCGATGCACTCACCTGCTGCTTGATGCCCTGCAAAATCGTGACTGTTGGTGGGAAGTGGGTTGACCAGTCGATGACATCATCTTGAGTGGGAGTCGGTGCATCCGGGCTGACATCCGGGTTAAACATGTGCTCAAAATGCGACGGGTAGTGATAATCGCCTTGCATCAAGCGTGCCGAGTCCGCGCTTGGTCCGATCACCGCAATTTTGCGGAGCGATTTCGACAGCGGCAGCAGATCGCCGTCATTTTTGAGCAGCACAATCGACTGCTGCGCGATCCGCCGCGAGAGTTCAACCGTCGATGGTTTTGAGAACACTTCGACCGTGCGCCCTTCATCGACGTAGGGGTTATCGAATAAGCCCCAGTTGAATTTCGCTGTCAGCACGCGCCTGACCGACGCATCGACAAGTTCCATCGGGATCGCGCCGCTTTCCAGCCCTTTGAGAAGGGGTTCGCCGTAGCCGTAGGGCGTAGGCAGCTCCAAGTCCATCCCGGCTTCAAGCGCCATGCGCGCCGCTTCGATTGGGTCTTCCGTCAAATGGTGATATTGAACGAGCTGCGCGATTGTGAAGTAGTCGGACACAAACAGACCGTCAAACCCCCACTCACGGCGCAGTATATCGACCATCAGCTCTTGAGAGATGCCGCACGGAATCCCGTCGATCTCCTGATACCCGTTCATGATCGTGGCGAGGTTGCCCACTTTGATCGCTGCTTTGAACGGTGTCAGGTAGATTTCGCGCAGCTCACGCGCACCAATGTGCGCGGGTGCCCAGTTCATGCCGCCTTCGCTTGCCGCATACCCGGCGAAGTGCTTCGCAGTCGCCGCGATCCCGTATTTCAGGTCGTCACCCTGCAAGCCGCGCACGTAGGCAGTGCCGACCGTGCTGATCAAGAAGGGGTCTTCGCCGAAGGTTTCTTCCGTGCGTCCCCAACGCGCATCATGAACGACATCCAACACAGGCGCGAGTGCGTGATGAGAACCGATTGCCCGAAGCTGTTCGCGGATCGCCGTCGTCATCGCTTCGATTAGGTCAGGATTCCACGTCGCCGCCTGCCCGATCGACTGCGGGAAGGTCGTTGCACCGCGCATCAAAATACCTGCGCAGCTTTCTTCATGGATCATGACGGGGATACCGAGCCGCGTTTCTTCGATGAAATAGCGCTGTATCTCGTTAGCGAGTGCGGCGACACGCGGCGGCGGAACAAGTGCGTTCGCACCCAGACGCGAAATCTGCCCGACTCCATGCTTGAGTATGTCGCTTGCCTGTGCCGGCGCGAAATTGCGCTGTTTATCCAGCACCGCAATCGCCCAAATACCCAGCAGTTGAGTCGATTTTTCCGCCGGAGTCATCTCTGCTATCAATGCGTCGACGCGCTCCGTAACGCCGAGTGCCTGATCTCGATACGTCCTCATGAGGGATCCCTATCCTTTAAGCTCGCCCCCGGTCAGACCCGTGACGATATACCGCTGCGTAAAGATGTAAAACAGCACAGCCGGAACGATCAGCAGTGAGACGAACGCCATCACCCGTCCCCAGTCCGTGCCATACTGCCCTTGAAACTGCATCATTCCTAGAGTGAGCGGCCACTTGGAGTCATCGGTGAACACGAGCAGCGGAAGAAAGTATTCATTCCATGCAACGATGGTTTGCAGCACGATGATAGCGCCGAGCGCCGGACGTGCCAGCGGCAGCAGCACATACCAGAAAAATCCGAGCGTTCCGCACCCGTCGATGTATGCCGCATCTTCCAATTCAGATGGAATCGCCCGGAAGAACCCGCGCAGGATCAACGTACTGCCGGGGACACCGAACGCGACCAACGGCAAGATGACTCCAAAATAGCTGTCGATCAAGCCCAACTGCCGTACTTGAATGAATACCGGCAAGAAGGCAATCGTCACAGGGAACAACAGCCCGAGTGTAAAGTAGTTAAACAGCACCTCTCGCCCAGTAAATACCAGACGACTGAATACAAATGCGAGCAGTGCGGAAGTGGTCACGGTGAGGCTGACCGCTCCCGTCACAATGATCCCGCTGTTGAGGAGCTGCCGCCAGAACACGCCGCTTTCGAGGATGCCGATATAGTTTTCCCATCGGGGGGTAGCGGGCAGCCCGAACGGCTGATCGAATAATTCACCGGTGGTCTTTAAGCCGCCGAGTACGGCTGTAATCACCGGTCCGAGAATAATCAGCGCGGTCACGGTGAGTATAAAGTACTGAATGAATCGGGCGACTATGAGGCGAACATTCAGCCGTCGTGAAGGTATCTTGATCATTGTGGTTGCAGCCATCGGTATTTCTCCTTCGCCTTATGCCGCGCCTGCATAATCGCGCCGCATTACGGTGCGCTGATAGCCAATTGAGAAGACCAGAGATACAGCGAAGATGATCACCGCGATTGCCGCGCCGTAACCGAGGTTGAAACTCTTGATCCCGAAGCGGTACATATAGGATGCCAGCACCTGCGTAGCGTTCGCGGGTCCCCCTGCCGTCAACACCCAAATCAATACGAACTGGTTGAGCGATCCAAGCACGGATAGATAGATTGTCAGGCGGATCGTTGGTGCGACGAGCGGCAGCGTGATATTTCGCAGCACTTGGAGTTCGTTTGCGCCGTCAATACGCGCGGCTTCTTCAATTTCCGGGTTGATTGACTGTAAGCCTGCCATGTACAGGATCATATGCAGCCCGAAATACTTCCACGTAATTACGGCGAAGATCGCAAGCAGCGCAATATCGCGGTTGGAAAGCCATCCTTGAAATTCATAGCCGGGGATCACGGTCGTCAGCACTGTGTTCAGCAGACCGCCGCCGGGATTGTAGACGAATGTCCAAAGGATCGCAGTGATGATTTCCGAAAAAACATAGGGCATAAAGAAGATGCTGCGGAAAATCGAACGCCCCGGCAGCTTGCGCCCGACCATCAGCGCGAGTCCCATCGCCAGCGGAAGCTGGATGAACAGGGACAGTGATGTGATGATCAAGGAATTGGTGATCGCGGTGTGAAAAACCGGGTGTTCAAAGGCGCGTTGGTAATTGCCAAGCGCATAATAGTCCGTCAGCGGTCCCAAGCCGTTCCAATCGAATAAGCTGTAGTACGCCGCTTGGACGATCGGAACGATTAGGAACAGGGTGTAGATAATTGCGCCGGGGATGAGGAACAGTCCAATAGTTGACAACTGCTCGGTGCGCGCCCGCGGACGATCGGATACACCCGAACGTTCGCGGG
>JAPKMU010000390.1 GCA_026645745.1 Anaerolineae bacterium | reverse complement strand
TGCCAGCGGAGAGGGGGCGGGGGGTGAGGGCGCTTTTGCTTGCTCCCCTCTCCGAATTCGGGGAGGGGAGACGAGCGCAGCGAGTGGGGGAGGGGTCGGTTTTGAGTGTCGGACAAGCCGAAGCCAGACTACCCTTCTAACATCCGGGTCACCTGCCCGACAAACTGCGTCGGTTTGATCGGCTTCGGGATATACCCGTTAAACCCGGCTTCGAGCGCGTCTTGCGCCACCCGATCCGATCCATACGCCGTGATCGCAATCACAGGAATATGCGCCGTATCAGGATTCGCCCGGATTTCGACCAGTGTTTCCCATCCGTTGAGTCCCGGCATCGCCAAGTCCATAATGATCGCGGTGGGTTCAAATTGCGCCAATGCATCAAGGCATTCATGCCCGTTTCGGGTAATCGTCACTTGAATGTTGTGATGCGTCAGCACTTTGGACACCATCTGTACATCGTCGTCGGTGTCCTCTACAACGAGAAAATGCCATGCCATGATGTCGTCTCCCGCGTTAAGTCAGGCGTGCGCGCGTCCCCAAACACGCCTTAATCTCGTCCAAGAATGACTTGATGTGGAACGGCTTGCTGATGTAAGCGTCAAACCCGGCTGCGAGTGCGCGGTCACGATCACCGTGCATCGCGTGTGCCGTCAGCGCGATCACCACCAAATCGCGCAAATTCGGGTTTTCACGGATGCGCGCCAGCATCGTCCATCCATCCATGATCGGCATCGACAGATCGAGCAGGACAAACGTGGGCATAATACTCTCAAGCACGCGCAGTCCTTCGTGACCATCTTGTGCCGTATAAGTGACCGCTCCCGCAAAGCGCAGCACTTTTTCCGCTACGCCAACATTATCTGGTTCGTCATCGACGATCAACACGACCCAATTGGAAGCATCGATTACCATGATTTTCTCCTTCGAGTTCGTGCTTCTATTCGTTGACTGCTTCGGACATTGACTCGGTGACCAGCGGCAGCGTGATCGTGAATTCGCTTCCTTCACCCACTTTGCTTTTAAGCGTGATTCTTCCGCTCATCAGCAAGACTAACTTACGCACAATGGCTAATCCTAAACCTGTGCCTTGATGTTGGCGCTGCATACTGCCGTCCGCCTGCCGGAACTCCTCAAAAATGTATTCCTGTGCATGCGATGGGATGCCGACTCCCGTATCCCGCACGGTGATGCGCCACCATTGATCATCTTGACGGGCAAACATCAGATCAACTTCGCCCGACTCGGTAAACTTGGCGGCATTGCTCACCAAGTTAATGATAATCTGTTTGAGCCGCCCATAATCGCCCAGAACAGTCTGCGGCAGCGTCGGATCGATCGAAGCGGTATATTTAATCGGCTTGCTCGTGAACAAACTCCCCGTTTGATACCCAATTTCGTTCAGCAGATCACCGGGGCGGAACGGCTGCGAGACGACTTCAATACGCCCGGCTTCGATTTTCGACAAGTCAAGAATGTCGTTGATCAACTCCAGCAGGTGATTAGCATTGCGCAGCACCCGGTTTTGATAGTCCGTCTGTTCTGAAGTTAGATCGCCCGTCATGCCCGCAAGCTGAATTTCGGTATACCCGATGATCGCGTTTAAGGGTGTGCGGAGTTCATGCGACATCGTAGCGAGAAATTCACTTTTGACACGGGTCGATTCTTCCGCCTGCCGCCGCGCGACCGCCAGCGAGTTATTTGCTTTCACCAGCGCTTGATTTTGCGACCGCGAGAGCGCTTCGGCTTCGGTAAGCTGTTTCGTCGTCACCTGCACGCGCTCCGCCATCGTATTGAATGACATCGCAAGCCGTGTAAGTTCCGGCGGGTTGTGATGATGAAGCCGCATACGAGTATCATACTGCCCTTCGGAAAATTGGATCGCGCCAGCTCCCATCCTGACGAGTTCGCGGGTGAGTGCGCGGGTGACGAAGAAGAATGCGGTCAGCACCAGCACCACCGGCACGATGAGGATCAACGCGACGATGATTCGGACATCGTTCACCAGCGCGTAGGCGAGCGAAAGTTTCTGCTCAAGCGTTGCTGTCCACCCTAAACCGTCAATTTCGGGGATTTGCCCGTCTGTGCTGACCGGGGAATACGCCAGCGCGATTTTCTCACCGCTGCGGTTGACGGCGTTCAGCGTGCTGCCGTCCTCGTCGGCAATACTGCCGCCTGCCGCGTAAGGCTGCGCGATCTGATCCGTTGATGGGACGATCACACCTAATCCGATAGACGAGATGATATAGGTTGTCACTTCTGTAGACGATACTCCGCTTGCAAGATGCGCTTGCAAATCGGCGTAGTCCAGCACCATCGACACAGCACCGATCAGCGAATTATCGGCGCGGCTGCGGATCGGGACGGCGATCTCCATCCCCCATCTGCCGCTTTCTTCGTCCAGTGCGGGCTGCAAAATCTGAATCTCTCCCGTCGTGATCAACACTTGATACCATGCCTCACCGCCTTCGCTGTACTCAACATCGCGGCTTGAGGCGGCAATCGTCGCACCGTAGAAATTCATCACATGGAGTTCTTGAATCTGCGCCAACTGCGCTTGATAGCGCATGAGTTCCTGAGAAATCGGTGATGCAAGGATGCCATCAACGAAAGCCTCATCTTCTGCCCAACGGATTTCGCGTCCCGCAATTACGTCTTCGACCGGCTCATTAAAATCGTCAAATGCCGTATTGCTAATTTGCACCGTCGCAATCACATTTTGAGAGACAGCGATCACGCGCAGCGTCGCAATCTGCTGCGATAGATAATCCGCAACCCCGCGTGCCGATAACCGCACGCTGTCCTCTAGCTGCGCGCTGATTCGGTTCGCGGCAGCAGTATTAATTCCTTGCGAGGCGAAAATGAGCGCCAAAGCGGGAGCAATGATATTTAAGAGAATAAAGATGAAGATTAACCGAGCGCCAAGGCTCCAAGACCAGAAGAAGCGTTTCTTCACGAGTCTTCTTGCTCCTATGAATACTGCAAATTGAGCAAAATCGCTCAACCTATCGTAATGGACGAATCGTTTAACACCTATAAGACCATTGTCAGTTTAATGAAAGTCTTATACTTCAACTACAGGGTGCGGTAGATTAGGGCAAACGCATCAAAATCAATTGCTTAGGTCAGAAAAGGTTACGACGAATCGTAGGGGCGGTATTCTTGCCGTCCGGGACGACGGCACCGCAGAATCGCCTCCCTACAGAACCTCATTAATTCGTCATGACCTCAACGGAAATTTGATGCGTTTGCCGATAACCTCCACTTGTCCATTCACGGCGGATCGGGTAACGTTCTGCGGACTTGAATTGCTGACGAGGATGTTATGGCGGATTTGAAAGAGCAAATCGAGGATTTGCGACGGCGGATCAACAGCGTCGGCGATGATCCCGCGCCCAACACGCTCACTGAATTAGAACCCGACTTCTCCCATTGCCGCGACGATTCGCGGGCTGGTTCGCCGCGCCCGTATTCGTATTGACACCGCCGGAGACGAAGACGACATCGACGAGGCGATTGATATTCTCAGCGAAGCGCTTGCGCTCGATAACCGTCATGTCGATGTATTGGCGCTGCTTGAGCAAGCCGCGCTCAAAGGTGGGCAGTCTGCGCAGCGCGTGAATGACTTGTTCAACCGCTACGGCGTGGAGCGACGGGTATCCGCCGCGCCTCCCGAACCGCCGCCCACGCGCTCCACATCCACAGGTGAATATCGCACCAGTGCCCCGCGCACCGAACCACCGCCCGCCTACCCGACATCGGCGGGTTATCCGCCGCCGGAACGCGATCTCATAAGCGAAACGCCCCGCGATACAGGCGTCTCGCGCCGTGTCCCCGGTCAAGGCGCGATCTACTCCGGCGACGACATTGACGACTTGATGAGCGAACTCACGCAGCGTTACTACGCGGGCGATTATCAAGATGTCGTCGATATTGCCAATCGTATTCTGAACGCCAACCCCGGCAACGCGGCGGCGCTCGAATATCGCCAAAAAGCCGAAGACAACCTGATTCGCGGCGTTGTGCCGGATCACCGCATTCCGTTTGAGGCGCGCGTCAGCTACAACCGCGCCAACTCGCTCGTGCGCGCGGGCAATTACGACGAAGCCGAACGCTTGTACCGCGAAGCCCGCGATCTTGCCGAACGCGCCGGAATCCTAAGCTGGAAAGATGCCGAGCAAGCCCTCTTGGAAATCCAAGACCTTGCCCTCGCGCGTGAACTGCTCAACGAAGGCGACCGCTTGATGGTCGGGGACAGTTGGGCGGAAGCGCTCCGCAAGTACGAAGGCGCGCTCCGCGTCGTAGCGAATGATCCCGGCGCTGAAGAACGCATCGATAAAGTCCGTCGTATCATGCAAGACACGGAAAGCGTCAATGTCCAGTTGAGTATGCTCGGCGGCACACTCAGCGATCAAGCCGCGCAGCTTCAAAATGTGTTGAGTATGCTTGCACGTTTGCGCCAGCTTTTGCCGAACAGCTCCCGCTTGAATCAATTGAGCGAGACGGCGAATAATCGCCTCAACGGCATCAAGACGCAAATCCGCGATCAAGCGCAGTCTGCGATTGCCCGCGTGCAAAACGCGACCTCGCTTGACGAACGGCTGGCGATGAGTTCCGAAGCCCTCAACATGCTTGATCTCGGTGTGAAGCTCGATCCGGGTGACGCGGGCATGGCGCAAATGCTCGTCGAACTGCGCGCCGGAGTCAGCGATATGCAGCGCGCCCGCCAAGCCATCGAACGGGCGGCGGCGCTCATTGCCCAAAATTTCGATAACGAACTCGGTCAAGCCCGCTCGATGCTGGCAGGACTGCGCGAATATGCCTCGGACAGCCGCTACCGCACCGTCGTGAGCGATCTACTCGCCCGCTATATCGAGCGTGCGCAAAATGCCGTTGATGACGGCGACCGCACCGAAGCCGAATCGCTGCTCACGCTGATGCGCGAAGAACCCTTCAACGTCTTGGGGCGGCGCAGCGAGATCAACAAGATCGATCAGCAGGTGCGGGCGATGCGACAGCGTGCCACCATGCGCTGGTTGGCGCTTGCGGGCGGCGCGATCATCATCCTCGGCGCGATTGCCGTCGGCACGCGCTCACTGTGGGAGCCAATCGTTTTCCCGCCCCCGACCGCGACCCCAACGGCGACGTATACGCCCTCGAATACCCCGACGGACACCTACACGCCGACGATCACATGGACGCCGACCGAGACGTTCACGCCAACGATGACGTTTACCCCTACCGCGA
>JAPKMU010000038.1 GCA_026645745.1 Anaerolineae bacterium | reverse complement strand
ACAGCAGATGACCGCGCATCGGCAGCACCGGAGTCAACCCCCATTCGTACTTCGTGAGCGCGCTGTAAGTCAGGGTTCCGGCTGCAAGTGCGGTGAGCAGGTTGGTCATTTTGCTGTTCCAGCGCAAGATACGCGGCGCAAGGAGCAGCAAAATCACGGACATGTAATCAAGCTGACCGTGCATCTTCGTCGTCAGACGTTCCATCGTCGTTTCCCATCCTCCGCTGCAAAAGTTGCCTTTTCTCACTGTAAGCGTCTTCGCAGTTGCAAACATCACCCAACCCGCCTACCTGTGACCTTCTGTCTCCGCGCATAGGGTGATGGGTATCGCAGTTCGTCGGTGATCTTTGTCATCTGCCGTCCCTATTCCGCTTTTTTACAATCGCGGGAGTACGATGTGATAGGAGATTTTCCGAAAATGGATCAGTTTCTTTACTCGGTCTACACAGTGACTTTCATCGTGCTTACCGCGTGGTCATTCCGCGTATGGCAGCAGTCCAAGAGCATCGGCACGCTCATGATGGTGCTGGTCAACGCTGCGATGATCTACGAAAACGGCATTCTTGCGCTCGGCGTGCTGATCGGTCATGGGGCGCTGCTTGAAGCGCTTTCATGGGGGCGTTTCATCGGCTACGCGGTTTTCCCGGCATTCTTGGTGATCACCGGGCTTGATCTGGCGAAACGTTCCGGCGCGAAATTTGCCGCCAACCGGAATGTTTGGATGGGCGCGTGGGTGTTTGTGTTCGCTTTGATCGCTTTCGCGCTCTTGGTCGAAGTGATTGGGCGTCAGCTTGAGCCGCGCGAACTCAACGGTGTAATCCGCTACATGTGGGTGAACAAGGGTGTTCCGCCGCTGAGCGTGATCCTGATGAACATGTCGCTGATCGGGATGGGCGTGGTGGTGTGGCGTAAGGCGCATTCCCCGATTCTGCTGCTCGGTTCGACTTTCCTCTTGGTAGGCGACGGGATCGCGGCGGGGCGTTATGTGCTCGGTTCAGGCATCGAATTATGCTTCATGGTGGCGCTGCTTGCGGCAGAAATTTGGATGCTGCGGCATGACCTAGCACCTCAGGCGCGACTGCAAACCCGTGCAGTGGGTGATTAATGTGAAACATTTACAGAACTAGGTCACATGGCACTTGCTAATTGGCAATCGCGTTGACATGCTGAAGGGGAACTCACACACCAAGGAGAGTCCCCTTTATGCTGCACCGAATCGAACCGGGATCGCTGTGGCAAGCAACTGTTCCGCAGCGTGCCTACCCAACGCTTCAAGGTGATGAAGCGGCTGACGTGTTAATCGTCGGCGCAGGGCTGACTGGACTCACAGCGGCGGCACTGCTGGCGCGCGCAGGAAAACAGGTGATCGTGATCGACCGGCGCGATCTTGGCAGCGGCGTGACGAGCGGCACAACGGCACACATCACGGCGATTCTGGATACTCGATTTCATCAAATCGCCAATGATTTTGGCAGCGAAGGCGCAAAACTCGCCGCTCAATCGCATCTCGACGCGATTGAGCAGATTGCCGGATTGGTCAGCGATTACGGAATCGACTGCGAATTTCTCCGCGTTCCCGGCTGCTTATACACCGAATCTGACCGTGATATCGACATGCTTCACCGCGAACTGGACGTGATGCTGCGCGCTGGGCTGCCCGTGAGCGGACTCAGCGAAGTTGGACTGCCTTTTCCGATCAAATATGCCATCGAAGTCGGTAATCAGGCGATGTTCAACCCGCTCAAATATCTTTATGGGCTGGCAGACGCGATCAGCGGGCAGGGCGTGACGATCTACGAAAATACGGCGGTTGGCGACGTGAAAGAAGAAGATGGGCGCGTCTGGGCAGCAGTCGAAGGCGGATCAGTCAGCGCCGGAGCGCTGATCTACGCCACGCATATCCCACCCGGTCTCAAGCCTGTCGATACACAGGTCGCGCCGTACCGCTCTTACGTGATCGCGTGCAAAACAGACCATCAGTATCCGGTCGGCTTGTTCTGGGATACCGCCCGCCCGTACAACTATATCCGCACCTATCACGATGGTGAGCAAACATGGCTGATCGTCGGCGGGAAAGATCACAAGACCGGACAAGAGGCAGATACCGAAAGCGCCTATCAAGCGCTGGAGCGCACCATCCGTGAGCATTTTCAACTGCGCACAATTGAATACCGTTGGTCGGCACAGGTTTATGAACCGGTCGATGGGTTGGCATATATTGGCGTCGAACCGGGTGCGGAGCGCATCTACTACGCGACTGGTTATGCGGGCAACGGCATGACGTATGCCAATGTCGCCGCACGCTTGCTGACTGATCTGATTCTCGACCGCCCGAATCCGTATGCCGAGTTGTACAGCCCATCGCGCTTCAAACCCGCCGCTTCGATCACCGATTTTGTGGCGGAAAACGTCAACGCGGCAGCGCGGCTGATTGGGGATCGCTTGGCGGAAGATGCTGAAGTCTACGGGGAAATTGCCAACAGCGAAGGCAAAATTATCCGCGTGAACGGCGAACAAGTCGCCGCGTACCGCGATCCGCATGGGGTACTGCACCGTTTGTCGGCTGTTTGCCCGCACATGAAATGTATCGTCCATTGGAACACCGCCGAAAAAACATGGGACTGCCCGTGTCACGGTGCGCGTTACACCGCCACTGGCGAATGGATCGAAGGTCCGGCGAAGCATGGATTAACAAAGGCAGAGTGATCCATACGGTATAATGCTCCAAAACTATCGTCACATCCCGGAGCATGTTTTATGAGTGAGCCTGTCAATCCCGGCAAAAGTCAGGCGGCAATGCGCTTGATCGCCCAAACGACGTTTTACAACCGGGGCGATCAAGCGCGTTTGATTCAGTTCATCGCCGACGCCTACGCGCCGGAACTGCTCGAACAACAGCCGCCAATTGCCAAAGCCGCTGCGTTCGCACAGATGCGTCATTTGCTCGGCAAAACACGGATCAAGCGCTGGATCGTGATGAATGAGCATGATGTGGTCGCCCGCATGGAAGCGGAAAACGGCACACGCTTCGTCGTTGAACTCAAGTGCATGGATGATTACCCGCATAAAATCATCTATTTCATGCAGCATCCAAGCAGTTCATAACGAGCGCGGCGATTCGTGCGGCTTCGTCGGCTGTGATGAGCGGCAGATTTAAGACTGCCGCTCCCCAATGATCGGCGCGCGGCGTGGCTGGATTCGGCAGATCAGGCACGAGCGCGGCGCGCATTCGCTGAAGCGAGGGATACCAACATGACGCCTCATGAATCCCGTCCGCCCACAACTCCGCGAGTACCGCATCCCGCCGTGCCGGATCGATCAACAGGGGGTATTTCCATAAGACCGTGCCGGACGCGCGCGGAATCTTGATCGCCGCCGGAAATGCCGCATCGTAGATCGTTCCAATCTTCGCCCGGTGTGCGAGATTTGCGGGCAAATCATCAAGCGCTTGCGGCAGCCCGCGCCACGCATCCGGCGGCAGTTTGAACGCCATCGTTTCGCCGTACAACGCGAATAAGCGCGGGTAAAGTTCCGCCAATGCCGGGGTGATCGCCTCATGACGATGCAGCGCCCAGTAAAGTTCGCCCCACCCCGCGATCAACTGATCAGTGTGTTCGCTCCATGCGGGGAGCGCATCCAACGCGGCGCGCATCGCTCCGGCAAGCGCTGGATCATCCGTCAGCGCCGCGCCGCCGTTCCCGCAGTCGATGATCTTCCCTGTTCCAAAGCTGAACAAGCTGAGATCGCCCCATGATCCGGCGGGCTGACCCTCCACCACTGCCCCTACTGCCAGTGCAGCGTCCTCGATCACGAATGCGCCGCGCGCGTGCGCCCATTGGACAATTTCGCGCATCGAAGCGGGTAAACCGTATAGGTGACATGGAATCACGGCTGCCGGTTGATCGATTTGCGATTGCTCCAGCGTCTCGGCGTTGATATTCCCAGTGCGCGAATCGCAGTCCACCAAGTAGGGGATCGCGCCCGCCCGCAGTACCGACCACAGCACGGCATAGCAAGTGTTCGCCGGAATCAGCACAGGTCGGTTTCGAGCGCCAATCACGTTCAACACAGCTTCGATCGCTGCCGAACCGCGCCCGCAGCCGACTGCGTAGGCTCGCCCGGTGAGGCTTTTCAACTGTAATTCGGCATACAGACGCGCCGGAAAATAAGACGGCATGAAGAATCCTGAACCCACTTGAGCGCAAAACCGGACTGCGCGATTCGCATATGTGACCCTATAATTGCCGTTCTATTGAAGAACAAAACGGAGTTTCCCCGTCATGGCAATCGATACCGTTGTCGATTATACGTGTATCCCCAAACAGACCCTCAGCACCGAAGAAATCCTCGACCGGATTAAGTTCCGCGAACGGGCGTTAACCGTCATTCGTACCTACCGCGAAGCCGGGGATATGCGCCCGCCAACCGAAATGGGATTCGAGTTGACGCGCAGTTTGCCGGACGGGACAGAAGAAACGCAGTTGATCGTTGTGCAAAATGCGCTCGATAATGCCGATGCGCTCGAACCCCTGCAAGTTCACTGTGAAGGCTGCCCCGCCAACGTGACCGGAAACCCGTTCGGGTGCATGAACTTCATTCAATACCCAATCAGCGCGGCGGCGGAGCGCTGGCTGTTGGATCGACTGCCACCGCCGGAAGAACCGCTTTTATGGCTGCTGCTCCGCAAAAGTGTTGAAGAACTCGGCTATGACGGCTCAAGCGTGGCGGCGCTGCGGCAGAATCCGGTTTATTTTGAAGAACAGCGGGTTGCCGGGCGTGATTTGGTCGAATTCGTGTTCAGTGCGGATCAAGCGTTTGAGATGTTATTTCTGCTCGGTCATGTGCAGCCGCCGCATGCCGCGATGCTGTTGATGTTCTTCGGCGCGGTGCAGCGCAAGATCGAAGCGAATGTGATCGTGCAGGTTATGAACCGAATGCTCACGGCGGAGCAGATCGACGAACACTTCCCATTCTTGATGCAGCCTCAAGAGGGCGACGACCGCACGATCCGCGAACTCAAGCGCTTTTTTCATGGGTTGTGGCGTGCTTGGCGTTTGGATGCGCTGATGCTGCTCGATGTGTAGGCAACAAAAAACGCCGCGCTTGGCGACGTCTTTTGTGTGCCGAAAGCCGGACTTGAACCGGCGACCCACGCATTTTCAGTGCGTTGCTCTACCAACTGAGCTACCTCGGCATGTAAAGAGAAGTATAACCGTTCTCGTGTGACTGGTCAAGGCGAAAATTTCACCGCCGATAGGGAAAACGCATCAAATAATAGTCAAGCGGCGAAATGCCAGTGGCAAGGAAAAGAGTCAACGCAAAGGCGCAAAGAGACCTCAGCAAAGCGCGTTTCTTTGCGGCTTCGCGTCATTGCGTCTTTGCGTTAGGTTTTTCCTTCTCTCTTGGATTTGATGCGTTTACCCTTTTCACCGCAAAGTCATGCGTCTTTGCGGTGATGCAGTTGCGTCACGCAAGCAGCACAAGTTTCCCGGCGATCCCGCGCGCTTCAAGAAGCCTGTGCGCATCAACAGCTTCCGCGAGTTTGAAACGCCGCGCAATAATCGGATGAATGCGCCCTGCTTTGAGGAGTTGGAACAGCGCGGATAAGTCCTCACGGAACCAGTCGGGATGCTGCTTTTTGAGCGCGGTAATGCTGTAAATCACAGCGGATTTGCCGTCCGGCACTAAGTTTCGCATCATCAAACGCATATAGCTCGAAAATCCGCCCTTTTCTTCTCCAACGGCGCTCCGGTACGTGCCGTAAGCAACGAGCGTCCCCGAATGCTGCAAACACCGGTACGAACGGGCGAAGTTACTGCCGCCGATGGCGTCAAATACGGCATGTACGCCGGGGGGCGTCACGCGTGTGACAAAATCCTCATGGCAGTAGTCAATCGGGACGGCTCCCAACTGCCGGACTGTTTCGGCATTCGCGGCGGACGCCGTGCCGAACATTTCCAACTCAAGAAGGCTGCCCAAATGCAGCAGTGCCGTACCGACCGCGCCGCTTGCCCCATGTACGAGAATTCGCTGTCCACGTTGAGCTTTAGCCAACCGGTGCAGCATTTGATATGCAGTGGCGTAAGTCAGCACCATGCTGACCGCTTCAGCAGGATCAAGCGAATCGGGGACTGGGACGCACTCCTCAGCAGGAATGCATAGATATTCGGCGTATGCCCCGGTCACGGTGAGCGCGGCAACCTGCTGCCCCACCTGCAAGTGGGTAATGCCTTCGCCCACCGCATCGATTTGTCCCACAAGGTCATAACCGGGCGAAAATGGGAGCTTTTCTTTCACGCCAAAATAGCGCCCGCGCCGGATCAAGGTATCCGTGAAGCACGCGCTCGTCGCTAACATCTTCACGCGCACTTCGCCGCTTTGGGGGACTGGGATCGTGGGTTCTTCAACCAGTGCCAGCACGTCGGGCGCGCCGTATTCGGTCATGATCACGCGGTGGTAGCTCATCAAGGTATCCTTCGTAGGCTGCGCTGTTTAGTTAACACTGTTTACGCAGTCTACGAAGAAAAGTTGCGCCTTAGTGCTACGGCAGCCACATTTCGATGAACGAGACACTGTCCACAAATTCCCCGTTGACCGCCATTTCCCAATGGAAGTGTGGACCGCTCGTGCGTCCGGTTGAGCCTGTCAAGCCGATGATCTGCCCGGCGGTGATCTCCTGCCCGGTGGTAACGTGCACTTGCGACAAATGCGAATAGCCGGAAAACACGCCATAGCCGTGATCAACGATCACATGATTACCGCGTATCTCCAATCGTCCGGCAAAAACCACGCGTCCGTTTTGCATCGCGGCAACAGGTACACCTAACGTCGTGCGAATATCCCATCCGGTGTGACGTGTATTGATCACATCATTGAAAGTACGGAACGCGCCAAACGGAGAGGTTAGGTCATTGGGGATCGGCATGCGGAACGATGTACCATCCCATAGGCGTTCCAACGTGTAACCCGCATGGATCGACTCAAGGCGGGCGAGTTCGTTCCGTTCGAGTTCGGCATCGAGCAAATGCGCCGTATCTGGTGGGAGCGTGACGATCTGCCGGATGAAGGGTCCGATAATGATCTGTATCGGAATTGTGAGCGTGATCGTGCTGTTGTCGGCGTAGGTAACGACTGCGGTCAGATCATAGCCGGGGCGGGCGTTCTGCTCCATTCCGGCAGAGACGATCCCATAAAAGCTGTCTTCGATGTCATCCACTTGTGCCGGATAAAACGTGATCGCTTCGTCAAGAAACGTCGCGGTGACGCTGGCAATCGGTGAACCGGACGCGCTGATCCCATACACGCGCACCACGCCGATCCCGCCCTGCGGCAGATTAGGAAACAGCACCTGCATCACTGTCCCACCGTCGCTGGACTGCACAGCATTTGACGGCGCGGGACGCGCACCCATCGACGGGAGCGGCATCGCCGTTCCGGCGGGAGCATCAAGCCCGCTGGCATCAGTCGGGGCGGGGTCTTGGGCGACCGCAGGAAAAGACACGAGCAAAGCGAACACGAGCAGCGCGGCGGCGATCAGTCTCACGATAGATACAAGCTCCGAAAAGCGGTAGACGGCTGAAAAGCGGTTTGATCCTACCATCTCTTGCGGCTCTGATAAACCGCCGAGTCAGCCGTTTCGCCTACGGTTTTGCTAACTGCGATGCTTATCCGTCTCCACTTGATTCCTGAACTGCTCACACTGGCGCAGCAATCCTGCGGTATCGCGCGAGTCAAGATCGGGATTCATGTGTTTTAGGAATTCCAAGGCGGGCAGCAGCGATTGAAATGTGCGAATGCGATCAAATCGATTGCGTGCTTGAATGATGATCGGCGTAAAAAAGCGTACCAGCGCATCCTGCGAGATATGAATCACCCACCCCGTATTCGGATGAATCTCATGTGTCCATGAATTCAGAAGCACCTTTATATCGCGCGGATATTCCTTCATATCCGCCATATTGACGATCATATGAACCGGCGGAGTGCCTGATTCGATCATTGCGAGTTCTTGATTGAGCATGTGCCTGAGCACATCGTAGTCAGGCAGACGATAACCGAAATGCTGATAGATAACGCGCGATGGGATAAGCCAATCTGTATAAAAGAGCATCCTTGCCTCAATCAATGGTTGCTTCTATTCGAGATGCACTAATTTATCGTATGAGGGGCTCGTCAAAAAAGCGTTAAAACGGGGTTCGGTCAGCCCGTTTGTTTCGCCGGGCGGATCGTGCGTCCTTTCCACTGCGGTCCGCCGTAACGAATCTGCCAGTAGAGCGCTTGTGCGGCGATCCGCGTCATCAACAGAGCAGAAAGCGGCATGAAAATGGCGTCGATCACGCGCTGGCGGGTTGCCGCTGCTGTGAGCGCCCGAAGCGTGATCCCGATCAGCGTAAGCATCCCTTCCCACAGCGGCGAGATCGGCGTGAGCGGGGTGAATAAGCTGATCACGAATAGGATCGGCGGCACGAGAAAAATCAGCCAATGGAATGCCGAACCGAGCAGCAGCCCGATCACGCTGCCATAGCCGGCGATGATGTTTTTGGCGTAACCGTCGCGCACCTGCCGCCAATTCCGGTACATGCGACAGGCGATCATGCCCGCTCCGTCCGCCATGAGCAGACGCGCGCCGTGTGTTTTGATCCGCCGCGCAAACGTGATGTCCTCAACGATGGCGGCACGGGTGGCACTGTGTCCGCCAACGGCTTGATAGGCGGCGCGGCGAAACAGGAGCGCTTGTCCGTTAGCGGCAGCGAAGGCTGACCAGCGCGTGCGATGCACCAGCACAGCAGGCAGATACCCCAAGATCACGAGCGCCATCAGCGGAACGACCAAGCGCTCTCCCCATGTGATCGTCGTCTGCGTGCTCCACACGGTGAGCAAATCGGCGCGGCGCTGGCGCTGCATGGCGGCGATTGCTTGCAGCGCACCGGGTTTCCATGTCACGTCGGCGTCGGTGAACAGCAGCAAATCATCGTCTTCGCCGGGTTCTTCGAGCGCACTCTGCGCCAGTTGATGACACGCCCAGTTTTTCCCCAACCAGCCCGTGAGAAGCGGCAGCCCTTTGAGGATGCGCAGCCGCCGATCCCCTTTCGCGGCGGCACGCGCGATCTCGCCTGTTTGATCGTCGCTGTTGTCATCCAGCACGATCACGCGCAAACGCGGGTAATCCTGACCGAGCAGCGACTCGACCGTTGCGGCGATCACGGCGGCTTCGTTGCGCGCCGGAATTAACACGGTAATCTGCGGGGGATTTTCCGGCAGCGCGGCGGGGCGCACACGCGGAAATGTGAGCACGTTCAAGATCGTGATCGCGCTGATACTGATCAACGCGGCGGTGACGAATAGAAGTAGAAAAATCAACGGGAGCGCACTCATAGCGTTTGTTTATTCCGGTGTGCGAGATCGAACGCGCAAGCCGAGGGGATGCGCGAGATCGGCGCGGTACTTGTAGAGGAGGATCAGCGTATGGATCGCCCAGATCACTGCCATCGGCGCGGACGGACTCACGATGGCTTGGGCGGTGAACATCAGCACCATCGTGATCGCAATCGCCCAACCGGAACGGTTTACAATCAAGGAAGGAAGGACAAACAGCGGAATCCCGATCACAAGCGTGAAAAGCGGCTGCAAGCCAATCTGCACACCGCCCGTCACGGCGACCGCTTTTCCCCCTTGAAAACGCATCCAAGGTGAAAACGCATGACCGATCACCGGCGCGACCGCGACCGGGACGATCTCCCACCCGCTGACGGGCAAAAAAGTCATCGCCAAGCCCGCCGGGATCACGCCTTTGCCGATGTCGAGGAAAATACCCAATCCCGCGACGGTGATATTTCCAGTTTTGAGCAGATTAAACGCGCCGGGATTGCCATCGCCGAGCGTGCGAATATCGCGCTTGAGAACCAGTTTACCGAGCCAATATGACCACATCAATGAGCCAAGAAAGAAGCCGAGAATCGTGAGGAAGATCGCGTTTGCGCTCATGCCTCTTCCTTTTCTGCTTGCTGCCGTATTCGCGCAAGCCCACGCAGCGCCAGTATGACGCACAGACCCATTGCGACAAACCCGACGAGGGCGGGAATCGGCAAGCCCCAGAAGAACAACTGCCCGATCGTTTGCAGCAGCCATGTGATCACATAAATGCCCATCAGCGCGAGCACAGGCAGTTCGCGCAAGTCACGCCCGATCACATGAAACACCCCCATCACCAACGCTGTAATCGCGCCCGACGCCAGCAGCCAACCCACGTAATTGCTCAACGGGATGCCAACATAGTTCAATGCGCCGGGGTCATCCCACACCCATAGATTCCATAACACCATTTGCGGATCAAGAAACAAATCCCACACGGTGAACGTGATCGCGCTCATGCCGATGAAAGCCAAGCGGCTGCGCATCCCAATGATTAAGCGGGCGGCTGCCCACGCGGGCGGGAGCATCATCAGCCAAGCGAACGGGATCAAGATGGGGACGCCGCCGATCTGCGGTTGTAAGCGTTCGGTATAGGCGTATGCGCCGAACGGAAATCCGGTGGTGTGTCCGATATATTCGACCGCCCACGCCGCCGGGGCGATCAGCGCGACAGTCAGCACCGCGTAGCGCAGCCCCCAGCCTTTGGCGCGGCTGAGCGTAACGAACGACGCGATCACCTGCAAAAACACACCGAGCACGATTCCGCCGAGCAGCGCGTCGTCGCCCCACACCCAGCGCAAGATCGGCACACCGATCATCGCCAGAACCCATGTATCGACCGAAATGATCACAATCGGGTCAAGGCGTTTGAGAAGCCGCCGGGGCGAGAGCGGAAAGGTGGTCAGTCGTTCCATTGATTCATGCAATCATCGGTGCAAATGCAAACACGCCCCCATTGTAAGCCGCTTTGAGTGCCGCGTGGGTGATGCTCTACGACTTCTAAGAAAAAACAACCCGTTCTTTCCATCGCATACTCGGTTTTACTGCGCTCCCGCCAGCGCATCAACCGCCGCTTTTTCGGCGTCATGCACACGCAAAATCGCCGCGCGGATTGACTCGAACAGCGCCGCTGTTTCTCCCTCGTTCAGCGGGAACTCAGCGCGGGCTTCCTCGCGGATCGCATCCAAACGCGCTTTGATTGTCCGTCGTTCTTCAAGCCGCGCCATGCCATCCTGCAAAAATGCCGCCCGTGCCGAACGTTCAAGCATTTTCGCTTCTTGGAGCAGCGGCACGTCATCCGGCAAAAGTGCATCAGCAAGGGCGATCCAAGCGGGCACAGCCGCGCGGTAGGCTTCGGCGGCGGACGCAAGCGCGGGATTTCCGAGCAGCGCGGCGGCTTCGTCGAGGAAATCCGCGAATTGAGCGCGCCCCGCGCCTTCGACGGTGCGAATCTCGATGCTGTACAGCGCCGTGAGCAAGCCGTTCAAAAGCGCGCCGCCGCGTGGGAACAACTTCGCCCACCCGCGATCACTCTTGGGATCGACCATCAAGTCCGCCCAGTGCTGCAAACCCAACAATCCCCAGTGTTCTTTCGCGCCTTTGGGAGCGCCTTCGCGCATAAACGTGATCGTGTCCGTGATTCCCGCCTGAACCGCCCCTTTGAGCGCCCGTTCATCTGGCGCGCCAAGCGTGATCAGACGATTTTTCGCCTTAGCGGTGCGCCCGCGCGCGGCGGCGAGTTCGGCGGGTGTGACGTGCAGCGGCGCACCGGATCGATCCGCGATCCACACCTGATCCGCCGCTTCATCATACCCGTACACAACGACGGGCAGCATCGCCCAATCCGCATCGTTTGTGCCGAGCAGGTTATAGGGCATCCCGTACACATCCACCCATACGATCGCAGGGTTGCCCGCTTCAAGCGCACCCGTCAAGTGTTCAACGGCGCGGGGAGCGCGTCCGGTGGTTTTTTCGGCAACAGGCAGCTTAAGCCGCTTTGTGATGGTATCAAACGGGGTAAACGTATTGTTGATGAGGATCGCGGCGTGCGGTTCCTGTCCTTGATACGCAAACGTGAAATAGCCAAAGACCGCGCCGCCGCTCACCCCCAAGAGCATCGCGCCGCTGATCGGTGTATTCTGGTACGCTAGCACATTCTGGATCGTGCCGCGCTCCCAATCACGTCCATCAAAATGATGATAATCGCTCAACAGCGGCATGTGTTTAGCTCCTGAACTCCTAAAGCGTTTGTCTATTATGACATTAGGATGGGCGAAGTGTGAAAATGCGATAAGTCCAGTGATACCGTGCGCAAGTTGGGTTTCTGAGCGAGGCATGGTATATTCAAACATAGTGTATTCGCTGTACTCTACAGAACAGCGTTTCTTGAAAAGTATCCGGGTTTTGCTATGCCCATTTGGATCACTTCGCGCGACAGCATCCCCTTTTGTCTCTCCAAACCGCACACCCGGGTTGTGACCCTATTCACTGCGAATCCTCCGGTCGCGTCCTGCGTTCCGGTTGGTTTCACTTCATCCCGTATACCATATGAAAGGTGGCAGAAACGGCTGACACGTTAGGCGGTGAATTAGAACGTTCGCGTAAGTTCGACCGATTTAAGGAGAAAACCATGCGTCTTTTGCGGAAACTTCCTCTCTTTGCAGCGATTTTTGCCCTGTTAGCCATTAGCTTTGTCGCCCCGGCAGCCGCGCTTCCTGCGGAATGCACAGGTCCCTTCACCATCGGCGTGTCGAACAGCTTTGTCGGCAGCGAGTGGCGCACCCAGATGATCCAGAATATCGAAGATGTCGTCGCGGAACTCAACGCGGCGGGGATTTCGGTTGAATTGGTCATCGAAAGCGCGGATACCGATGTTGCGGGTCAGCAGCAGCAGATTCAGAATCTCCTCAATCGCGGCGTGAATGCGATCATCATCAACCCCGGTGATCAGAGTGCGCTCAACCTTGATCTTGAAGACGCCGTTTCACAGGGTGTCGTCGTGATCGCCGTTGACCAAGAAATCGGCGCTCAGGGTGTCTACAACGTCGTGATCGACCAGACTGAATGGGCGCGGATCAGCGCACGTTGGCTGGTGCATGAACTCGGCGGCGAAGGCGATATCGTCTTGATCGAAGGCTTTGTCGGTCATCCGGCGAACGAAGCCCGTATGGCAGGCGCGACCGAAGTATTCGCCCAATACCCCGGTATCAATATCGTCGGGCGTGAGAGCGGCGGTTGGGATCAGGCAACGGGTCAGCAGGTTATGAGCGACCTTCTCGCCAGCCTCCCGAATATCGACGGCGTGTGGACTCAGGACGGCATGGCGTTCGGCGTGCTGTCTGCGGTTCGTACGGCGAATCCGGCGGAATGGCCCGTCGTTACGGGTGAAGCCCGCTCCGGCTATCTGCAACTGTGGAACGAAATCCTCGCGGATCATCCTGATTTCCGCTCCATCGGCGTAGTCAACCCGCCGGGTGTCGGCGCGGACGGTGTGCGCGTGGCGATGGAAGTCCTGTGCGGCGGTACGGTGGATGCGAGCCAGCTTGAAGGTCCATTCGGCAACACGCTGTACGTCCCGATCCCCTACGCGGTGACGGCAGAGGACTTCGCCAGCTACTTTGAGCAGTTCGGCGGCTTCCCGGCGAGCTACACGCTCGATGGGTTCATCACCCCCGAACAGGCTGCCGGATTCATGGGCGGCATGTAAGACAATGGCGCTGACACTCTCCGCACGCAGTCTCGTCAAGCGCTACGGCGGCGTGATCGCCCTCCGCGATGGCAGCCTTGAGATTCAATCGGGTGAGGTCGTCGCGCTGGTCGGCGCAAACGGGAGCGGTAAGAGTACCCTCAGCAAAATCATCACCGGAGCAGTTGTCCCCAATGGGGGGCATCTGCTCCTTGATGGCACGCCGATCCAATTCCCGAATCCGCAAGCGGCGCGCAAGCGCGGGATCGCCGTCGTCTATCAGGAATTGAGCTTGATTCCCGATATGACCGTCGCTGAAAATATCTGGCTTTCGCATGAACCGCTGCGCTTCGGAATCGCTGTCAATCGCGGCGCGATGCGCGACCGGACACAAGCCCTGCTTGATCTGTTCGCCGGAACGATTTCCCCCAAACTTCAACCGGATACCCCCGTGACAGCGCTCCCACCCGATGAGCGCCAAGTCGTCGAGATCGTGAAGGCGATCAGCAGCGATCCGCGCTTGATCATCCTTGACGAAGCGACGGCAAGCCTTGACACGAATCAGGTCAACCGTTTATTTGAACTGGTCAAGACGTGGAAAGAAGCCGGGAAAGCCGTCATCATCATCACGCACCGCATGGAAGAAATTTTCCGCGTAGCGGATAAAGCGACCGTCCTCCGCAGCGGCGAGTCCGTCGGAACAGTCACAATCGCAAACACCGACGAAAAAACCATCGTCGGCATGATGATCGAAGGCGCGGTCACGCCGGAACAGATTCGCATTCCGACGACGGCGCTTGAATCGCATGTGCGGCTGGATGTGAAACGGCTGAACGGCGGCAGACTGCGTAATGTCAGTTTCACGCTGCATGACGGCGAACTGCTCGGCTTGGGCGGCTTGCAAGGTCAAGGGCAGGTCGATCTGCTGCTAGCGCTGTTCGGGTTGATCCCACACAGCGGCGAAGTCATCCTAAATGGAAAATCGGTACATTTTCGCCACCCTGCCGACGCGATGAAGCAGCAGGTCGCGTATGTTCCCGGTGATCGCGGTACAGAGGGCTTACTTTTCATTCGTTCGATTTTTGAAAATATGCAGCTTCCTTCGTGGCGCAAATACGGCATTGTCCATCGTCGTCATGCGGCGCGCAAAGACGCGCTTGCGTCCGCCGCTGATCTGCAAATGGTTTACGCCTCACTCGATGATCCGGTCAGCAGTTTGAGCGGCGGCAACGCGCAAAAAGTCGTGATCGGCAAATGGCTGCTCCGCCAGCCGAAACTGCTTCTGCTCGGTGACCCTACCAAAGGCGTTGATGTCGGCGCGAAAGGCGAATTTTACGCCCTGCTGCGCCAGCTCACCGAAGCGGGCACGGCGATCCTGTTTTACAGCAGCGACGACAGCGAACTCTTAGGCTTGTGCAGCCGGGTGCTGGTCTTTCATGAGGGGGGCATTCGCACCGAATTAAGCGGCGAAAATCTCACACGGGCGAATCTCGTCGCCGCCAGCATGGGGACAGCGCATGAACACGATTAGACTCCAGCGGTTTTTTTCACGTCAATCCTATGTGATTTCGCTGATCCTGTTGATCGTCGTCGTGGCGGTCAATTATTCGTTTCAAAACAACTTATTTGAACTGCGCATCATCAACAATAATCTGCGGACGATGATGCCGCTGATGATCCTCGCCGTTGGTCAGGCAATCGTCGTGATCGGCGGCGGTGTTGATCTCTCTGTCGGCACGATGGTCTCGATGATCAACACGCTGTTGGTGACGTGGATCACGCCCGAATCAACGGGCGGCGAGATCGCGCTGGCGTTCGCGCTGGTGTGCGGAATCGGCATCCTCGGCGGCGCGTTGAACGGCTTCGCGGTCGCGTTCTTGCGCCTTCAGCCGATTGTCACAACGTATGCCACCAGCTTTATTTTTTCGGGGATCGCGCTCTTGGTGCTTCCCCGCCCCGGTGGATCACTCCCGCGTGATCTCGTCACGTTTTACCGTTCCACCCCGCTCGATCTCCCGCTTGGCTTATACGTAATCGGCGTACTGATCCTGTTCTGGATCGTGCTGCGCTCGACGCGCTACGCTCAGTATTTGTTCGCCATCGGCAGCAGCAGTGATGCGGCATACGCGACCGGTGTTCCGGTGCGCTCGGTGCGCGT
This sequence comes from Anaerolineae bacterium, assembly GCA_026645745.1. Taxonomy (GTDB): domain Bacteria; phylum Chloroflexota; class Anaerolineae; order Aggregatilineales; family Phototrophicaceae; genus Flexifilum. The sequence goes on along the minus strand of JAPKMU010000038.1, from coordinate 7,974 downwards.
CACCACTTACGTTTGGTCGGGCTTGTTCGCGGCACTGGCAGGGATCGCGCTCACGCTTTCGACGGGATCAGGTCAGGCGAACATCGGGGACGATATGACGCTGAACTCTGTCGTCGCCGTCGTCTTGGGCGGGATCGCCCTGCGCGGCGGGGGCGGAAATGCGATCGGCGCGGTGATCGGTGTGATTATCCTCGGCGTGATCCGCAATATCATCTTTTTTGCCGAAGTCCCCACATGGTCACAAACGCTCGTGAATGCGCTGGTGATCTTGGCGGCACTCGCCGCTCCCGGCGTGATCCGCTTGATCAGGAGGCTTATTCAGCGATGACCCGTTTTACGCTTACCCCGCCGCTCATCGCCCTGATTCTCGCCGTGATCCTGTTCTTCGCGGGTGGGCTGATCAACCCGGATTTTGTCAATCCAGCACAGGCGACGAATATCGTGCGCTTGGCGGCATTCTTGGGGATCATCGCCGCCGGACAAACGCTCGTCATCCTAAGCGGCGGCGAAGGGATTGATCTCTCCATTGGCGCGGTCGTCACGATGGGCGCGATCCTGACTTTTCGCTTGACGGGCGGCGATAACAGCTTGATCTGGGTCGGGCTTCTCGCTTCGTGCGGCGCGGGCGTTGTGATCGGGTTGATCAACGGCATCGGGATCGCGCTCTTGCGGATTCCTCCGCTGGTGATGACGCTCGGCATGACAGGCGTCGTGCAGGGAACGATCCTCGTGCTCACACAGGGCGAAATGATCGGCGCAACACCGCCGTTGATGCGCCAACTCATCGCTGAACCGCTGATCTTGGGCATCCCCGGCGTGATCTTCATCTGGGCGATGGTCGGGATCGGTATGTGGGTGCTGCTCGAACGCACCACTTACGGCAAGCAGTTGTTCGCTATCGGCGTCAACCGCACCGTTGCGCGTTTTTCAGGTGTGCGCGTCCAGTGGATCGTCGTCCTCACCTACATCTTGAGCGGACTACTCGCGGGCTTTGGCGGATTCATTCTGCTCGGCTTCGCGCAGACGGTCTTTTTGCAGCTTGGCAATAATTACCTGTTCCCGTCGATTGCGGCGGTGGTCGTCGGCGGAACGCTTTTATCGGGTGGCAAGGGGAGCTACTGGGGCACGATGTCCGGTGCGCTCGTCCTCACGCTGATCGACAGTTTGCTCCGCGCCGCCGGACTTGAGCAGGCGTACCAGTTGATCGTGTTCGGCGTGATCCTGCTGGCGCTGATCGTCGTGTACGGCAGACAGCGCAGCCTGCGGCAGTGACCCCTCCCCCAGCCCCTCCCCGCTTCCGCAAGGAGGGGAGTCCCCCTCTACGCAGTGGAGGAGGTTAGGGGGAGGTTCATTGCATTAACTCGCAATGACTTCTGCCCTTAGTTGTTTTTCGCGCTTCTCTTTTTTGAAAGGACTCCGCGATGGAAAAAGTACGGGTTGGCGTGATCGGCAGCGGATTCATCGGCAATATTCATGTGGACGGGCTGAAACACTGCCCGGATGCGGAAATCGCCGCCGTCGCCTCGAAAACACCGGGCAAAGCGCGCAAGTTCGCGGACGCACGCGGCATCCCCGACGCTTACGAGGATTATCGTCAGCTTCTCGCCCGCGACGATATTCAAGCGGTCACGGTGGGCGTTCCCAATTATCTCCATGAGGAAGTCGTCACAGCGGCGGCGCAAGCGGGAAAGCATATCATGTGCGAAAAACCGTTCGCACGCACCTTTGACGAAGCCGAACGGATGCTGGCGGCGGTCAAAGCAGCCGGGGTCAAGCTCGTCTACGGCGAGATGCTCTGCTTTGCGCCCAAATACGTCCGCGCCAAGCGCTTGGTCGATGAAGGCGCGCTCGGCAAAGTGTTTCTCGTCAAGCAGAGCGAAGAACACGATGGACCGCATATGCCTTGGTTCTGGGATGTGAATCTTTCCGGCGGCGGGGTGCTGCTTGACATGGGATGCCACAGCATTGAGTTCGCCCGCTGGATACTCAACCGCCCGCCGATTAAAAGCGTGCAAGCGACGTTAGGGACGTTCGTACACAGTGATCGCACACAGGGCGAAGATCACAGCATTTGTGTGATCGAGTTCACAAACGGGGCAATCGCTGTTGCAGAAAACAGTTGGGGTAAGACGGGCGGGATCGATGACCGCTGCGAAATTTACGGCACAAAAGGCAACACCCGCGCCGATCTGATTCACGGCAACGCCTTGATCACGCACAGCAAAGCGGGCTATGGGTACGCGGTCGAAAAAGCCGATACGACCACCGGATGGACGTTCACGGGTTTTGAGGAAGAATGGAATTACGGCTTTCCTCAGGAGATGCAGCACTTCATTAATGTCGTCAAGGGCATCGAACAGCCTGTTGAAACAGGCGAGGACGGCTTAGAAGTCCTGCGCGTCATTTACGCGGCGTATCAATCGGCGGGTGAAGGACGGCGAATCGACTTCCCGTATCAGCCGCCAAAAGTCGAAAAACCGATTGATTTATGGTTGAGGAGTCGGTGATAAAGGACAGACATCGTGAAAATCGGACGCATTCTCAAAATCCTGCTGATCGTCGTCCTGATCGTGCTTGTCCTCCTTTATATCGGGCTGCCGCTGGGGAGCGCCCTCGCGGTGGTTGCGCCGGATGTGTCAGCGGCGGATCAAGCGCCTGAAGGGTTTACGGATGTTTCGCTGACCACCGATGACGGGATCGCGCTGGCAGCATGGTACGCCGCGCCGCAAAACGGAATCGCCGTTGTGATGATTCACGGCGCGGGCAGTGGTCGATCCAGCATGCGCCCCTACGCGGAGATGCTCCACGCGGACGGGTACGGGGTGCTAGCGCTCGATTTGCGCGGCTTTGGTGACAGCGGCGGGCGGATCAACCGCTTGGGCTGGAACGGCACACGCGATGTCGGCGCGGCAGTCGCATTTTTGCGCGATCAGCCGGACGTAACGCAGATCGCCGGGTTAGGCGTGTCGCTTGGCGGTGAAATCCTGCTTGGCGCGGTATCGAGCTACCCCGAACTCGCGGCGATTGTCACCGATGGCGCGACGTTCCGCAGCGTCGGGGAGTATCAAGCGCTGCCGAACAACCGGACGCTGATCCGCAATTTCACCACAGGCGCGCGGGATTTCTTTGTCGGGCTGTTGAGCGGTGACTCACCACCCGCGCCGCCGTTCTGGGAATCCATCGCGGCGGCGGACGCGACCCGCTTTTTATTCATTACCGCCGGAGACAACGCTGCCGAAGTCGAGTTCAACACGCAGTTTCAAACCATTGTCGGGGATCGCGGCACGCTGTGGATCGTCCCGAATGTTGGGCATACAGGCGGCTTCAACGCTGATCCCGCTGCCTACCGCGAACGCGTGATCACGTTCTACACGGACGCGCTCGGCGGGTAGTCATGCGTTATTCCCGCTTCAGCCAGCGCACCTGATACGGCTGAAGCGGGATCGCCGCCTTGCCGCTGAACGTCTCCCCCGACAGCAGATCGATCCACCTTCCCGCCTCTGGCAGTTTCACCGTCAAATGCGCTGATCCGACATTGTTCAGCGCGATCACGCGGCTTCGGTCATCCGGCGCGGTGCGTTCAAGCGCGAAGACTTCGGGATGCAGGTCAAGCACCGTTTGATCGCCTAATGGGTGAAATGCTGGCTCTTGTGCGCGGACAGCGAGCAGGTGCTTATAGCGCTCAAACACACCATGCCGGATCGTCCCTTCGCGCTGGAGCGCTTCAAGCAGGGCGTCGGCGTCCAGCTTTTCACGGTTGATCGAGCGGAAATGCCCGGTCGCTTTCACGCCTTCGTGATCATTCTGCGATCCCAACAGGCTGTGCAGGTAAATCCCCGGCACGCCGATCATCGCCAGCATGATCGCCTGTGACACCATAAAGCGGTCTACGGCGATCTGCCGCTGCGCAGCGGTGATGCGCGGCGACGTGATCGCGTCAAAATACGTGATATTGAGTTCATACGGGCTTTGTGTGCCGTCCGGGTTGCTTTTCATCGAAACATGCCCGCCGTGTGAAAGCGTCGTTTGCACCAGCGCGGCGATCTCGTCATCGCTCAAAATGCCCGTCACCGGGCGCACGCCGATCCCGTCATGCGAAGCGGTAAAATTAAAGAATGTGGTGCGATCGCTCACCCGCGTGATCGTTTTCGCCCATTCGGTGAGTTTCGCCGCTTCGCCCGTCCGCATCGTGTGATAGATCAGCGGCGGCAGCGCGAACTGATAGACCATTTGCGCTTCGTCTGTGCCATCGCCAAAGTATGAGAGGTTTTCGTGATGCGGCACGTTCGTTTCGGTGATCAAAATCGCGGCGGGCGACACCAGATCAAGCACATCCCGGAATACCTGCACGATTCGATGCGTGTTCGGCAGATGAATACACGTCGTGCCGATCTCCTTCCACAAGAACGCGATTGCATCCAACCGGATTAACTGCGCGCCTTGTTCAATGTAAAACAGCAGCACGCGGATCAATTCGATCAACACATCGGGATTGGCGGCATTCACGTCCACTTGATCGGCGCTGAACGTCGTCCACACGTAGCGCGCCCCGTTCGCGGTGTCGAACCGCGTCAAAACCGGGTGCGTGCGCGGTCGCGTGACCAGCGATAAATCAGCCTCCGGCGGCGCGGTGACGAAATAATCGGTATACGGTGCTTCACCGCGCAAAAATCCGGCGAACCAAGCGCTCCGCACCGAAACATGATTGAATACCGCGTCGAACATCAAGCGGTAATCGCCCGCCAAGCGCTGAATGTCTGCCCATGTGCCGAGCGCCGGATCGACGGCGGTGTAATCGATCACCGAAAAGCCATCGTCCGACGAATACGGGTAAAACGGCAAAATGTGGAGGCTTGAGGCGGGTAGATCGAGATCATGCAGCACGCGCTGAAGCGTTTGCAGCGGCGGTTCACCGGAGCGCCGCACATGATCCCCGTAGGCGATGACCACCGCATCCCGCTCCGAAAGTGCTAACCGGTCAAGCGGAGCAAAGCGCCGCTCACCGAGCAGCGTCATGATCTGCTGATAGATCGAATCGGCGCGATCTTCACCATACAGCGCTGAAATTTTCGCGCGCAGGCGTTCCATAGACTCTGCTCCTTTCTGCTTCGGGAAACCCGATTGTAGGGAAAGGATGCAGAACATGCAACGCGGTGAGATCAACTTAGGAGCACCTTGATCTCACCGCTTACGGTTGGGGGATTCGCTTGGAACCGTCAGCGCCTCCTTGACATATACCGTAGCAAGAAGTTGTTTAGACCCTATTCAGAAAATATGGGGTTTTTCCACAAAGGACGCGCTCACAGCGCTATAATCATGCGCATTTGAGCGACCGAGGGCATCAGGGATGCGTGTTTTACTTTATGGGTTTGGGTCACGCGGAGATGTGCAGCCGTTTATCGCGTTGGGTAAAGGTTTACAACGCGCCGGATACGACGTGACCCTTTCGGTTGGTAGAAATTTCGAATCATGGGTGAGAAGCGAAGGTCTAACGTTTCAGCCAATCGCCATTGATATGGAAGCATTGGTGCAAACGGATACGGCGAAAGACTGGATCGACGGCAGAAAGCAAACCGCTGTAGCGGAAGTCAGAAGCATGAAGCGCATGTTCGATGGAGTCGCCGCGCAAGTCGCAGAGGACGTGCTTGCCGCGCTTGATCACTTCGATACGTTCATCAGCGGTGTGCTGACGGTCGAGGCGATGAACGCTGCGGCAGCAGTACGTGGGAAAACGTGCATCGTCGGCACGATGACTCCTTGGACACCCACCCGAAGCGGTGCATCCGGCATGAATGCACCGATCCCGCGCGGTGACAGCGTGGTGAACTTGATATTTGGCTACGTTGTCGAAGCAATGATGTCAAACGTGTTTGGCGCATTATCGCGGGCGGTGCGTGCCAACCTTAAACTACGTCCCTCGACTCCGGTTGATTACATGCGCGCTTGGAACCAAGCGCCAACGCTGATGGGGATCAGTCCACTTGTCACCCCGCATCCGCCGGATTGGGGCGATAATCTGCATGTGACAGGCTATTGGTTTTTGGATCGCGCTGCCGATTGGCAGCCGCCACCAGAATTGACGGCATTTCTCGATTCGGGCGATCCGCCCGTGTATATCGGCTTCGGCAGCATGTCGAGTCGTGATCCCGAATCGACCCTGCGTTTGATGCTTGCCGCCATCGAAAAAACCGGGCAGCGCACCCTGATCCACAGTGGATGGGCGGGGATGCGCGCCGATGATCTGCCGCCGAATGTGCGCTTGATCGACAGCGTGCCACATGATTGGCTGTTCCCGCGCATGGCAGCGGTGATTCATCACGGCGGTGCTGGCACGACCGCCGCCGGACTGCGCGCCGGAGTCCCGTCGGCGGTGATCGCGCACATCGGCGATCAACCGTATTGGGGGCGGCGCATCCATGAGTTAGGCGTGGGCGCACCGCCGATCCGCCGCCATGCGCTGACGGTCGAAAACTTGAGCGAAACGATCCGCTTGTTGACGACGGATCGAGAAATGCGCGTCCGCGCCGCCGCTTTTGGCGAACAAATCCGCGCTGAGGACGGCATCGGAAACGCGGTGCGCGCCTTTGCGAAAATCACTGGAACATGAGGAACATGATGGAATTATGGATTGAAGGAACCATCGAGCAGGTGATCCGCGTCGCCAATCAAGGGCTTGCGGATGCAATCGCAACCAACCCGTCGATCATCGCGCAGTGGACGGCGGACGGACGTTCGCTCGAAAGCGTGGTCAAACAGGTCTGCGACTCGGTGACTGTGCCCGTGTTCGTGCAGCTTCACGGCGGGTCAGTCGATGCGTATCTGCGCGAGATGGACAGCTTGCGCAAAATTTCGCCGCTGATCCAGCCGAAATTGATCGCCACGCCGGACGGACTTGCCGCCGCCAAGCGTCTCGCCGCGAATAATATCAAGCCGCTGATCACGACGATTGCGACCCTGAATCAGGCATTTCTCGCGGCACGTGCGAACGCGGCATATGTCGCGCCGTACATCGGGCGAATCGTCGATTCAGGCGCGGACGCGTTCGGGTTGGTGCACGACATCAGCACAATGTATCAGCAGCATGGGGTGACGACTCAGATTGCCGCCGCCAGCATTCGCAGCCGTGAGCAAGCCGAACAGGTGTTGAGAGCAGGTGCGCCGATCCTCGTCATGCAGCATGATGTTTTCGTCACGCTGACCGACTCATCGCTGACCCAGAACTGGATCGAGCGCTTTGAAGAAAACTGGCGGCATATTCCACACGTGCTCTAAAGAAACCGGAAGGATCAGCGCACATGCTAGGCGATAACTTAACGGGCTTTCAGCATTTGGGGCTGCCCGTGACGAATATGGACGCGTCCAAAGGCTTTTATGCGCGGCTCGGCTTTACCGAAATTATGGCGCGTGAACTCCCGCGCGGTGGTGATAAGCTGCGCGTCTCGATGATGGAACTGAACGGTTTTATCCTTGAACTCTACCAGCTTCCCGGTGCGGAGGGTGAGGCAGTCAAGCAGCGGGACGATGGACATATCGATCATATCGCGCTCGATGTACGCGACATCAACGCCGCGTTTGAGGCGATCCGCGCGGCGGGACTCACGCCGCTGGAAGACATGCCCGTTTTTCTCCCCTTCTGGGAGCGTGGGATTTATTACTTCAACATTCGCGGTTTAGACGGCGAACGCATCGAGTTTTGTGAGCGTGTGAGATAGCTCCTCACCCCCAGCCTCTCTCCAACCTTCGGTTGGAGAGGGGAGAAAAACAGGTGCTCTGCTCCCCCTCTCTATCGCTTGCGATGGAGAGGGGTCGGGGGTGAGGAGCTTTTGAGGACTACATCACTTGCAGCGCTGACTCGTGATGTTCGCGCACAAACTGCCCGGTGATCGACTCCGCATTTTGAATCAGATCAGCAGGCACGCCGGAAAACACCAACCGCCCGCCGTCGTGACCAGCACCCGGACCGAGATCGATCAC
>JAPKMU010000389.1 GCA_026645745.1 Anaerolineae bacterium | reverse complement strand
ACATCTTGATGGGAGCATGGTTTGAATGTCAGCCAATATCCGCCCTTCCGGCGTTTTTGATGTCAGCTACACGCAAGATATATCCCTGAACCGGACGAAAAGTGATCGCTGGATTGCCAACGGTTTATTCGTCCTGCTCCTGCTGATCCCGCTGTTCACGATTGAAGGTCCATTCGGGATCAACCTGATTCCGCAGTTGTGGATCGGTACGATTGTCCGCATTTCGATCTTCGTGATCGCCGTGCAGGGCTTGAATATCCTGATCGGCTACACCGGACAGATTTCGCTCGGTCATGCGGCGTTTATGGCGGTCGGCGCGTACAGCAGCGCGGTTTTCGCCCGTGAACTCGGCATGTCCTTCTGGATCGCGCTCCCGCTGTCGGCACTGTTCACAGGCTTGATCGGCTTGATCTTCGGGCTGCCGTCGCTGCGCGTCAAAGGTTTTTATCTGGCGATGGCGACCCTCGCGGCGCAGTTCATCATTCCTTGGCTGCTCCGCTACCCGCTCGAAGGCTTGACCAACGGCTCACGCCCGCTCGAAGTCCCAATTCCGGAGTTATTCGGGATCAGCTTTGCGCACGAAAACGCGATGTATTACATCGTGATCCCGCTGACGGTATTCATGATGCTTGCCGCTCGGAATATCCTCCGCACCCGCGTTGGGCGTGCTTTCATCAGCGTGCGCGATAATGACCTCGCCGCCGAACTGCTGGGGATCAACGTATTCAGCTATAAGCTGCAAGCCTTCTTCCTCAGCGCGTTATACGCGGGCGTGGCGGGATGTCTGCTGGCATTCGAGTCGAACAGCATATCGCTCGATCAGTTTTTGCTTGATCGTTCGATTGAAACGCTCGCAATGCTTGTGATCGGCGGCGCGGGTTTCCCGCTGGGTCCGATGTTCGGCGTCGCCTTCGTTAACTTGTTGAGTCAAAACATCATTCCGGCGGTGATCCCTTGGTTTAACTCGATCATCCCGTCCTTGTTCCCGTTTATCAACACCGTGAACGTGTTCGCAGCGCTGAATCCACTTTTGTTCGGCGGATCGCTGATGATCTTCCTCATCGCCGCCCCACGTGGGATCGCGCACCGGTGGGAGATTTTCAAAATCTCATGGAAACTGCGACCGTTCAGCCAAACGCGGTAACTCTCCCGCTCCGGGTTTTCGGAGAGGGTTACAAAAAGCAAGTAGATAAGACTTCTTCTTCTGATGAAAGGGTGTACGTCATGCGAAAAGGTTTGCTTCTGCTTCTCGTGTTGATCGTCGGTGTCCTAAGCGTCAGCGCCCAAGAGGAACTGCCGGATTTCATCCAGCATTCCGAATGCAGTGTTGACCTGACGGGCGAGACGATCACGGTTTATCACTTTGGTGACATCAGCGGGTCGTATGCGTTCATCACCCAGCCGCTTCTGGCGGGTTTGACCGATGCGGCAGCCTACTTTAATGCACGCGGCGGTGTTTGCGGCGCGACTATCGCCTCTGACAACCGTGATACGGGCGGCGATCTGGCGCAGACACAGGCAGCGTATGATGCCTATTCATCGCTTGATCCGCAGCCCGATCTGATCCTGCTCTATGCGTCGGGCGATGCCGAACTGCTGCGCGATCAACTCGCGGAAGATCAGATTCCCGCGTTGATCTCGGCGGGCAGCGTGCCCGGTTTGTATGGCGAAGATGGCACGTCACCCGGTTGGATTTACGCGACCAATCCGCTTTACGCCGATCAATTCGGTTCGTTCTGCCGCTACGTTGGCGCGAACCCGGACATGTACCCGAACCCAACCGTCGGCTACATTAGCTGGCCCGGTGCATTCGGTGAAGCCGCCTTCAACGAACAGACGATCAGCTACTGCGCGGCGCAGGGCGTCACCGTCCTGCCGACGCCGGAATACTTCCTGCCGAGCGCGACCGACATCAGCGGCAACGTCCTCAACCTGACGGACGCAGGCGCGAACATCCTCTACACCAACTCGCTCGCCAGCGGTCCCGCCCTCGTCGCGGCGACGCTCGTGCAGTTGGGCATGCAGGATACGGTCAAATTGGCGGGCGTGAACTGGGCGCTCGACACATCGGTTGCGCTGCTCGGTCAGCGTACCCAGCGTGATGGCGATGGTCTGCCGTCGGTCAACGGCTTGATCGGTTCACTTCCTTTCCTGTGGTGGTCGGAAACCGACAATCCCGCCATCCAGTTGATCACCGAACAGGCAGATGCCAACGAACGCCCGATCACGGCGCGCAATATCGCTTATCTGCTCGGTTGGGCAGTCGTGGATACGTACATCGAACTGTATACGCAGACGATCAACCGCGTCGGTTCGTTGGAAGCTGTAGATGGTGCCGCGATTCAGGAAACGCTCAATACGATGGTGTACTCGCCGCTGGGTCTGTACACGCAGGATTACATGGGCGGTGAAATGCGCGCAGTTTCCGGTAACCGCATGGCAATGATCGGTTACTTGAATGCGGACGGTACAGGATTGGCGACCAGCGCGGCAGACGCGATGTTTGTCCCCGGCGCGGACGGCGCTCAGTTCTTCGTGCCAGTCCTCGTTGCGCTGGAAGACTTCCAGCCCGCACCCGATCTGCGTCCGGGTGGTGCTGACGTACCGTAGCCTATTCATCACGCCCTTCCCCTCTCCGCTGGCGGCGGAGAGGAGCGATCCGCTTGCGTGTAAGTGTGGGCTTCAGGAAACGACACTTTTGTCTGTTTTAACTGCTTCTCACCCCCTACCCCTCTCCAACCTTCGGTTAGAGAGGGGATAAAGAAAATGTTTTGCTCCCCCTCTCTGTCGCTTGCGATGGAGAGGGGGTTGGGGGGTGAGGAGCAGTAAGAGCGGCAAGCACAAGCGTGACATCCCGATAAACAAGAGGCAGACCTCATGTTAAACGTCAACAATATTGAAGTGATCTACAACAGCGTGATCCTCGTCTTGCGCGGTGTCTCATTTGAGGTCAAAGAGGGGCAGGTCGTCGCTCTGCTTGGTGCGAACGGTGCAGGAAAATCGACGACGCTCAAGGCGATCAGCGGGCTTCTCACCTCTGAAATGGGCGAAGTCACGCGCGGCAGCATCACATTTCAGGGCAACCGCATCGATCACCAAAATACGGAGGACATCGTCCGTCAGGGAATCGTGCAGGTGATCGAAGGTCGCCCGATGTTCCAGCATCTCACGGTTGAAGAAAATCTTCGCATCGGGTCGCTTGCTTATCAAGGCGGTCATGCCTTCCGCACCGACATCGAGCGCGTGTATCATTATTTCCCCCGTCTGCGCGATCTGCGTCACCGTGTCGCCGGTTATCTGAGCGGCGGCGAAGGTCAAATGATGGTGATCGGGCGGGCGCTGTTGGCGCATCCACGCTTGATGATGCTCGATGAGCCGTCGCTTGGGCTTGCGCCGATGCTCGTCGCGGAAATCTTCGAGATCATCGGTGAGATCAACCGCAATGAGCGGATGTCCGTCCTGCTTGTGGAACAAAATGCGCGGGCGGCGCTCCAGTTGGTTGATTATGGCTATGTCATGGAAAATGGGCGCATCGTCTTAGACGGTCCGGCGCAGCAGCTCATCGAAAACGAAGACATCAAAGAATTTTATCTTGGTCTTAACACACTCGGCGAACGTAAGAGCTATAAAGAGGTCAAGCACTACAAGCGGCGTAAGCGCTGGTTAGGATGATGACAGAATGGCGGAACCAACCTGTTTGGAACGTATCTCACACCTATTCTTCGGTATGGTACTGCTCGTTGCGGTGTTGATCTTGCTTGCGTAACACGCGACACGGCTTTTCTTTGCGCCTCCGCGCCTTTGCGTCTTTGCGTTATGCTTTTGCCTTCTGTTCTTATGAGGATGCCTCATGACTTTTGATGCCCGCCTGCGTGATCTTGTCGCTCATGCTTATGCGCACGCTCCCGCCGTCAAGCGTATGATGGATGCCGCCGGAGTTCAACCGAGCGACATTCAAACCGCCGCCGATCTGCAAAAGCTCCCGGTCACACCAAAGGATCGCTTACCGGAGCTTCAGCGCGAAAACCCACCGTTCGGCGGCTTTTTGACCGTCGATCCGAGTACACTTCCACGCATCTATATCTCACCGGGTCCGATTTTCGATCCGCAGCCCGGTCCCGATGATCCCCAAAGCGCGCTTGCGCCGTTCGCCTCGGTTGGGTTTGCCCCCGGTGATCGCGTGTTGAATACGTTTATGTATCATCTCACCCCGGCGGGCTTGCTGGTTGATGAGGCGGTGCGAGCGCTCGGCGCGGCGGTGATCCCATCAGGTCCCGGCAATACCGAACTTCAAATCATGATGATGACCTCGCTCGGCGTTACGGGTTATGTGGGTACGCCCAGCTTTTTGGCGATCATCCTCGACAAAGCCGCCGAAATGGGTATTCCCAAAGAAGCGGTCACAATCAAGAAAGCGGTCTTTTCCGCCGAGCCTTATACCCCGTCACAGCGTGCGCGCTTTGAAGGCGAATACGGCATGACGACGACTTCCGCCTATGGGACGGCTGATCTCGGCTTTATCGCTTACACCAAAGCGGGCGTGACCGGCTTCTGCGTGGTCGGCAGCGTCTACATGGAAATTTGTGATCCCACGACCGGGCAAAATGTCGAACCGGGGAACGCGGGTGAAATTGTCGTCACGTTGTTTAACAAGAAATATCCGTTGATCCGTTTTGGTACAGGTGATCTGGGCGCGCTCGCCCCCGAACCTGATCCGAACTGCGGCTCGGCGCAGCAGCTTCTCGGCTTGTTCGGTCGCAGCGGCGACGCGATCAAGGTGCGCGGCATGTTCCTCCATCCGAATCAGGTGATGGCAGCCGTCTCACGCATTCCGGCGATCAAACGCGCGCAAGCCGTGATCACACGCGAGAACAACCGCGACGTAATCACCGTGAATATCGAACTCAACCCGGAGCATGCTGCCGAACATATCGAAGAAGGCGTGATTCAGTATATGCAGGCGATGGCGCGTCTGCGCGTGGACAGCGTGGTGGTCGTCGAACCCGGCACGATTGACCCGACTCAGCGCACGGTCAAAGATGCGCGTAGTTGGGAGTAAACGCGCGCTTTCTCGTGTAATTCACTTCACAAACGAAAAACGCCGCTCAAATGAGTGGCGTTTTTGTGATTCATGTTGGATTGTTGTGCTTGCTCAAGCGCAAGGAGAAGAAACAGAAAGGGGGTGCAAAAAAAGGTTGGCAGTGACGTACTCTCCCACGAAGCTGCCCTCGCAGTACCATCCGCGCTGGTGCCCTTAACTGCCG
>JAPKMU010000388.1 GCA_026645745.1 Anaerolineae bacterium | reverse complement strand
GGCAGGTTTCCATTCGTTCGTGCGCGGGTCTTTCACCAACCAATTCGGACCTTCGTTGGCGAACTCACCTTGATTATCAAGGATGCGGAACACAAGCACACCGGGGACACCCACCAAGACCGCATCGACATAGCCGATTTCGCGCTTGCTGATGTTGCGGATCAAGGTGTAGCTGTCATCGAGCGAACGCGCCAGCGCTTGCCCTGTCATCATGGCAAGATCGTTATCGACCTTCCATGTGCGCGCTCGAATAAACATCACGAACGCACCGATCAACAGTGCGATCCCGACCAACAAAATAAGAATGCCGATCATGTGCTGTGTATCGAGCTGCGTTCCAATCGGAACGAGCGGAATCAAGCGAATCAGCGTGCCGAGTGCGGTCACGAACACGCCAGCCGCGAAAACGACCAGCGCGAGCGTCATCAACTGCTGACTGCGGCGGGTGAGCGCCTTCGATGGCGCGATGCTCTGCATAGTCTATTTATCCTGTTGAGTTGGCGCGATACGAGTCACAGGCGGCGGCGAACCAGCACGCGCACGCCGATTCGCAATAACATCCTCAAGGATTTTCTTTAATTCATGAAACCCGGGGAGCGGCTTATAGAGCAGTTTGTCGGCATTCGCTTGAATAATGACCTGCTTTTCTTCTTCCGGCGAAAGATGATATGCCGTGATGAGAACGATCCCAATATTGTGCAGCAGCGGACTCTTGCGGAGTCGATCCCCGACGGCGGGTCCGCTGATATTACCGGGAAGACGAATGTCGAGCAGCGCAAGCTCCGGCAGTTCGGGCGGGGGTTCTCCGCGATCCGCTTCTTCGATCCATGCAACGGCTTCTTCGCCATCGACGAACGCCGCGCCTTCGATCCCCCACATTTCAAACATCGCCAGCAGGACTTCGTATATCCCGGGCTCGTCTTCCACTACCATCCACGTCGACATGCCGCTGATCCCTTCCTCAATGTGGGTCTGCGAGGCTTCAAGCAATCATCACACCTGAACGATTCCCTCACGGTATTATAGTAGATTTCATACACGGTTTAAGCAAACATTTGGGGGTACAGTCCGCAGTGTTGGATATACTTAAATTGTTGGCAGACTGTGATATACGGTATAGGTACCGTTAAACAGCGTTCGCGGGGGTGATCACCTTGAAATGGCTCTTAGCCGAAGATGAAGCAGATATTCGAAATCTGCTTGCGATGATGTTTCAAGTCTGGGGATACCAGCCGGTTGCCTATGAGAATGGGCAGAAGGTCTGGGATTGGCTGGATCAAATCGAGCGTGGCACAGGTGATTCGATCCCCGACCTCGTCTTGATGGATATACGTATGCCGGGAAAACGCGGCAACGAGCTTGCTAACCGGATGCGGACAATCGAGGCATTCAAAGAAACGCCGATTGTGCTGATGACCGCTTACACGTTGACCGAAGGCGAACGCGCCCAGATGATGCGCGAAGATGGTGTTGACCGGATCATCAGCAAACCGCTGCCCGATTTTGAGCAACTGCGTGAACTGCTCAATAAGGTGCATCACGAAAAGAAAACGACGGCTGCGGCATCAGCCGCCGACGTGGCAGAAGTCACTTCAGCACAAACGCCGGAAACAACCGTCAAGCCCGAATCAAACGGAAGCGAACCCTCATGAACGACCGCGATCCTCATGATGTCTCTGGTGCACTAGAGCGCGTCGATGCGCTTGGGTCTGCGTCCGAGCGTCTGTTCAGCCGTGTCTACCGCACATTGGGGCTGCGCCGCCAATTCGAGACGGAACTGCGCAAACGTGACGAGTTTATCCGGCGTCAGCATGGCAAGATCGCGCAGCGTGATGAAGACATCGAAAAACTCAGCGCCATTCTGGCGACGATCAGCGAAGGTGTGATCGTGCAGGATACTGAAGGGCGCGTGATCATGGTCAACACGGCGGCGCGTGACCTTTTGGGGACGATCAAGAATTTTTGGGAAAGCGAACTCGGCGCGCTCTATAACCGCTATCGCAGCGCCCAAACGATCACACTTGGCAGTGAACTCATTCCGATGGGTGAACCACAGCGCGTCAGCGTCAACAACCGGATTGTCGGTGCTCAAGTAGCCGTGCTGGCGGACGATCACGGACGGCGCATCGGAACGGTGATCTTGCTCCGCGACGTGACTACGGATGTGCTGTCTGAGCGCTTGAAAGACCAGTTCATCACGGCGATCAGCCATGAGCTGCGCACGCCAATGGCAGTGATCAAAGGGGTGAGCGAAGTCATCACCGCGCAAACCGAAAAAGGACAGTTGAATACCCGCCTGCTTGAAACCCTCAGCCGGAATGTTGATGTGCTTGACCGGATGATCGTCGAACTGCTCGATATTTCCGAATTAGCGACGGGCAGTTTTGCCGTCCGACGCGATCCGGTGCAGGTGGAAGAACTGCTTTGGAATGTGATTAAAGGTCAGCAGCCAGAAATCCGGCGCGCGAGCCTTGATGTGTCGTTTATGGTGTGCGACTCGGAATATCTCACGCTGTTAGGCGATGAGCCGCGCTTACGTTGGGCATTCGGGCATTTGCTTCAAAATGCGGTGCGTTATACCGAACATGGCGGTCACATCATCGTGACGGCTCGGCTGCATGATAACCAGCAGATCGCGGTACAAGTGGTCGATACCGGAGTCGGGATCGCCGAAAAAGATATTCCGCACGTCTTCGATCGCTTTTATCGGGGAGAAGCGCGCACCCCCACCGGCAAGTTGATCGATCCGCGTGGATTAGGTCAGGGGTTGTTCATCGCGCGGCGCGTCACCGAAGCGCACGGGGGTTATCTCGGTGTGCGCAGTCAAACCGGACAAGGGAGCATTTTCAGCGCTTATTTACCGCGTGCGCAAGAAACCGCCTGATATATTCGTTGCGAGACCTTCGTAAAGACGGGTACACTATCCAGAAATGCGCGCTCAGCGTTGGGAGTATATCCGTGTCCTTTTCTGGCGCTTTTACTTTTATGCTTCACAGCCATCTCCCTTATGCGCGCCTCGCCGGGCGCTGGCCACACGGCGAAGAGTGGCTGCATGAGGCACTGATGGAAACCTATATCCCGCTGCTGGATATGCTGTATACGCTGCGGGATGAAGGCGTTCCGGTTCGGTTGACGATCGGGTTTACGCCAGTACTCGCGGAACAGCTTGCCGATCCGCTGGTGCTGGATCACTTAGATCAATACATCGACGGGCGCATCGCTGCTGCCGAAGCAGATATGGCATACTACGAAGCGCCCGATACCGCGCACGGGCATCTCCGCTTTTTAGCGGAATGGACGCGCGATGTTTACATGCGCGTTCGCGCTGCGTTCCAAGTCCGCTTTGAACGCGACATTATTGGCGCATTCCGCCGCCTGCAAGACAGCGGCATGATCGAGATCACCACCAGTGCGGCGGCACATCCGTATCTGCCGCTCCTCGGCAAAGACAGCAGCATCTACGCGCACATTCAGCAAGGAATCAAAACGCATGAGCGGCTGTTTGGGCGTCGTCCGACCGGTTTTTGGCTGCCCGAATGCGGCTACCGCCCTGCTTACATCACCGATGAAGGGATCACCCGCCCCGGCTTTGAGCACTTCCTAAGCCGCGCCGGAATCAAAGTCTTTTTTACCGAAACGCATACGATTACGGGTGGTGATCCGGTCGGAGTTGCCACTGGAGACGTCGTCGGACCTTACGGCGTGATCAAGCGCCGCTATGTCCTCCCCCCCGAAACCTACCCCCCTAAGCGCGAAACCACTACCTTCTTACCCTACTACGCCGCCAATACGCTTGACTATACGAGTTCCGGCGTTGCGGCGATTGGGCGCAACGTGCGTGTCGGTCAGCAGGTATGGAGCGCGGATTGGGGCTACCCCGGCGATTTTGACTACCGCGAGTTCTATCGCAAGTCCGGCAGAAGCGGTATTCAATACTGGCGTATCACCAGCGATCAAACCCCGCTGGGCGATAAAGACTTTTACCAACCAGAATGGGCGCGCTGCAAGCTGGAACAACACGCGGAACACTTTGCACATCTCGTCGGCGATCAAATCCGCGCGGCGAAAAAACGCGGCGCATACGGCATCGTCAGCGCCAATTACGATACAGAATTATTCGGGCATTGGTGGTTTGAAGGCGTCGAATGGCTCGGTCAAGTGCTGCGGCATCTGGCGGCGAATCCCGATGTCGAAATGACCACTGCCTCCCAATTTGTAACGGATCATCCTCCAACCGAAATCCTCGCGCTGACGGAAAGCTCATGGGGCGCAGGTGGGACGCATTTCGTCTGGGATAACGGCGAGAATCATTGGATGTGGAAGCCGATCCACGAAGCTGAAGCGCGTATGGAAGCACTTGCCAACCGCTTCACCGCGCCGACGCCGGATGAAGAAGCCGTCTTGAACCAGACAGCGCGCGAATTGATGCTGCTTCAAAGCAGCGATTGGCTGTTTTTGATCACCACCGGACAGGCGAAAGAATACGCGATTCAGCGCTTCAGCCAACATCACGAACGCTTTGAAAAACTAGCGAACAGTCTTGACGCCGGAACGCCGAATACGACGTTCGCCGCCGAATTATGGGAACTGGATAAGATCTTTCCTGAATTGGAATACCGCTGGTTTCGTACCTATGCGCCATGAACCTGAGGCGGAACGAAGGGAACGTTGAAAATGGAATATCGCTACATGGGTAAAACTGGCTTACGAGTCAGTGAGTTATGTCTCGGCGCGATGACCTTCGGGCGCGAATCGACCGAAGACGAAAGCATCGCCATGATGAATATGTTCGCGGACGCGGGCGGCACGTTCATTGACACTGCCGATGTGTATTCCAACGGATTGAGCGAAACAATTGTCGGGCGTTGGCTGCAAGGTCAACCCCGCGATCACTACGTAATCGCCACCAAAGTCCGCTTTACGATGGGAAACGGCGTAAACGATGTCGGCGTCAGCCGCAAGCACATCATGGCGGGCATTGAGCAGAGCTTGAAGCGCTTGCAAGTCGATTACATTGATTTGTATCAGGTTCACTGCTGGGATCGCGGCACACCTCTTGAAGAAACCCTCAGCGCGCTCGATTCGCTCGTCAAGAGCGGCAAAGTGCGTTACATCGGCGTGAGCAATCACAGCGGTTGGCAGCTTCAAAAAGCGATCGACCTCAGCCGCGCGCATGGATGGGAAATTTACGCCTGCTTGCAGCCGCTCTATAACCTGCTCGACCGCTGGACAGAATTTGAACTCGTGCCCGTCTGCCTCAACGAAGGTTTGGGGATCATCCCTTGGAGTCCGCTGCGCGG
>JAPKMU010000387.1 GCA_026645745.1 Anaerolineae bacterium | reverse complement strand
ACCTTGAAGATTTGATCGCATCACCCGGCAAGATTCGAGAACTGATCAAGAATGATCTGGCTGAAGTTGCGGAGAACTTCGGGGATGAGCGGCGCACGCATGTCGAATACGGGATGAGCGCGGACTTTGATGAGTCCGATCTTGTCCGTGACGAAGAAGTGATCATCCTGCTGACACAGCACGGCTATATCAAGCGTGTACCGTCGAGCGCATACCGCTCACAGCGGCGCGGCGGCAGAGGTGTGATCGGCATGACAACCAAGGATGAGGACGGGCTTCAGGAGATTGTGTCCGCGAACAGTCTCGATACCGTCTTGTTCTTCACCGATAAAGGACGTGTTTACAGTGAACGCGCCTTCTCCATCCCGGAGGCAGGGCGCGCCAGCAAAGGCACGCTGATCCACACCACGCTTAACCTGATGCCTGATGAGCATGTTTCCGGTATCGTACCAGTCGATTCGTTCCAGAAAGAAGGTTTCTTCATTCTGGCGACGCGCTTTGGTCGTATCAAGCGTGTGAAATTGGAAGAATTCGAAGCGGTGCGTCCGAGCGGTTTGATCGCCATGAATCTCGATGAAGGTGATACTCTCAATTGGGCGCGGTACACCGACGGCGATCAAGATGTTGTAGTCGTTTCTTCTGCGGGGCAAAGCATCCGTTTCCACGAGAATAAAGTGCGCGTGATGGGGCGTCAGGCGGGCGGCGTGAATGCGATGCGTCTCAACGAAGGAGATCGCCTTGTCGGGATGGATGTAATCAAGGCGGAAGATACCCATGTGTTGGTTGTGACCGAACGCGGTTACGGCAAGCGCACGCCGCTCGCGGCATACCGGTCTCAAGGACGGTACGGCTTAGGTATCCGCACGATCACCCGCGACGAGCGCACAGGCGCGATTATTGGGATGCGCTGTATCAATGCGAACGATGATATCCTCTTGATCACACATGGCGCGATTGTCCTGCGTACCAGCCTTGATCAAATCCGCGAGACTGGACGGAATACGCTCGGCGTGAAGGTGATGCGCTTGCAGCCCGACGATGCGCTTTGTGGGATTGCGATCATGGCGGCGGACACGGGTGTGGACGGCACATTGAGCGAGATCGAAGGCGAAGGTGATGCTGAAAGCGTAAACGGTGTTGAGGATACTGCCGACTTGGTGGACGGTGCTGAACCGCCCGCTGATCACGTGAACGGCGATCCTTCACTCGGCTGATAGGCGAAGGTCAACAATAAATAAAACCCCGCGCGATAATCGGCGGGGTTTTTCGTTGGCAAATGAGTGAGGATGGAAGAAAGACTAATCTTCCTCGGCTTCCTCTTCCTTGCCCTTCTTGATCACTTCGGGTTCAACGGAGGTGACTTCACCTTCCGGCAGGTCTTCGACCACCTGTTGGACAGTCACGCGTACCAACATCTCGTCGCCGTCGGTCAGAATGTGGATCGTGTCACTCACTTTGAGATCGCGCACGAAGATCGCATCATTGATATTCACCAGCGCGGCGATATCAACATCGATCCGATCAACGAGGTCACCCGGAAGCGCTTCGACTTCGAGCGTTTGGATACCATTGAGGATGACACCCTGACTGCGTTGAACGGCGGGCGATTCACCGACAAGATGAACCGGAACCTCGGTGCGAATCTTGGTCGCCATATCGACTGCGAAGAAATCGACGTGTTCGATTTCGCCCCTAAGGATGCTGCGCTTGACTTCACGCGTGAGCACCGTCTGTTGTGATGATCCGAGATCAATCTGGATCAGGTGCGTTCCGCCTGCCTTGCGGAGCATAAGCTCGAGCGCGCGGTAGGGCACTTGCACCTGAATGGGCTGAATCTTCGCGCCGTAAATGACTGCTGGGACAAGTCCCTGCCTGCGGAGCTGGCTGACTTTCTTGCCAATGATCGTCCGAGGCTGAGCCTCTAACGTATAAGTTTCCGCCACGATGGTTTAACTCCTAAAAGAATGAACGCACAGCCTACAAGACAACGCCCGGTGGGTAGAGCACACCGGGCGTTTGTGAGAGCGGGTGATGGGATTCGGACCCACGACATTCTGCTTGGGAAGCAGACACTCTGCCAGCTGAGTTACACCCGCACAACAGTAAAAGAAATTATAGGAAATCGGGGGGGCGCTGTCAAGGCTGATGCGCCTTTTCGTGCAATCGCCTGTATAATGCACATCCCAGACGGGTGTTCACAAACAAAGGGGACAGCATGCGGGGGTGGAAACAGCTTGCGATCGCCGGACTCGGCGTGGCGATCAGCGGATGGGCGATTCTGTCGATCTTCAATCAGGTCGGCGCGGATCAACTCCTCCATGCGTTTCAAACGGCGCGTTACGAGTATGTTTTACTGTCGCTGGTGATCATTCTGCTCGGATTGTGGGCGCGCGGTGTGCGCTGGCGGGTGCTGTTGAACGACGAACTCCCTAACGGACGCGCGTTCTTCATCATGAACATCGGCTACATGGTAAACGGGCTGCTCCCCCTGCGTTTGGGAGAAGTCGGGCGCGCGTATCTTGCCTATCGTGCCGCGCCAAGCATTCCAGTTGTACGCGCCCTGAGCACGATTGTGGTCGAACGAATCCTTGATCTACTCTCCGTGTTGGTGATCATGGCGATAGCGATAGCGTCTGCGCCCGTACATGAAGATTTGCGGCGCATTGCCGGTGCTGCCGCGCCAACGGCTGTGATCGGGTTTTTCCTCCTCGTGGGGATGTCGGCACAGCGGGAGCGCACGCTGCGGCTCGTGCATTGGTTCACGGACAGGATCGCGCTGCTGAAAAAACTGAATATTGCGCGCTTTGCCGATCATTTTTTGGATGGCTTGACCCCACTCACACAGCCGCGTATGCTGTTTCGGACGCTTCTGTGGACAGTAATCGCGTGGGGGTTTTCGCTGCTGTCAGGGTATGCATTAATGCCTGCATTTTTTGGTGCGCCAGATTGGATCGGCGTGTTATTGTTCAGCGCCGCCGCGTCCTTTGCGAACGCGCTCCCTGCCGCGCCGGGCAGTTTGGGAACTTATGAATATTCAATCTTGATCTCTTTTCAGTCTTTAGGGTATCAAGATGCAGCCGTGATCACCGGGTTTGCGGTGATGATCCACGCGCTCAACCTCGGCGCGAATGCGGTGTTAGGCATTATCGGCTTTGTACAGGAAGGGCTGACGTTGAATCAACTCGCAGAGCAGGTGCGCGGGATTCAACAGCCGTCGTCATGAAAGAACCGAGTATGAGTATTACGAACGAAACCGCGCACGCGCCGCATAAGCTGAAAATTCTCATCTGCCTTCTGTATTACTTTCCCCATCGCACGGGCTTGACGATTCATGTTCAGCGGATTGCGGAAGAATTGGTGCGGCGCGGGCATGAAGTCACCGTCTTGACTGCGCGCTATAACAACAGTTTGCCGCGTGACGATGTCACGATGCACGAAGGCGTGCGCATTGTGCGGTTGTGGGCACCGCTCAAGATCAGCCGGGGGATGATTATGCCCGCGTACCCGCTGGCGATTTATGATTTGCTGCGTTCGCATGACGTTGTGAGCATTCACACCCCCATGTTTGAAGCGCCTGTCGTCAGCATCGCCGCCGCGCTGACCGGACACAAAGTGCTTGCTACCCATCACGGCGATGTCGTGCTGCCGAAAGATGGCGGCTTTAACCGTGTCATTGAATGGGGGATGCTGGCGCTGTTCAAGTTTATGGCGGCGCGGGCGGGTAAATTGTTCGCCTACAGCCAAGACTACGCAGAGCATTCGTACTACCTCAAGCCGTATCTCCACAAAACCGAAGTGATCTATCCGCCGATTTTGATGCCTGATCCGCAGCCGGAAGAAGTCGCGGCGATGCGCGCTGAATGGTCACATGAAGGCGGTCCAATCATCGGGTTTGCGGGGCGGTTTGTCGAAGAAAAGCGTCCTGATATGCTGATCAAAGCGCTGGACGTGATCAACAAGAAATATCCGAATGCGCGGATTGTTTTCTGCGGGGAATACAATATCCCGTATGAAGCGACTTGGGATCGTCACAAAGCGCTGGTTGATCAGTACCGCGATCAGTTAATCTTCTTGGGACTCAAAACGGATATGCAGTACATGGCGGATTTCTATGCTGCCTGTGATGTGCTGGCGCTCCCAAGCGATACGGAATGCTTCGCGCTGGTTCAGGTCGAAGCGATGCTTTCAGGAACTCCGGTGGTGATGACGAATATCCCCGGCGGACGTGTTCCCGTTCAAGTGACGGGGATGGGTAAGCTGGCGAATCAGGGCGACTCCGAGTCATTCGGGGAAGCGCTGGTCAATGTGATCGAACACCGTGAACAGTACGTCAAGCCGCGTGCGGAAATCGAACGCTGCTTCTCTTTTCAAGAAACCGTTGATCAGTACGAGAAGTATTTCACCGAGTTTGCGCGCCCTAGACGAGAACGCAGATGAGCGACCACGAAAATAACCTGCCGAACGGCGACCCCAACACCGAGTCCGAATCACAGTTCGCCGGGTTTGACGACGCTGGCGACGTACTCCCGTTTGATTCTTCCAGCGACGATACATGGCATCCATTGATCGACATGGAAGCCAGCGAACAGCACCCGACGCTCGAACCGGAAACATTTACGGCAGCGGAAGAAGATGAGGCGATCTTGTTTGTCGATGAGCAAGCAGTCGATATGCCTCTCACGGATGCTGAATCCGAAATCATCGAGCCTGAGGAGGAACGCCTCGCCCGGCTTGCCGCCGAGGAAGAAGCGCGGGTTCGCTTAGAGCAGTTTGAATCGCTCTCTGTCGCGGACGCGCTTGGCAAGTTGATCCGCAAGCCGCGCGAGACGTTCGAAGATTTGAGCGCGGTGGCGCGCACACCCGTTGACGCGGACTTGCCCGCGCCTGATCCGCGCCGTCCGGCGTTTGTCAAGCCCGCGCGCGCACAGCCTCCGGCAATGACCGCACCCAAGCGCGAAAAGTCACCTCCCCATGAATCAATTTCTAGCAGCGTGCGTGAGCCGGGAACGATTGTCCTCCGCCTACCGAGAATGGCGCTCGGCATTCCGTCGCTTGAAATTCCGGCGGAATCGCGTTTGCTCGTCGGCATTCAGTTCGCTCTGCGCTTGATCGCGTTTGCGCTGGCATTCTACGGCGGGCAGTTAATCGCGTCGGCGGGAATCTTCGGGCAAGACGAAACATTCGCGGCGGCTGCACCTTTCTGGTTATTCGCGGCGGTGATATGGGGTGTCTCTGAGCTTTTCGAGATTCGACCCGCCATTCGGAAACTGGCGGAACAAGACCCGCCCGAACCTGACTCTGCTGCTCGTGATGAAGGGCAGCGGTCTGACGCAGTGAATTTGAGTTTT
>JAPKMU010000386.1 GCA_026645745.1 Anaerolineae bacterium | reverse complement strand
TCCGCTGATGCTGCATCGACCAGCGCGCAGTAGTTTTGCCCTTCGGTTAAGCCATCAATGCTGAAAATGCCGTTCGCGTCGGTCGTCACCGTCCGCAGCAGTCCACCGGACGGCGTGGTTGGCGCATTGATGCTGCTGCAAAAGCCGGTGTAGACCTGCACGCTCACACCCGCCAGCCCTGTCTCAAACGGGTCTTTGACGAAGTTCGGCTTCAGAACATAGTGGGTGATTTCGGCGTTCAAGCTGCCAAGCGCCTGCTGCCCGCGCAAGCCGAACGGATCATCGGGGAGGTTCACGCCAACAGGTCTGGGTCTGCCACCGCTCGCACTGCTCGAAAACCGGTAGACAGGTTCGGCATAGCACCCCGCCGGGGCAGTGTTAGACGGGACGACAGCGCTTTGTTCGTCGCATGGCTGCACAAGATAAATTTGCCCGACAAAGAATGTGGGCGCGGGCAGGTTGATCGTATCCGGTAGGCTCATCGGTAGGCGGAAACGCGGCACACCGCTGAGAATTTCAGCCGCTGTCGGGCAGTTCTGCCCATTTCCGTTCGCGGCGTAGATCGTTTCGAGCGTTTCCCATGTGATCGAAAGACCGGGGAACAAAGACGCGTCGGCTGGGAACTGAACGCCGCCGCTGTTGAGCGCGTGGATCAACTGCGCCGCCATCGCTTGATCGAAGAAGCCGCACCCGATCAACCAATCGATGATCGCTTGACGTTCGGGGGTTGTCTCCGCTTGCGCGGGCGGCGTGGCGGTGAATGCTGAACACCATGCCCGTGTGCGCGTTGTCAGCGGGTTATTTTGATCGTTCAGCGCGATGATGAGCGCCGCTTCCGGCGGAATCAGGCTTACTCCGGCGGCACCCGCCTCCGTCCCCGGCAGCGGATCAAAACCGAGCGCGTTGTAAATCCGGCTGACATAGCTGGCTTCCACGGGCGGCACGCACATTGCCGTCCAGTAAGCACCCAATTCATTCGTGTTCCGGCGGATCATCGTGCCGACGACAAAGCCATCCCCGCGCATCAGCGCGCAGATAAAGCGGTCGCCATCCGAACCCGGCGCAGCGCCAATCGACGCCGCGACCTGTGCCGCCACATTCGCGGCAAGTTCTTCATCGACCGATTGGAGCGCGTTCAAATAACGGAGCGCTTCCGGGCTGGGGTACGGGCGCGGATCACTGCTGCACTGCGCGCGCGCGCTCAAGGCTTGCGCGCCGGGAGCAGGCGGCAGCGGCGGTGTGAACGCCCTATCGCGCAGATACGTCGTCAAGCCGCCGCACGGATCAGCACTGTTGAGCAAGCGCATCAAGACCGCCACCGGAACGCGGTTCACCTGCTGGACGATATTCTCGCAAGTGGCGAAGTCGGGCGAAAAATCAGTGATCGGGATCGAGAACCCGGTATTTTCGGTGGTTCGTAAGCCGCTGCAATCACCACCGCGCAGCACGACATCCTCACGCACCCAACCCCCGGGATCGGGGAGACCATACCACCCATCGATCAACGCAGTAGGGAAGTACAGCAAACCCGGCTGAAGCTGTGTAACGACTGCCGCACCGGTTGAGCGGTCAGCGCGCACGTTGACAGGCTGCCCACCTGCTGGTGTGATCACACATGCGCCCGTCGTCGGCAGTTGAATTTGGGGAACGGGCGAAGGGGGCACAGGCGTTGGTTCGGCTTGCCCACCTTCCGGGCAGCCGTTGTTGAGTGATGTCCCCGGTGAACCCGGACATTGATCGTTTACATCCGGCACACCGTCGCCGTCCGCATCGGGCGCGCAGCCGTTCGGTGTAAGATAAGCCTCAAACGGGCATTGATCATACCCATCGTCAATTCCGTCGCCGTCCGTATCCGGGCAGCCTGATCCCTGCCAGAAAACATTCGGGCAGCGATCTTGCGAATCCGGCACACCGTCGCCATCGCTGTCTGGGTCTTGAGCGCGAACAGTAAGCGCAAAACTAAAGAGGAGCAGTATCAACACCAGTGTAATGCGCGTTATTTTCATATTCCCCCACTGCATCATGAAATTGGTGACGAATTCTAAGTGTATGCGCGCGGCATTAACGCACAAGGGAGCGGTCATGGACAAGCAGTGCCGGGAAGCGTATGCTCTCTAGGTGCGCCGTTATTTTTTGCAGGATTTTGACAAGATGACAGAATTTGATAGCCGTCTGCTGGCGGTTGATGTTGGGAACACGAATGTCACACTGGGATTATGGCATCGCGGTGAGCTGATATTGTCGTGGCGGGCGCGCACCGTCGCGGACAAAATGCCCGATGAATACGCGGTACTGGTGAGGAATTTCCTTGCAGGCGCGAATCTTTCATGGGCGGAGATTACCGGGGTAGCGATCAGCAGTGTCGTTCCGCCGCTGACGAGCACATTCACTGAACTTTCGCGCCGCTATTTGGAGATTGATCCGCTCGTTGTCACGCACAAAACCAACACCGGGATTCAATTGTTGATCGATCAACCGGAGCAAGTCGGCGCGGATCGCATCGTTAACGCGGCGGCGGTCAAAGTGATCTACGGCGGTCCCGCAATCGTGATTGATTTTGGGACGGCGACCACCTTTGATGTGGTGGACAGCGACGGGAATTATCTCGGCGGCGCGATTTCACCGGGGATCGGCGTCGCTCATGATGCGTTGGTCAGCCGTGCGGCGCGTTTACATAAAGTCGATCTCGTCCCGCCACCCCGTCCAATTGGCAAAAACACCATCCACGCGATGCAGTCCGGTATCTTCTGGGGTTACGTGGCGCTCGTCGAAGGGTTGGTCAAGCGCTTGCGTGATGATCTCGCGCTTCCCAATACCAAGATCATTGCGACGGGCGGGCTTGCGCCGCTGTTCCGTGAACACACGACGGTGATCGACCTGATAGCGCCGGATTTGACGCTTGAAGGGCTTCGTATCATTTACGAACGTCAAGCCTAAGGCGCACTGCATAGGATTCGCTCCCGTCAAACGTGTTTTCGATGGATGATTGCCACGTAACGCCATATTACGACAGCTTCAGAGATGCGTTAGAGTGATTTTCGTCAATCGAAATGCAGTCAAATGTCAGGCGTAGGGGATAAAAAACGCCGGATCGTCTAATTTCGACGATCCGGCGGAACAACGGGGAGGGAAGGAGGGAATACCGGATAGGTTAGGTGCTGCTTGAGCCTTCGGGCACAGGTGTTTCTTCAGCAGCGGGCGGAACTTCGGTTGCCGGAGCATCACCCGGGCGACCACCACGACCACCGCGACCGCCAGCACCCGGCATGCCGCCCTGACCGCGATCATCACGACCGCCGCCAAACGGGAGCTGATCCATCATGCCGAAGCCGCCGTGAAGCATCCCCATCATGCCAACCGCATCACTTTCGAGCGTCACGGTTTCGCCGCCGCGTGTGACCGTCAGCACGACTGCGGGTTCATCCATCGCCGTGACCGCTTCCATAACTGCCGCCATATCGAGTTCCGTAACCGGCACATCATTGATCGCGGTGATCACGTCGCCCACTTCAAGGGTGAACGGGTTGTCATTGTTCAGCACGTCCGCCACTTCAAAACCGCCGTCGACGGCTTCAAGGTCAGCGACGAATACACGCTCTGCCCATGCCAGCGGGTCAAAATCAACCGAGAATTCAAACCGCTGCACACGCATGTCGGGCGTAGTGCCAAGTGTCGCTTCGAGCGTGAGCGCTTCGCCATCGCGGGTGATTTCAAACGTGGCGGCGTCACCGGGGGCAGCTGCCTGCACCAGTGCGACAAGCTGTTCCACCGTTGTGACGGCTTCGCCGTTGTAGCTCGTCACCACATCACCGCGTTGAAAACCAGCTTCGTCAGCGGGCGAACCGCGCACCACACGCCCGATCACGACCGCTTCATCTTCCTGAACCAGTGCCACGCCAAGCCACGCTGTTTCCGTCGTGGTCGTGTCATCCTGAGCGAAGATCGCGCCTGCCGCCAGCGTCATGGCGAGCAGTGCAACCATTCCGATTGTTAAGAGCTTCCGCATGATTGTTCTCCTCGTGCGTTGATTGTCTGTGTTAGTCAGCGATTTGCATTCGCTTGTCTTTACACTAGCACAAGCGATTTCGGTCATGGTTATCTGTGCCTCAAATACCCTTAAATCCGATTTAAGGTAAAAACGCCGCCGTTATCGCATCTCAAATATCCTTAAATCGATCTTAAATAGCTTGCTTGCGGACTGCATTACAGAGGATACTGGAATCATTTCATGTCAATCGCTTGCGTTTGTTATGACCTCCCCATGCAGAAAGCCGTCGCCATGACTACCGTGCTTATCATTGAAGATGATCGCTTGATCGCCGAGCCTATCGCCCGTGCGCTCCGCAATGTGGGCTATGAGGTCATGATCGCCAATACCGGGCGCACTGGATTAGACATGGCGCTGACGCATCAGCCGCAGTTGATCATCCTCGATATCTTGATGCCTGAAATGGACGGTTGGGAAGTCTGCAAGGCAGTGCGCGAAAAAAGCGTCGTGCCGATCTTGATGCTGACCGCGCTCACGGAAGAAGTGGATCGTATATTGGGGCTGGAACTGGGCGCGGACGATTATCTAACCAAGCCCTTCAGCACGCGCGAACTGCTGGCACGGGTGAAAGCGCTGCTGCGCCGCGTTGAGTTCGACCGCGCTCAGATGAGTGAGCAGAATCAACTACGCGTCGGCAGTATCCGCCTTGAACTCGATCAGCGGCGCGTCTACAAAGGCGATCAAGCGTTGGACTTGCGTTACAAGGAGTTTGAACTGTTGAGTTTACTCGTCTCGCGGGCGGGCGATGTCGTCACACGCGCCGAGATTTTCGATAAGGTATGGGGAACAGATTGGCTGGGCGATATGCGCACCCTCGACGTGCATATCCGCTGGCTGCGCGAAAAGCTGGAAGATGATCCGAGCAATCCGCAGTATATCCAAACGGTTCGCGGCGTCGGCTACCGCTTCGGAGGATAACTGCCCACATGAATACGAATCCCCGCTTCTTCACTTTTCTCAGTATCCGTACCCGGCTGCTGTTCGCCTATGTCGGGCTGCTGCTGCTCGGCTTCGGTTTCCTCAGTGTTGTAGTCGGTGAGCAGATCGCGGACGCAGCACGCAGTGACTATGAAGAACGACTGCTGAACACAACGCTGTTGGTTGCGCAGGGGATCAGCCCTTACTTCGCGGGGGGGGCAATGCGTCAAGGCGGCACGGTCGAAAGTGAAGAATTTGTCGTCATCGTTGAGGGCTATGAGAGTCAGCTTGGGGTGGATATTCAAGTCATCACCTTGAGCGACTTACCAGAGGGTGAGGCTCAACATGATGCGCCGCGTGAAAATGCGATCACAGATGCGCTGCGCGGTGAAC
>JAPKMU010000385.1 GCA_026645745.1 Anaerolineae bacterium | reverse complement strand
TCCAATGGCATACGAGTCAGCAGCGAATATTAGAATTTAACTGGCAAGACCTCCCAACCATCATCGCAGTTGGTATTGGGCTGTTCGTGATCCTTCCAGCGTTTTACTACATCATTCGGCGGCGTTCGCGTTCGGCGGTGTTTATCCTCGCCATCGCCATGCTCATCAATTCCTATCTAATTTTCGGTGCGACTCCTTCGCTGTGGCAGGCGCTCCCGCGCGCAGAACGCTACGGCTTCAATCTGGCGTTGATCGCATTGGTGATCGCGGCGGGCTGGCAGATGAGCGGCTACACGATGGCGATGTATCTAGCAGGCTTGCGCGGCGTTGCCGAAGAACTGCGCGAAGCCGCCCGCGTGGACGGATGCAGCGAATTCGGCGTGTACCGCCGGATCGTGCTGCCGCTACTCGCACCAATCACCCTAAGCGCGATGATCGTGTTGGGGCATATTTCACTCAAAATCTTTGACTTGGTGTATGTGTTGGGCGGCGGTGACCTGCTCTCGATTGACGTGCCGGGTATGTACATGTGGTTCGAAACCTATCGCGGCTTCTTGCCCGCACGCGGCGCAGCAGTGGCGATGATCATGCTCATCTTTGTGGCAATCGTGATCGTGCCGTACCTGTACGTAAATCTGAAAGGGGAGCGGAAAAAATAATGGCAACTGCACAAACTCCCGTCCTCATACCCCCGGCAAAACGCCCGTCGCGTCCGGTGGCACAGATCGCCAGCAGGACGCTCATTTACGTGGTGCTGATCGCGGTCGCGATAGCGTTTCTGCTGCCGATCATCGTCGTACTGCTGACAAGTTTCAAAAGCTCAGCCGAAGTTGATATTGGGCGTATGTGGGAACTGCCGAGCCAACTCAGCTTTGAGAGCTTCGGAGCGGCGCTCAATGCACTCAGCGTCGGTTTGACGAACAGTTTCCTCCTCGTAATTCCAGCGACGATCATTTCGGCGGCGCTCGGTTCGCTCAATGGTTATGTGTTGAGCAAGTGGAAGTTCCCCGGCGCGAATATCATTTTCCCGCTGATGTTGTTTGGGATGTTCATCCCGTATCAAGCGATCATCATCCCGCTTGTGCAGTTTTTGCGCGGGATCGGCTTGTACAACACACTGCCGGGATTGATCATGTGCCATGTCGTGTATGGACTGCCGATCACGACGCTGATTTTCCGTAACTATTACGCGGAAGTCCCTGATGAAATGCTAGAAGCTGGGGCGATTGACGGCGCGGGATTCTTCGGGTTGTACTGGCGGATCGTGCTGCCGATCTCACTCCCCGGTTTTGTCGTCGTGGCGATCTGGCAGTTCACGCAGATTTGGAACGAATTCCTGTTCAGCATCACGATCGCACAGGGAACGCCTACGGTGACTGTGGCGCTGCAAAATATCGCCGGAAGCCAAATTATTCAATGGAATGTGCAAATGGCAAGCGCATTCTTGGCAGCGATTCCGACGACGGTTGTGTATATCCTGTTGGGACGCTATTTCATTCGCGGCTTGCTGGCAGGGAGCATCAAGGGATAGGCGCATCACTCAAGTTAGCAGCAGATCCATGATGCGGTTCTGCTGCTAACGTCCCGCGCCAATTGTCCGATCCCAAAAAGCGGCGGTCACGCGGGCATATTCGGCTTCACCCGCGACCGTCACATAATTGCCATGCCCTGCCCCTTCGATCCGCCACAGTTCGACATGTTCACCCAATGCCGCCATCGCCTCCGCTCCGGCAAGCCCCGGCTCGCTTGTGCCGTAGATCAACAAGACCGAACGCGGCGCGATGTTAGGGATCGCGCGGTACGGCGCGAGATTGCTCACATCCGTTCCGGTGGTGACTTGATAGCCAATTTGCGCGCCAAACCGGAACAGCGCTCCCATGAACGGGATGCGCTGATCGAATACGGCGGTATTTTCTGCGACTTCAGCCCAAAAATCATGATAGCCGCCTTGCGCGATCACGGCGTTGATTTCGGGGTAACGCCCTGCCGCCATCAGTGCCGTCGATCCCCCGGCGGAAAAGCCGTGAATGCCGATGCGTTCCGTGTCCACGTCGGCGCGGGTGAGTAAATACGCCAGCGCATCGCCAACCTGCTCGACTTCAAGGTAGCCTAACGAGTTGATCCTTCCAGCAGCGCATGTCCGCGATTCAACCGCGAGAATGTTGTATCCCGCCGCGTGAAACAAGCGCAGTTCGTGAAGCCAATCCCCGCGCCCGGCTGATCCGGTTGGCACGCCGATGATCGTTCCTTTTGCCGGTTCAGCCGGAATATAGTAGGCGCGGAGTTCACCGTTCAGCGACGGGGCAGGGATGCGAATCGTTTCAAAATCCAGCCCGTATGCCGAAGGGTCACCGGATGCGCCGCAGATTGGCGCGGTCAGCCCGGTGATGAACACCACACCTGCCCCGATGGGCAGCAGCAGAAACACCAGCACAACGGCGATCACCGCACCGCGTATGACAAATTTCACCCGAATTTGGGGGTTGGGATTCATCGAATGCCGCTTCTTTTCCGCTATAGTAGACCATCTCATATTCATTGGCTGGAACGCGATCATGACCAACCCGAAAAACCTGCTGGATCAGCATGAAATCGTCCCAAAGAAAGGCTTGGGACAGAATTTTATCCATGATCCCAATGTATTGGAAAAGATCGCCACGCTGGCAGAACTTATGCCTGATGATACCGTTCTGGAAATCGGACCGGGAACAGGAGCGCTAACAGCACACATCGCGCCGCTTGCGCGTGAGGTGATCGCTGTCGAAATCGATGAACGCCTGATGCCGATCCTCGAAGCGCGGTTTGAGCATGCGCCGAATGTCCGCTTTCTCAATCAGGATATCCTCGAAACCCATCTGCGTGAAGTCGTCCCGCCGGGGTATGTCGTCGTCGCTAATCTGCCGTATTACATCACCAGCGCGATTCTGCGCCACCTGCTCGAAAATCCGCCTCCGGCAAAGCGGCTGATCCTGACCGTTCAGCTTGAAGTCGCGGAACGCCTGATCGCTAAACCGGGGGATATGAGCTTACTCAGCGTGAGTGTGCAGTATTACGCGAAGGCGCGTATCGTCATGCGGATTAACAAGGCGGTGTTTTATCCACGCCCGGACGTAGACAGTGCGGTGGTGCGGCTCGATACCCATGCGCGCCCACCGGTTGATGTGCCGAATGATGCGGTATTCTTCCGTGTGGCGCGGGCTGGATTTGCCCAAAAGCGCAAACAGTTGAAAAACACGCTTGGCGACGGCTTGCAGATCGGTCACGAACGGGCGGCAGACATGATCACCTCGGCGGGAATCGACCCGAAGCGCCGCGCCGAAACGCTTTCGCTCGAAGAATGGGCGGCGCTGGCACGCGCATTTCATCAACTGAGTCCTTCGCCAGCGCAACCGTCGTGATGTTTTTCGCGTATACTTGACGTTATGAGAATGGGGTGAACCGCAGATCATGCGCTTACAGTTTAGACGACGAAATCTCCCTTGGCTGGTCGTGCTTGGTGCGATGACCGGTATCGGTCTGCTCTCCGGCGCGGCAAGTCCGATTGTTGCGGCAGCACTGGCGGGCATGTACGGCACGGCAGTTCTCGGATCGATGCTGAATGTTTCATCACGCCGTGTAACCGAGCTTTCGCGCTCGTCGCTCACGGCAATGCGGATGAGCACCAATGCGCGTGAAGCCTTTGAACGTGCGCGGCGGCGCGGTGGCATGATCGACCCCGGTTTGACGCTGCTCGATGTTGGCTTAATCACCGTCCAAACAGGGCGCGCGGGCATGGATTTGGCGATGACGCGCGATGTCTCGCAAGATGAAGATGGCGTGCGTCCGTTCATTCAACTGCATGTGCAGCCTGTTCTCGCAGATCGTGAAGCGCGCATCCGATTTGAATTAATCGATGGCAACGGTGCGCGGCAGTATGTTCACGAGATGCGAACGTATCTGCGCGAAGGCGAAATGAACCTTTTGGCAGATCAACAGCTTCCACTGGCGAAGAATCCCAAAATTGCCGCCGGAGACTGGGATTTGCGCGTGTTTGTTGACGGTTCGATGATCGGCGCGCTCAGTTTCACGCTGATTCCATCGTTGAGCGACCGTTTCCGCCAGCCGGGTACGGATGTTCGGGGTGCGGCAAGCCGCCTCGCAGATGAGATCACCGACGAGGAATCCCAATCGCTCCCAGCGGATGATCGCCCGATGTCATTGGAAGAACTGCTCCGTCAACGCGGCAACCGCCCGCCGCAAAATCCCTAGAGGGCAGCTATGAACCGTCGCTTTGGCGAGATTCTCCTTGGCTTGTTTCTTTTGATGGTGGGTATCAGCGCACTGGCGAGTAATACCGGGCTGGCAATGATTCTGGTTGCCATTGGGCTGATCATTTTCGCTGTGCAGTATGGGCGCAGCGCGAACCAGATTCCGCCGCGCGGAGTCCGACGCCGGGATTACCGCCGCCGCCGTGCATGGTGGGAAGAACTCCGCGATGAATTCATGAACGAATTCGCGGATCGCCAGCAGCGCGAAGCGGAAGATCGCGCAAGCCGCATTGCCCAAGAACGCGAATACGAAGCGCGTCAGGCACGCCTCCAACGCGAGGAGCGCCCCCCTGTGGCGCGCACATCAAGCGAAGAACCCACCCCGCGTGAGGGAGTGTATCGTCACGCGCTGGCGGCAGCCCGCCGAGCCGGAATTGATCCTGATCACACGTATGTGCTTTCGACCGATGTCGGAGTGCTCGTTTATCGCGGGACGGATTCCCCGGTGATCCAGCGGACGACCGCACTCAACGAAACAGCGGAGTTTATTCAGCCGTTCGTCTCGCTGCGGCTGCCCACCGATGCTGAAGGTCGCGTCAAGTTTGAACTGGTAGACGAAACCGGAACACGCCGTTTTGTGCATGAGGAGTTTTATCGTCTGCACGGCGGTTCAAACCTACTTACGCCACCATCACGACTGCGCGTGAGTGATCTGGGAGCGTCTGAGTCCACTTGGCGACTGCGTGTGTACGCGGAAAATATGCTGGTGGCTGAACATGAGATCGAATGGGAAGTCGCGTCTACGTCCGTGGTGCGCCGCCATTTGATGGAGGACGGCGAGATCAGCTCGGAAGGTGTCGCGGAGATGCGCAGTTTGATCGAAGAACAAAAACTCACCTCGATGAGTCTTGATGATCTTCTCGCTTACCAAGATGATGATCCTGCTTCAAAGCAGGCGCGATCTTAAACTGCGATGATCGGTGCAAAAACAATCCGCAATCTGGTGCTCACCGTTGTGGGCATGATGCTGGCGTTTGTGGTGTTTCGCCCCATTTTTGGGACAAACGCCCTATTCATCTGGTCAGTGGTCACGGTTGGTATGGTGCTGGCAATT
>JAPKMU010000384.1 GCA_026645745.1 Anaerolineae bacterium | reverse complement strand
GCGACGGCTTACTTCTATTCTGTGCAAACCGCTGAGGCTGTCACGCCAGACCCGAATTCACCTGCGACCAACGACATCGAGGATTTAGCTATCACAGCGACATCCCCGCCGACCGCGACGGGCGGCGTTGAAATCCAGTTATTCATCGCCGATGACACGCTGGCGATTTACTCAGCGGAAAGCAGCGAAATTATCCCTCAACTGCGCATGAGCGACGCAAGCGGCGAAACCCATGCACTGAGCGATTATTCGGCGCTGAACGGGATTCCGTTCGACTTCGTGAATCCGCCGCTGTGCGTGGTGCTGCGCTTATCAAATGCGGATTCGCCGTTCCCGCAGGTGTGCCAGAACCTCCCGAACCCGAACAACTTGTTCAGACACCCGCTCACACAGGCGGATGTGTTCTGGTATGACTCGGTACAAGGTGCACGCGGACTGTCCTTGCTCCTAGACGATACACCGATCGGGTTTTGTCCGGCGGGGCAGGCGGAATGTACGATTGAAGTACCGGGACAATAATAAGGTTGCTTTAAATCTGGTTGATCGACTCTGATTCGCTGGTACTCTGATGTTTCACACATGAAGGGGACATCACCATGACGAACCAGAACACGAAAATCCATATCTTTGATCGCTCGACCGACTTTAAGGAATTCAAAGCGGGGGATGTGATCTTCAGCAAAGGTGACGAAGCCACTAATATGTACGTCGTGATCGAAGGCGAAGTCGAGATCGATGTCTTGGACGGCTTGGTTGAACATGTCGAAAAAGGCGGCTTCTTTGGGGAAATGGCGTTGATCACCGATGAGGCGCGCAGTGCGACGGTTTATGCCAAAACCGACTGCAAGGTTGTTCCGGTCGATGAGCGCCGTTTCTTGTTTATGCTTCAGGAAACCCCCGGGTTTTCGTTGCTGATTATGCGCGTGCTGGTTGAACGTTTGCGCCGCCGCAATCAGCATGTCGCGGATCTCCTTAAGAAGCTCAACACCAATATCTAGTTCAAAAGGGGGCAAGGCGCACCTTGCCCTTTATGCTACAATCAGCCCGAATTGAGTTGTGAGTTGGGTTGATGCACGTTTCTGTACTCCTCGATGAAGTCCTTGCCTATTTGATGCCAGCGGATAAATCTGTCGCGCGCGTGATCGATGGCACGCTCGGCGCGGGTGGTCATGCCGCCGCGCTGCTCGAACGGGGTGCGGGGGAAGTGCTCGGCATTGACGCTGATCCAGTGGCAATCCAACGGGCGGGCGAAGTACTGCGTCCGTTTGGAAACCGCGCGCATATCGCCCATGACAGTTATCTGCAAATGGCGGAACACGCGGCGGCGCTTGGCTGGAGCGGTGTCGATGCGATTCTGCTTGATCTCGGTGTGTCGTCGATGCAGTTTGACACGCCGGAGCGCGGGTTCTCGTTCCGGTTTGATGCACCGCTCGATATGCGTTTTGATCCGGCGGGCGGCGGGACGACGGCGGCAGATTTAGTCAACACATTGGATGAACGCGAGATCGCGGATCTGTTCTACAAATACGGCGAAGACCCGGATGGGCGACGGCATGCACGCGCGATTGTTCAAGCGCGACCGCTGCACACGACAGGAGAACTCGCGCGCGTGCTAGAAAAAGCATCGCCGCGCCGTTATGACGAGAAAATTCATCCGGCGACGCGGGCATTTCAAGCGCTGCGCATCGCCGTCAATGATGAACTGGGCGCGGTCGAGCGGGTGCTGCCCGCCGCGATTGATCTGCTCAATCCGGGCGGACGCTTCGCCGTGATCAGTTTTCACAGCCTTGAAGATCGGATCGTGAAAGATGCGTTCAAATTGGCGGCGACCGAGTGCATTTGTCCGCCGCAGTTTCCGGTGTGCATATGCGATCATCACGCGAGTGTGCGCCTGCTCCACAAAAAGCCGATTATCGCCAACGAAGCGGAGATCGACGCAAATCCACGCAGCCGCAGCGCCAAACTGCGCGTGATTGAGAAACTGTAGGGGTCAGCAGAATGCAAAATATCCAACATGCGCTGAAGAAAAATCGCTGGCGTCCGCAGCGGCAGGTGATCGCGTTAGGGACGCTCGGCATTTTTGTGGTGATCATCATCGGTACGCTGTACCTGTCGCAAGCATCGCAGATGTCCGCGTTGGGACGTGAACTCAGCGACTTGATCGAAACCCGCGACAACTTGGAGCAGACGAACGAACAGCTTCGCGCCGAAATCGCCGGACTGCAAGGCATGGGGCGCTTGCAAGCGCGGGCGATTGAACTTGGTTTCACATTTGCTGACCGCGCCGATATTGAGTATCTTGTCGTCGAAGGCTACGACCCGAACCGTGATACCGTGGTCGTACAGCGCGACGTTGAGCCAACGCCGCTCCCCGAATACGAAGAATCGTTGATCGGCTGGATACAAGCTCAGATCGATGCGTACCGTCAGTCGATGCGATAGAGGATAGGTGGATTGACGAACCCACGTGCCCCCGAACATTGGACACAACATCTGCCCTTACTGCGCACCCTCATCAATCAACCGCGATGCGGCTTGATCAGCGATTTTGACGGGACGCTCAGTGCCTACGTAGGCAACCCCGACATCGCCGCGATTGCGCCAGAGAACGGCATTTTGTTGGATGCGCTCGCGCAGAAACTCACGGTGGTTGCGCTGGTTTCCGGGCGTGAAGTGCGTAATCTGCGCATGCGGTTTGAACATCCCGCGCTGATCTATTACGGCAGTCACGGAATGGAATATTGGCAGGATGATCAGGTGCATGTGGTCGGGGATGCGCAGCGGTGGGCTGAACCCCTTCAAGGCTTGTTGAGGGAGTTTGGCGATCCTGCGCTTGCGGGCGTATTCGTTGAACCTAAGACGGTGACGGCTTCTGTACACTATCGCCTCGCCGAAAATCCAACCGAAGTGCGCGACGTGCTGTATGCGCGGCTGTTTCCGCTGTGCAAGAAATACGGATTCATCCTCAGTACCGGACAGTTTATTTGGGAGATCAAGCCGCCCGTCGCTGTCGATAAAGGATCAGCGGCGCGGGCGATAGTCGTGGCATATCATCTCGACAGCGCGATCTTTTTGGGCGACGACGTGACGGATTTCGCGGCGATGGACATGCTGACGACACTCGCCGCTGATCCCGCGCGCCGCCTACAAGCACAATCGGTTGGGGTTGTGCATCCCACTTCCTCTGTTGAACTCTTTGAACACTGCGATCTCACCGCGAACGGAATCGAGGACGTGACTCATTTGCTGCGCTGGATGGTGGAACACCTGAACAGCGCGCCTTCTGCAACTTGATATAGGGAAGGGGATTTTTGTGATCACGACGCCGTTTCGGATTGTTGTCGTTTCGAATCGCGGACCGTACTCGTTTACCAAACGTGATGGCGAGTTTCATGCCACACGGGGATCAGGCGGGTTGGTCACCGCGATTGGGGCGATTGCACGGCAGTACGAGATTTTGTGGATTTCCTGCGCGTTGAGCAAAGGGGATCGGGAATGGTTGAGCACGCATAACGGCGTGCAAGAAGTCGATGATATGCACATCCGGTTAATCCAACCGGATGCCGCGCAGTTTCAAGCGTATTACAATGTGATCAGCAATCCGTTATTATGGTTCGTGCAGCATCAATTGTATGACACGCCGCGCCTGCCCATTTTTGATCAAGGGACATGGCGGGCATGGTCTGAGGGTTATGCGGGGGTGAATCGTCAGCTTGCCGAAGCTGCCGCTGAAAGTATCGCCGGAACCAATGATCGCGTGCTGATCCTGCCTCAGGATTATCACTTGTATTTGTTCCCGAAGGTTCTGCGCGAACTTGTGGGCGATAAGGCGATTATTCAGCCGTTCTTGCATATCCCATTTCCGGGTCCTGATGCGTGGCGCGTGCTGCCGCTCAGAATGCGGCGCGAACTGTTGGAAGCGATGCTGCACTCTGATAGGATCGGGTTTCAGACCGAGCGGGACACACGGCGATTTTTACAGACCTGTGTCGATACACTCCCAGACGCGCGCGTGATCAAACCTTGGCGACGGTTGGCATATCGTGGGCGTGAAATCGACGCCGCACCGTATCCGATCTCACTTGATGTAGAATACCTGCGACAGCGTTCCGACAGTGAAGAAGTGAACGTACATCGGGCACGTTTCGCAAATCAAATCGGGGATCGCAAGCTGATTTTGCGGGTGGATCGGGTTGAGCCGAGCAAGAATATTCTGCGCGGGTTGATCGCCTTCAAAAACTTCCTGAATGCGTATCCTGAATTTCGCGGGAAAGTCGAAATGCTGGCACTGCTTGTGCCATCGCGGACAGAAGTCGCTGAATATGCGCGCTACCTGCGCGATATTATGGCGCTGGTCGGCGAGATCAACGCGACGTTGAGCGATGGCGAATGGGAGCCGGTTCATGTCCTGTTGGGTAACAATTATGACCGCGCGATTGCGGCATTCTGTATGTATGATGTGTTGGTCGTGAACCCGCTTGCCGATGGGATGAACTTGGTCGCCAAAGAGGGCGTGATCTTGAACCGGAAAGATGGTGTGCTTATTCTTTCAGAAGAAGCCGGGGTCGCGGAAGAATTCGGGGATGCGCCGCTCCTCGTCTCGCCCTATGATGTGTTTGGGACACGAGAAGCGATTCGGACAGCGTTGGAAATGCCGCCGGAAGAACGCGCAGTGCGCGCCGTCCGCTTGCGCGAACAAGTTGAGGCGAACGATATTCACGCATGGTTTCGCCGCCAGCTTGCTGATGCAGGCGAAATCTAAGTCAAGGACAACGAATTATGGCGCTTGCCACCAAGATGCCTCAACAAGAGATTTTTCGCCGCCGTCTGCCTTTCGTGATCGGTGGGCTGTTGTTCGCAAGCGGCATACTGCTGTGGCGTTTGGCATCGTTTCAGTTTCAGCTTACGCCAGAAGTCGCCACCTATTTTGAGTCGCTGCGCGACGCGAATTACCAGCTTACACGGCAGATCGCCGGGGCGCGTGGGTATATCTATGATCGCAACGGTGAACCACTGGCGGCGAACGCGCTCGATTATCAGATTGGCGTAAGTCCTTCGCTTGTGTCTGATCCGCGTCTCGCATCTCAGCAGTTGGCAGCCGCGCTCGGCTTAAACGAACTCGACGTGTTTAATATTCTGCAATCAGATGCGCCTTGGGTGAGCCTTGCTACGCGGGTGAGCGCCGATGTGCGCCAGCAGGTGGACGAACTCGATATTTACGGGATCACGATCAACTCACTGCCGCGCCGGAGCTACCCACAGGGGATGCTCGCCGCTCAAGTGATCGGTTTTGTCGGCGGCGACTTGCAGGGTTACTACGGCGTCGAAGGCAATTATCAGGCGCTGCTTGCGGGTGTGATGCG
>JAPKMU010000383.1 GCA_026645745.1 Anaerolineae bacterium | reverse complement strand
ACAAAATGCGTCCGTTATCGTGCGCGAGATAGGCGCGTTTCAGTGAAAGATCACCAAGATCGTCAAATGGAAATCGAATCACCTTAAGCAACACCACCGGTTGCCAATCCAAACCGATATAATCATTGCTATACAATTTTGCTCTCCTTGGCTTATGGGTAGACGTTAGGACAAACAATGACAAAACCTTCGCTCTTCATCGGCTCGTCAACTGAGGGGCTAGATATTGCTCGGGCAGTTGAGTTTCAACTACAACATGATGTCGAAACGACTATTTGGAACGAAGGGTTTTTCCAACTGGGAAGCGCAACTCTAGAGACACTTGTCAATTCTTTGGAGCGATTTGACTTCGCCGTTTTGATTCTCACCCCTGACGATTTCACCGTCAGTCGAGATGTTCCGAGCCGAAGCCCACGAGACAACGTAATGTTTGAGCTAGGGCTTTTCATGGGCTATTTGGGGCGATCAAGAACCTTTATCCTTTACGATCGCCAAGCCCAGATCAAAGTGCCATCTGATCTGGCTGGAGTTACCGCAGCAGTTTTTGACAGCTCGCGCAAAGAGCCGAATCTTATCGCATCGGTAAGTCCAGCTTGTACGTTATTGCGTGAAACCATCAAGAAGCTAGGAACCTTTGATGGCAAAGGCATGCAACGGCTTCAGAAAGCAACCGATCAAGTTGAAGCTGTTTCAGATACAGTCGAACGGTTGGTTCACCTGTTAGCTCGCTCAAGAGTTGTTGAGTTGGATGTTACAGCGAGAATGTTTGGCGGGCTGTTGCCTGCCGATGCACTTCAGAAGATACAAGAGGATCTAGAGGAACTTGAGGAGTCAACACGTAAAGACAGGAAACCCGAATAAGTTATTCCATCTCCTCAAACCAGATGCCGCTGAAGCGTGCAAGTTCGCCGTTGTCGAGGAAGTGCACCCAGACCGTGTGAATGCCGATGCTGTAACGGTAATCGGCGCTGTCGCAGAGCGGGTAGTGGCTGACGATGCACTTGCGGCGCGAGTTGACCGTACTTAACCCGACGATGTGACCGACTGCACCGGGCGGCGGCAATTTCGAGCGATGGAAGTTCTGGCGTTTGCAGTGGAGCATTAGGTTCCCTCCGGAACATAGGCACTCAGTTCCTCACGGCAAATCGGCAGGCTGCGGATGCTCATCCCATCCAGACTGACGAAGCTGGCAAACGTGCGAATGGGTTGGCGGCGCAGAAGCGCAGCGGTGTACTGTCCGACAACGCACGCGATCCAGTCGTTGACCAAAACGTCCTGCTCCCCGCGCAGGACCAGTTCCGCGCACGAGAGGGCGGGCTGCGGTTCCGGTGCAGGCGCTTCCGGTTCGAGCAGCGATGGGAAAACCAGCCCCTCTTTCGGTAGGTAGGCGTATTTGCCATCCTTCCCGTCGAGATGGCGGCGCATCAGGTCAGCATCGCCCGTATTCCCGATGATGACCTGCCCGCCGTCGCGGTAGTTGCCCGCACCGATCAGGATGCCTTTCGCCGCATGCAGCTCCCGCCGGGCAAGGTGATTGTCCACACAGCCGATCACGAGCTGCGACCCGTAGCGACTGCCGTGCTTCTCCGCGTTGAACGGCTCGACACACCAAGCGATGTCCATGCCCAGTGCCATGTTGAGCCGCTTGCCGACCACTTCCGCTTTCGGCAGCTTGAGCGCCGCATCCGCCGGCGTGAACAACTGCCGCCCGACGTTCTTCTCCTCCACGTGATCGGGATCGATCAGGAGCAGGTTGGGCGTGTGCAGTCGAGCGCGGCGCATATCGTAGAGGAGGCGCGCGACGATGCGGGCGACCTGAGCGCCTGTTCCGCCGCAGCCAACGATGACGACCGTCTGAATGTGCGTGTTAGGATCGAACATGCCGCTCATCCCTCATCTCCTATCACCTGACCCAGTGTTTTCTTCATGGGGATGAGATCGCCGGTTGGGTAGCGCGCTGACTTCTTCCCCTCCAGTTCAATGAGCAGTTTGCGGATGTCCTGCGGCTGGCGTTTGCTCTTGCCGCCGACGGCATGATCGCCGAACGATGACCCCAACAGCATCGTCCAGTCGTTTGCTAGCGATGAACCGCGCAGTGCCGCATCCTCAACGCGCGGCACTGTCCCCCAGCAGATCGCGCCGGAGCCAAACACATTGGGGATGGGCGCGTGAAACAGCGGGATATCTAGGTTATCGGGGCGGCGTTTGACCGCGTATACGCCATACTGCGGTGATTTGCCCTCCGTCGTCACGCGGATCATGACCAGTCCGGGGAGCGGCACCCGGAGCGCCGTCTCCGAGCCGTCGAGAAACAATCCGGTCTTCTGCGGCGGACGGTACTCCACGATGGTCTTCTTCACGCCGTCCTGCCGGACGAGCAGCGTATTCCCGCCGAGCAATCCGGTGTCAAACGTGACCTTTGCTGCCAGCGCCAGCGCGATCTGCGCCGGGTCGGGTAGCAGGGAGGCATTACTGCCTTCCCGCCCCCTAAGAACCGTACGTGAGCCTTTCAACTCATACGGCTCAAGCCTCTTCAAACG
This sequence comes from Anaerolineae bacterium, assembly GCA_026645745.1. Taxonomy (GTDB): domain Bacteria; phylum Chloroflexota; class Anaerolineae; order Aggregatilineales; family Phototrophicaceae; genus Flexifilum. The sequence continues at coordinate 2,844 of JAPKMU010000383.1, read as the reverse complement.
TCTCTTGCGAGACGCGGTTTCTCCACCGATATTTTTTGGGTGTGAACCAGTGCATGGCAATTTGGGTGAAGCAGTATGCAGTTCTCGTCCTTGTCAGAACCGCCGAAAACCCTTTCCAAAATATGATGGTTATGCCATCCGGTTTCGGCAGTGATTTTCTGCTGACAGATTGGACAGATGCCGCGCTGCTCTTTCCACAGACGGATAAGCTGGCGTTTTCCCCTCAGCGTATTGAGCATTTTCAGTTCCATTCGCCGCTCAAAGTACATTTCCCATGCCGGGTCGAACGGATTTGCATCGCGTTGAACCTGAATATGCCGCTGAATGGGGAGGTTGGTCGGGTCAAAAAGCAGGATTTGTTCGCCGTTGAAGTCACCGTAGAATGTCCAGTCCCGACCACTTACGACCTTGAAATACTTTCGTTTGCGCCACAGTGCTCCTTTATTACGATGTCGCCGCTTCACCCATCGCCACAGCGTTATTACGATGTCATGTTGCAATGAACCGAAGATTTCGCCGCTGACGGCGTGACGATGGTACATTGCCCATCCCTTGATGATGGGATTGAGCAGAAATATCAGCTTCCCGGCAGGCATTTGCGGGTGTGCTTTCACGAGTTCACGTACTCTGGTGAGGAGTTTGTGAATGCTCTTTCGCGCTGGTTTAATGAGCAACTTCCCCTTGTACTTGCGGACGTTTTGCCCCAGAAAGTCAAAGCCATCATCGATGTGCGTTATCAGTGTCTTTTCTGGCGACAAACGTAACCCGCGTTCTTGCAGAAATGCTTCGACAAGGGGTTTGACTTCGTTTTCCAGCAGTTCGCGTGAGTATCCGGTGATGATAAAATCGTCGGCGTAGCGCACCAGATTAACCATCGCATTCTTGCCTTTTACTTGCCCTTTTGGGAAGCGTTTGAGCAGCAAGTCTTCTAACCCGTCCAGCGCCATATTCGCCAGTACAGGCGAAATGATGCCGCCTTGTGGTGTGCCTTCCTCTGTTGGAAATAGCTTCCCCTTTTCCAAGTATCCCGCTTTGAGCCATTTACGGAGGATGCTGCGTTCAACCGGAACGTTGGTCAGTAACCACTCATGGCTGATAGTGTCGAAGCAGGCTTTGATGTCGCCTTCCATGACCCATTTCGCACAACCCTTGCGTGCCAGTGCATTGAAACAGCGTTCAATCGCATCATGGGCGGAACGTTCACGGCGGAAGCCGTAGGAACAGGTATCAGCGGTGGTTTCTGCAACGGGTTCGAGTGCAAGCAGATAAAGCGCTTGCATCGCCCGGTCGTAAAGGGTCGGGATACCGAGCGGACGTTTCTTCGTCTTGTCACTGCTCTTGGGAATGTACGTGCGTTTTAGAGGAAGAGGGCGATAACCGTGCTGCCGAAGCTGGCGGATCGCTTGAACCTTTTTCTGTGGCGTGTCCCAGAGTTCTCCGTCTACGCCGGGTGTGTTTTTGCCCTGATTTTCGGTCACTCGTTTCACTGCCAAGACTTTGGCACTGTACGAGCGGGTCAGCAAACGTTGCAAGGCTTTCACCTTGCCCCATCTGCCTTCCTGAGTTGCCTTCACGATACGAGCTTGCAGCCGACGCACGGTTTCGTGAGCGGACTGCCAGTCGATGCTGTGCCAGTCCTCCACGTTGTCGTGGGAGACCGCACCAGTAGCGGAAACTACCGTCATCTGCTTTGCCTCCTTAGTCGGTTTCTCAAACGCTCTCGTGACAAGAGACCAGATGGAAGTCTGCCCGCTTTCGCGTGAGGTGATGTTGGTTACCCTCAACCTCTATCTCGTCCATTACAGGCGAGCCTTCGCTTTCTCCATCCTCCTTTACCCGCCGCATCATTGACGCGCCTTACGACTGTCTACCCGTTTGTACGGGAACGCGACGGGCTTACCGTGTTCATCGTGAGTAACGCGGGTGGGTTAGGACGCTCTCTCTTCGCCGGTGGCTTTGATGCCCATGACAGGGAAGTCGACAGTCCCTGTGCCAGCCACATACCATTTTGGTTCAAGCCTGTCAGCATCTTTGGCTTGTCGATTCCTAACGACGTTTATCGAGAATTTGCATCTGCTCGCCATACCACCCTACCCTAGCCCCTATCCGCCTAATGCTGGCAGAACTACCTTCCCTCACGGGTCGTATAGCAGTCTTGCGACTGTGGGATACATTGTCAGTGGGCGATTAGACGGTTCGTTACCTCACCGCCGACCACTTAGGGTACTGTTGATGGAACAACAGGTTCATAACGCTTGCGCGCTGAACAATTACTCACGACGCTTTGCACGTCGCACATCTACGGGGTATTCCGTGATCAAATCCCCTTCCTGCTTACGCAGCATCACGCCGAACGAGTAGAAGCTGAGAATGAGCGACGACGCTTCCGTCAGCGCCGCTGCAAGCGGAATTGCACTCGATAGGTTGTCCATCGTTCTTTCCTTCTGAAGCGTATTCGGCTACCTTCTTGACCAACAGTGAAATGGGAAGCGATGCCATGAATTTGAGTCAGCTTGAAGTGCTGGTTGCGATTGTTGATACGGGAACATGACTGAAGCTGCCGAGGTCGTCGGTCTAACGCAGTCCGCGGTGAGCTACTCGGTGAGCCGCTTGGAAGCAGAACTTGGCGTGACCTTACTGGAGCGTGGGCGGCAAGGGGTTCACGCTACGCGAATCGGTGAGGAAGTGATTCAACATGCCCGCAGTGTCCTCAACCAGATTGAAGCGATCCGTCAGAAATCCGCTCGAGAGCGCGGCTTAACCGTGGGCAAACTGCGATTTGGCTGCGTCCCCACAATCCCACCTCGCTTGTTAACCGGTATTCTGCGCGACTTTCAGCAGCGC
>JAPKMU010000382.1 GCA_026645745.1 Anaerolineae bacterium | reverse complement strand
CGCGTTGACTAGCCACCCACCCCAACACGGTGAGTCGGGCGCGTTCATCCCCCTGTCGGGCGCGTTCAAACTGCTTGTGTATTTGCCGAATCTGCTTCAAAGATTCACGCGAAAACAGCGAATTTGCACGACTTACGGGAGGCACAGACTCAGGAAGGGTAGGGGAATGCAAATACTCATTGAGGGCGGCGATCAATTTCCCAATGTCGAGGTGCTGCGATTTGGCATAATCGATCCACTGCACCCGCACCGATTCGTCAATGCGATCAAACTGCTCGATTGCGGTGCGCAGCTGCGCCAGACTCAACCCGACTTCCGCCGCGTATTCGAGCAGTGCCCGCTGTTCGTCGTGCGGACGCGGTACAACCAACCGGTGATGAGCGAAGCTTAAATTGTTGATTCGAATCAACAAATCAACGCGCTGACTCACCGAAACGAGCATCCGTAAAGTCTGCTCCTCATAACCGAACAATTCCGCCGCTTGTTTGTACGTCCGTCCCCAAATGCGTTCGCCCGCCGCCATCCAGTCCCCGATCAACCACTGAATCGAGCCTTCCATTTGGGCGAGAAAATGCCCGATCTGCTCCCACTGCGTATTGGTCGCATCCGGGCTGATGACTAAGCCGCGCGTGGTCAGCCGCCATGCGCCGAGCGTCAGCCCGCCGTTTTCGTCGAGCGGCAGCGTTTCGAGTGACCGTGCTTCGGCGGCGGCTTCCGCGTCGCTGTGGGCGATCACATCGGCGGGCTGCTGTTCACCCGCCAACACGCTGCTGAGTTCCGAAAGCGAGATGCGACCAAGCGGACTGGCATTTTGCGCTTTGGCGCGTGAATTCCGGCTCATCCCTGATCCTGTTTCTCCGTGATCGCTCTCCATGCGTTCGTGGCGAGCTTCATGGCGATTTTCGCTTCGTTGCTGCTTGGTGCGTAGGTATACATCGTCTGCGGGTTTTCAAAGTCGTTGCACGCTTCTTCCCATAAAATACTGCGCGGAACTGGTTCCCACAGCAACCGCCCAAACGTCTCTTCGAGCGTTTTCTTGTTGTTCCGGTGCAGCTTCGGCATCTTCTGGGTTTTGTTGGCAATCACGCCCAAAACATGGGTTGCCCGGTTCAAATAACGCTGGCGAAGTTGTGCGAAACGTTGCAGTTCTAACAATGCCTGCTCAACACCGTCAATGCTCAAGCGGTTGAGTTCAGTCACGTAGATAAAGCCGTCTGTGCCGAGCCAAATCAGCGAGTCGAGCTTAGAGAGCGAGGGATTGGTATCGACGATCACCGCGTCTAGTTGAAACCGCGTCGTGAAGGCTTCCATTGCCTCATAGAACGAAAACGTCTCGTGTTCGCCTAAGTTGTGCGAGATCAAGAAGGTTTGGCGGTAGCTCGGTAAGAGCCATAATTCACCCGGCGCGGGGTTGTCTTTCGTACTGTAGCGTTCTTTGGCGACGTGCTGCGCCACTTCTTCGATGGGTTTTTTGTGAATCAACACGTCATATAAGCCGTCTTGCTGCGGCATACCGAGCATTAAGCCGGCGTGTCCCTGCGAGTCCGTATCGACCAGCCCGACGCGCATTCCGCCGTGCGCCAAGCCTGCCGCAATGTGTACGCTCATCGTCGTTTTGCCGACGCCGCCTTTGCGATTGGTCACGCTGATCACGTTCATAAAGCAGCCCTCCGTGTAACCTGTAGCATACCCTATTTTGGGAATTTGTGCTGAATCTGGTGTATTATTGTGTATGTAAATACGTCTTTTCGTACAGGATATATCGTGGATCGCTCGATTACAACACCGCCTTTTTTATCGTTCGATTCTGCGGCGGTGTTTACGCTGCAAACCGTCGCCAAGTCCTCGGCGCGCATCTACGCGCAAACCTTCCGATTGTGGATCGAGTGGAATACGCGCACAGGCGGCGATCCCCTTGATTTGCGCCCCGCGCAGGTGATCGCCTTCATCGAAGGTCAGGACACGACCAAATCGACACGCCAGCGCCAACTTGCCGCGCTCCGCAAATGGGCGCAGATGCGCTATGTCCTTGATCCGACCGATAACGCCAAGCGCCAGCTTGAAGCGCTGATGCTGATCAAAATCCATGCTGATCCCGAACGCGGGCAGGAGCGCACGCGCAAGGCGTTAACGCCTGCCGAAGCGGATCGCGTGCTGCGCGTATGGGGCGCGAACACGAACACCGCCAAGCGCAACCGCGCACTGGTCGGACTGCTGGCACTGTCAGGAATGCGGCGGGCAGAACTCGCCGCGCTGCGCTGGCAGGATGTTGATTTTGAAAATGGCATTGTGTTGATTCGGCACGGCAAAGGTGATCAAGAACGGACTGCGCCGATTGCGGGAGAGTTCGCGCTTGATGCATTGCAGGCGTGGTATGCAGGGCAGGGCGGTCAGCGCGTGTATATTTTCTGCCCCGTCAACAAAGGCGACCGTCTTGGCGCAGACAAGCCCATCAGCGGCACAGATGTCTATCGCATTATTCAAGCCACCGCCGCGATCTCCGGCGTGGACTTCAAGCCGCACGATTTACGACGCACATTCATTACGGAGGCGCTTGCCACTGGCACACCGATTCAAACGGTGCAGGCGGCGGCGGGTCACGCGCGCGGCGAGACGACGCTCAGGTATGCGCAAGCGGTCAATGCCCGCGAAGCGCGCAAGGCGTTAAAGCTGCGCTACGGGGATTAGATTGGTATATAATGATGCCTTTCGCTCTAATTCTGGTTCATGCTTTGCCATTCACGAGCAATCGGTAAGGGTTCTAATCATTGGCTGCCTATCGTCTCCCAAACCGTTATCAGAATCCTGACTTGCGGTTGCTCGCCGCGATTCTCTCCGGTAACCAACATCCTCGACAAATCCCGCAAGACCAATGGCAGAGCTTGCTCGGTGTCGCGCATCAGCATAACCTTCTCCCGATGCTGGTTTGGGTGGTCAAGCGCGCTGCGCCTGAGCTAGTCGTGAGTGAATTGTGGGAACCCGCGTTTACGAGCGTGCGCCAAAATGCGCTCCGGCATATTTGGTTAGAACAGGCACAGCGCCAAGTGAACCGCGCATTCAACGAGGCGGGTATTGCGGCAGTTTGGCTGAAAGGCATTGCGCTCGCCGTGACGGTGTTTCCTCAGCCTGCTTTGCGCCCAATGGCTGACTTGGACGTGCTTGTGCCCTACGCTGAACGCGAAACAGCGCTCAAAATTGCGGAATCGCTTGGGTTTGTATTCGATGAACCGCCTAATTTCGTCGAAGCAGCACTTCAAGACACGAAGCAAGATTATCATTATCGCCTTATGAGCGGCGATATTTATCTTGAAATTCACTATCGCCTCATCAACGAAGGCGAAATCCCGCACACATTCGACAAAGAGGCTTGGTTTTTCTCACAAGTCGATACATCCGACGAGAACCTCCCGATCCTCAAGCCGGATGCGTTCTTACTGCATTTGTGCGCACATGTTGTTATTCATCATGGCGAAGAAACGGCAACCCTGAGTCAGTTTCATGATATTCATCGTGTGCTGACGAACACCACGATTGATTGGGCGTTCTTGATCGAATGGGCGGCAAAGCTGCATTGGAGCTATATCGTTGAATACGCCCTCACCATCACTGAAGCCCTGTTTCAAACACCTATTCCAGAAGGCACATTTGAGCAGCTCCGTGCGCGCCGCTTGCCGGATGAAAATATCCTGCGGATTCTGACGCTGCAGGGCAGGGGGGCAAATCTCGAATTTGTGCTTAGTTTGATGCGCGCGATGCCGCTGGTTGATCAAATCCGTTTGCTGCGCCAGTTTATCTTTCCGCCGCGTGTGTATATGCTTAAGCGCTATAGTATTAAGCCCGGTCATCCGGTGTGGGTGTATTACCCGCGTCGTTGGCTGAGTCAAGCGATGGTTGTCGGCGCATGGCTGCGGCAGCGTGCGGCATGGTGGCGCGGGCTGCGCAAGTGAGCGACACAAAATAAATTATTGACTTAGTGTGTGATTGTATGAATTTCACGTCATACATGACAAATGTCACTCCACTCGTGTGACATTACTACTTTTAGCCGAGAAAAGAATCTGTTTTGATTTACCTTGAGGGCAAAAACCGTAGACTATGATACATTACACACATTCAGACATTATGATCGCCACCCAAAACCCCGCCATCATCACCCGTGAAGCGATCGATGAGTTAGTGCTCGTCAACCTAGAAAAAAAAGACAGTCCGCTGTTTTTGAACGAGGTTGGCGCGCGTATCTGGTCACTGCTTGACGGTCAGTACACGGTTAGCACTATCAGCACCATCATTGCGGCAGAATTTGATGCAGATTTGCCCGCCGTACAAGCAGACGTGATCGAATTTCTTGCCCGACTTGAAGCGATGGGCGCACTGCTAACGTAAGTTCAGCTAGTTTGGGAACCGCCGCTTATGGCACGCACTACAGCGCAAAACGATCCAGAACAGCGCATCTACCGACTTCATCCCCAAGCTGCTCTAGAACACCTGAATGATGGCGTTTTGGTTTATCAACCAGAAGCCAATTTTGTGTTTGAGCTAAACCCGACCGCGCGCATGATCCTTGAACAGACGGACGGGCTGAGGGATACCACGCAGATCGCCGCGTGGATAGCGGTCGAGTTTGGGATTACCTACCATGAGGCAGAAACCGACGTTGACGCCTTATATGAGGCACTTCACGCCCAGCGTGTGGTGGAAAGACAAGTTCGTCAGCAAAGTGAGGGGGGAAATATGTCAAACGCGCTCTACATTCGTAATCCGGATGTGAGCTTGCGCGAAGAAACAGAAGACGGCGCAATGCTTTTTAACCCGGATACAAGCCGCATCCAGATCATCAACCCGACCGGGTTGTTCATCTGGAAACAGTGCGACGGGACACGGACGTTGGATGCAATCGCGCAGGCGATGGCGGACGAATACGAAGGCGCACCGCTTGAAGACATAACGGCAGATGTTCGTGCATTTATCGATCACATGGTTCAAAACGGCTTCATCGGTACGGTTGAGCCGGTAAGTTCGGAGGGTAAAAACTCGTGAGCGCTTCTTTGGGTGCTGTTTCAACACCGCGTAAAGTCGAAATTGCCATCACAGGAGGATGCAATCTTGACTGCGCGTACTGCTATTTTGCTGATCAAATGGTTGCGCGTAACGACCTAACGACGGAAGAATGGCTGAGATTTTTCGACCAGTTGGGGGAACTGGGCGTAATGGATGCCACGCTGACGGGTGGTGAGGTTTTCACCCGGCGCGATATTTTTACGCTGCTTGACGGCTTGATTGCGAACCGGATGCGTTATCGTCTGGTGAGCAACGGCACGATGATTACCGAAAAGACGATTGAAGAATTTGAAGTCGGTAAGCGCCGCTTACGTTTGGACTCAATTCAGATTTCGGTGGA
>JAPKMU010000381.1 GCA_026645745.1 Anaerolineae bacterium | reverse complement strand
CAGGTGCGCCGCCCGCCGAGCGTTTCCGCGCATCGGTGAAAATACGCTACAAGGCAAAGCCCGTTCCGGCGTGGATCGAACCGTTGGCGGACGAACGCATGAAGATCACGTTTGAGTCACCTCTGCGCGACATTACGCCCGGTCAGGGCGCTGTCGTGTATGATGGCGATGTTTGCCTCGGCGGAGGCATCATCGAACGGCGTCAGTAACCGCGAATTGCATACGCAATTTCGTTGGCGTAGAGCATCATCAACACGGTGGCGATCACAATGTACTGCCCGTAAGGCAGCGGCGTGAACATGCTGTACCCGCGTCGGCTTAGGTTGCGGGCGATCAAATACACAATCGCGCCCAATGCACCGAGAAACACCGTGATAAACATCGCAAAAATTAGCGAACGCCAACCGAGAATCAACCCGCTAAGGGCGATCAGCATCACATCGCCGTAACCGAACGCGACTTCGTTGATCTCGCGCTTCTGTACGGTCGCCATGACGTGCGTGAATACGAATCCGCCGATATACAGCCCGAAGAACACGACAAATCCCATCAGTGCGCCGAGCAGGTTATCGCCGAGCGTTTCGCCGTGCGTTGTTACGAACGGGTCGATCAGCGCGATCACATACGAGGGAATGATCACCACAAACAAGATCAAGCGGTGTTCAAGATCAATCACGGTGATCAGCATAAAGATCGACAAATAGGCAATCCAAAATACGAACTGAACCGGCTCCATCAGCGGATCATCGGTCAAACTAAGCATTGCGAGGATCAACAGCGCGGCAGTGCCGATCTCTGTTAACGGATGGCGGCGTGAGAGTTCGATACCATTGGGCGATTCATGCTTTCGGAACAAGTACGCAGTAATACCCAACCAAGCGATAAACGGACGCGGTGTGTCATCAGGATAATGGGGGAGCGAAGGACGGCGGCGGCGAGGAAGATCGTCCGCCAGCACATTGATCACCCCTCCGATGAGAATGCCGATCAAGCCAACGATGATTGACGGCACAAGCAGTGAACCCGTTGTGAACATGGCGAACCTCTAGGGAATGATGTCGGGCGGCGGTGGCAGAAGCGCCAATGCCAGCGTCAACATAAAAATGAACGCGATTACAGCCGAAATAAGGGCAGCGTAGGGGATGACCCGTGGTGATGACACGATCTGAGGTCGCCCTTCGCTGATGTGAATCGGGATCGGGGTCACATCACCTTGACGGATGTCCCATGCTGCAATGTTTGTTTTGCCGACGATGAGATAGGCAGTGCCGGGGTAATACGCCCTGTGAATATCTTCGCGTGAAGGAATCGGTTCGCCGTCAGGGTGGCTGTGATAGATTCCGACCAGCGAAAGCCGCTGCGATTCGAGCGCCATCATCGACTGGACGAGGCTTTTTTCGTCCATAACAAAGTGTATGCGCGGCTCAACGGCACGATTTGGAATTGGCAGAATCGTAGAAGCGCGCAGCAGTTCCCCATCGATTATGCCGCCGATCAAGCCGCAGGCTTCATTGGGGTTTTCTTGCTCGACAGATGCGCGAATGGCGCTCAACTGCGCCGGAGTGAGCCAAAGGTGCACCGATTATGCTCCGGGACTGGACTCATCTGTGGATGGGATTACAAAGGTTTCGACACGGCGATCTTGCGGCGGGTTGCGTGTTTCATAAAACAGATCAATCGAGAGGGTGTAGCTGCCGGTCGTATCGGTCTTGCCGCGTAAGTGCATCGTAAATTCCATGTCATGGTGCATAGTTTCAATTACGCTCAATTCTGCCGCAACACGGTCATTCTGATCGCGCACGACCAGCAGCAGATTGGGGCGTTCTTCAAATAGGCTCACACGGATATGCACATACAACCGGATGCGATCCGGATACGGCTGAAGCTCAACCTGTTCGATCCGTACTTCTTCCTTAGGGAGCGGGTGCTGCCCATCAGCATGAAAAAAGACATTCATGGGGACTTACCTCGTCATACTCTGCTTGAGTTGTTCGAGTGCTGCAAGGGCAGCATCAAATTTATCCTCCGGCACGAGCAGGTGATCCCGTGTATACGCGCCGAGCGGGAGAATCCAGATACCCGCGTCCGCAAGGGTTTTGGCGATCAACGCCATAAAGCCAACCAAGTCGGGGGAGAGTTCGCCGTCAAACGTGATCAAACGGTAAAAGCGACCGGTCGTCTCATGACCGGGGAGGCGTTTAGCATAATCCTCGAGGTCTCCCGCCGAAAGCACCAACGAAACCTCGTCCTTGTCGATGAGAATTGCTGCGAACGGCTCGCCGATTTCTGCAATGATCGCTGCTGCTGCTGTGATCGCCGGGGCGGGCAGCTTGATCAAAGCGTAGCGCTCACCATCTGAATACAAAACCGCCTTTTTTAACGCTTCTTGTGCCGTTTGGGTCATGAAATCTTCCTGAAAAAGGTATAGAGCCATCACATGTTCGCGGATTGGTCACACGATGCCTATGGTACACTAGTGAGATTGAGAGTCTAGATCGCGCTTTCCAATCATGGAATCCCCAAAGGAGCTTGTGTTGGTGAAACTTGCCCCTGTCTTCATCCTATTGATGGCATTGTTAATCTCCGCTCCGATTCTGGCACAGGATGAGCTTGCAGCATCGTTGGAAGTAATTTCCTCCGGTGTTGAAGTGCTGCGCGTGAATACCACGAACTGGATTACTGTTAACCTCGAAGGCATCGTTGGTGTGGGAGATGTGATCCGCACGGATGCCACCGGGCGCGCCCGTGTCACCTTTTTTGCCGATGGCACAGATACAGAAATTCTACCGAACACCGCCTACCAGATCACGGAGTTTCGCGGAACAGCGGATCAATTCCATATTTCCGCTGAAGTTCTCGTCGGTCAGACTATTCAGCGGTTAAGTCGCTTACTTGATGCTGCTTCCATCTACGAGATCACGACACCGGGTATGTCGCTCGGCGCACGCGGAACCACATTTTCCGTGCGCGTCGAAGACAGTGGGCGCTCTGCGATGTTAGTCACTGAAGGCGCTGTTGCTGCTGGCAAGGCAGATGAGGAAGCATCGGTTGAACCGGGTTTTGGTATCCGTGCGGAAACCGAAGGCGATTTAAGCGATGTTGTGCGCGCCGTAACTTTTGACGAACTCGATGCGGCATTGGATGGATGTTCCGCAACCCTTACCACACCGGACGATGTCAGCTTGAATGTTCGCTTGGGAGCGGGAACAAGTTTTGATCGTGTGGGGACAATCGCAGCATCAGATATTACGACGCTTTTCGGCGTGGTTGAATCGGGCAGTTGGTATCGCATCGAATTTCGGGGCGGTTTCGGTTGGATTTTGTCTTCGAGCGCAGTAGTAGACGATGCCTGTGTGGGGCTGCGCGAATTCCCAGATAGTTTCGGTCCTGAAGACGCGACGCTCTACAGCGCGCCCGACGCCTAGAGCGGCATCCATGAATAACCGGCGCTGGAACATGGGGCTGCATTTCTCCGCTTCTTTTTGGAAGCATGTCCATCGCAGTCTGTGGATTGGCGTAAGTGTGGCGAGCGTGCTTCTGATCATCCGCGTCGGGCAGTTGTTCGCCACTGCCCGACTGCGTTCCAATGATGTTTATGTTGTCGCCAGTCCTGCAACCGACACGATTCGCCTAATCGCGCTGGACGATGCCAGTTTTGATCGGTTTGGGCGTTCACTCAACGAATGGGATCGCTCCATTTTTGCCGAACTGGTGACATGGTTGCATGGCGCGGCTGCCCGTGTAATTACCTTCGACGTTTTGTTTAATCAATCTGCCTACGCCGATCCCCAGTTTGCGCAGGCGATCCGCGATGCACGGACAGGTGATGCTCGTGTGCGCACAGTTATCCCTGTTGTCGGCGCCGAAATTGACAGGTCAGCACCGGCAGATCAACGCCTTCATTATTTCGAGCTTGTGTATCCGTCGGGCACGCTCACTGAAGTTGTTGATTATCTTGGCTCAATCAATGTATTTCCCGATGTGGACGGATCTGTGCGCCGTCAGACCACCCAAATCAGTGTTGGCGGCGATACCTACTATTCGCTTGCATTGGCGACCTATTTGGCATATCTCCGCGTGCCTTCGAGTGCAGCCGCACAGATCATGAGCATGGGTGATCAAACGCTCACGGTTGGCGGTGATCGCGTGCTGCAAGTCGACGAAAACGGCTTCTGGATGCCAAATTTCTTCTATAACCCGGATGCGGACGAGAACGATACTTACCCCACATATTCGCTCGTGGATATCCTCGATGGGCGTGTTGATCCGTCGGTGTTTGCGGATAAGGTTGTGTTGATCGGCACACTTCACACATCAGCATCCAATGATTTGTACGAAGTGGCGACTTCACCAAACGGTCGCCGTGTCGCCGGTGTGGAAATCCATGCGCACGCCGTCGAAACGCTGATTCAGAATACGCCGCTCTATGAACAACCCTTCGCTGTTGAAGTGTTGACTATCCTCCTGTTTTCGGTGGTTTCAAGTCTTATTTATGGTCAGCTTCGCTGGTATTGGACGCTGATCATAGGCGCATCGATTAGCCTCCTATGGGTATTGATCGTCTTTACCAGCTTCAGTATGCAGCGAGTCTTGATCAACCTACCGCTGTCGCTGCTTGCTGTGCTGATACCGATGGTGGTTACGGTGATTGTGCATTTTGCGCATGAAGCCCGCCAACGCCGCGAAAGCGAATTCTTTCTAAATAGTGTGGTCGATGTTTCGCAGCAGCAAATGGCGATTAATCGCATTTTGCCGCGTGTATGCGATGATTTGCGCCGTCTGCATCATGCCTCAGCGGTGGTGATCTGGATGCAAGATGAAGCAGCAGGTTCGCTGCTTCCTATCCACACATGGAAGAGTGACGAGGCGTTAGCACTGCGTCCCATTCAGCAGTTGGCGCAGCGAGTACGGGCGGAACGGCAAACCATCATCGACGGAAGCTGGTTAGGCACACCGGTTTTGTGGCAAGGGCGCGTCCTTGCGGTATTCACCAGCTGTCGAATCCGTCCTTATGGGCTAAGGCAGTCAGCGCTCAAAATGATCGAAACATTGGCGATGCAGATTGCGCCAAGCCTAGAAAATGCCATCCTGTTTGAAAAAGCGCGTCGTCAGAACACCCTGCTGGAAGCAGTTTTCGCAGGTTCTCCCGCCGGATTAATAGTCCTTGATGCTGATCTACGCATGACGCGCGCCAGCCGCGCACTTGATGATGCGTTCGGTATATCATGCGTGGAATGTATCGGTACATCATTCGACGAACTCATGGAGCGTGCGGATGTCGCTGAGGAGGTCGCGCAGGTTTTGAGGCGGCACATCAACACATGGCAGCCGTTTCGGGAACAGATCAATCATCGCCGCCGCACGCTGATTGTTGATGCTGCCCCGTTGAACGACCTCAGCGAG
>JAPKMU010000380.1 GCA_026645745.1 Anaerolineae bacterium | reverse complement strand
TATGCCCGCGTTCCTCCCCGGTCTTGAACTTTCTCGCTTATTTTTCGCTGAAGCCGTTCAGCCGATCTTAGATGCGCAGTTTCCCGCGCTCCGCTACGATGCGGCATTGATCGGCGCGGGTTCGGAGGTGCTTGGTTTTGATACTGAGCGCTCGACCGATCATCATTGGGGATGCCGGGTTATCCTCTTTCTGGCGGACGCTGATCACGCGCCGCTGGTTGATTCTGCTCTCCGCCGGAATCTCCCGTTTCGATTCCGCGATTACCCGACCAGCATGAAAGCTGCTCCCGGTGAGCCGCATGTTCGACTGTTCGACCCGGACAGAACCGAAGGCGAAGTTGAACACCTGATCACGGTCACGACCGTGCGCGATTTCATACGCGCGGCGCTGGCATGGGAGATTGACTCACCGATTCAACCTGCCGATTGGCTGACGTTTCCGCAGCAGCGCTTACGTGCACTCACGACGGGCGGTGTTTGGCGCAGTGAGCTAAAAGAACTTGACTCCGTGCGCGCACGGTTGGCATATTTCCCTCATGATGTGTGGCTGTATCTGCTGGCGTCGGGTTGGGCGCGCATCGGTCAAGAAGAACCGTTCGTTGGGCGCTGTGGGGATGTCGGGGATAATCTCGGTTCACAGGTGATCGCGGCGCGGTTAGTCCGTGACGTGATGATGCTTTGTTTCTTAATGGAGCGTGTTTACGCGCCCTATCCGAAGTGGTTCGGGACGGGGTTCGCCCGGCTGCGCTCGGCAGACGCGCTCACGCCCATTTTGAGCGCGGTCATCCAAGCCGCCGATTGGCACGCACGCGAAGCGGCGCTCACTCAAGCGTATCGAATCATCGCGGAAATGCACAACGCGCTGAACTTGACCGATCCTCTGGCGACAGAGGTTTCTCCGTTTCACGGTCGCCCGTATCAAGTTATTCACGGTGATCAGTTTGCCGATGCCCTGATCGCCCGTATCACCGATCCCGACGTGAAACGAATTGCGGCGCGCACGCGGATCGGCAGCATTGATCAATTCAGCGACAGCACCGATTTCCGCGATAATTTGTCGAATCGAGCCGCGATCAAGGCGCTGTATGACTAGGAGCGAAAGAACATCAACGCAAAGGCGCAAAGGTGCAAAGGCGCGAAGGTTCCCAACGTTTCCTTGCGTCTTTGCGTCTTTGCATCTTTGCGTTAAAGCATTTTTCATTTCCCTGCTTGTCTTTGGGTTTACCCCGTCTGCTGCTGCACAGCAAGACATACAGGGGGTTCTGGTGTTCGGCATCACAGCAAGCGGCGCGATCAACGACGATGCGCCGCGCGCTGCCTACGAGTTTGACGGCGGACGGGGCGAAGTGATCACCGTCACGCTTGACATCACCGACGGCGATCTTGACCCGATTCTCACCGTAATTGACGATGAAGGTAATCCGCTGGCGGTGCGCGATGACGGCGGCGCGGGACGCAACCTGCGATTGGAGTATGTGCGGCTTCCACGCAGCGCCCGTTATTATGTGATCGTTGGGCGCTTTGGTTACGGCTTGGGGACAACCAGCGGCAGTTACGAACTGCGCATCAGCCGCGAAGGGGTATCATTTGCCAGCGGGAGCGCGCTTCGCTACGGCGATACGGTGTACAACGCGATTACCGATATGACCCCGCAGGTCTATTATAGTTTTCGGGCGGCACGCGGCGATGCAATCACGATTCGGATGCAGCGCGTGAGCGGCGATCTCGACGCATTCTTGCAGGTGGTGAACAATCAAGGCGTCGTGATCGCTGAAAACGACGATGTGATCGGATCAGGTTCGCTGGATGCGCAGATTATCGCGCTGGCGATTGAAGACGACGGGATGTATGCCATCGTCGCATCACGTTTTGGGCAAGCCGCTGGACGATCACGCGGGTCATTCGTGCTGACTCTCGAAACCGCCGCGCAAAGCGGGTTGGGGACGACAGCGCAGTTTGCGATACCCCTCACCGTTGGCACGCCGATGGATGGCGAGATCACGAACGACCGCCCCGCGCTGTTTTTTGAGTTTGAAGGGCGGCGCGACGAATTGATCACGATCACGATGAGCCGCGCCGGAGGCAGCCTCGATACGTTTGTCGCGTTGGCGGATACGAACATTGCCGAACTCATCACCGACGATGATGGCGGTGGTGGTCAAAACAGCGCGATCCGTGATTATGTCCTGCCGCGTGATGGGCGCTATATCGTGATCGCCACACGCTACCAAAGGGCGGAAGGCGTCACCGAAGGGCGGTTCACGCTGACCGTCACGAGCGCCGGAAACATCTTTGAGTCGCTGGTCGAAGGTGCTTTCCGCTTGAGCTACGGCAGCACGATCACAGGACGGATTGACGATGAAGCGCCAGAAATCCTGTATGCCTTCTACGGAAACGAAAGCGATGCGATCACGATCAGCATGAGCCGCGCCGATGGTGATCTTGATCCGCTCATCACGCTGTTGAATGCTGATCTTGTGCCGCTGGTCAGCGACGATGACAGCGGAAATGGTCAAGATGCACGCATCGAGCGCTACACCCTTCCGGCAACGGGTGTTTATTACATTCGTGCTGCCCGGTTTAGTGGTGACAATGAACTGCCGACGCGCGGGAATTTCATCCTTGTGCTGGCGCGTTTGACAGGGTGACGGTTGTCACCCTGACATTGACGCATCCTACATAGGTCACATCCGCGTGTTGTGTTTATTGTTCCGCTATAACGCGGTATGTTACACTTCAAATCACCACCGCCCACACACGGGAAAACAACCCCATCATGCGCATCGTTCGCACTACTACCCGACCGTCGTTTCGTCGTTATCGTCGTCGTTCCGGCTGTTTATCCTTTGTGATTGTGCTGGGCGTCGTTCTTGGCGTTGGGCTGATCTCGTCAAGCAGGATCATCCGCTGGTTTGATCCGCCTACCAGCGATGAAGCAGCACGCGCAAACAACGAGGAAACCCGCCGGGCGGCGGCGCGGGCGTTTGCGGCGGGCGATCTTGCGCGTGCGGTCGAGTTGGGGCGGGCGGCGCTGGCGGTTAACCCGATGGATGCGGGGATGTTGGGCGTGGTGGCGCGGGCGTTAATTTACCAGAGTTACAGCGAGATTGACCGTGCGATTGACCGCAGCACCGCGCTCGAACTGGTCACTGCGGCAGCGCGGCGTGACCCGCGAGATCGGGATATTGGTGCGGTGTACGCTTTCGCTCTGGCGGCAGCAGGCAGCCCGGTCGAAGCATCCGAAGTCGCAGAACGTATCCTAGAGACTGATCCTGAAAATGCACTGGCGCGCATCGCACATGGGTTGGCATATGGCGGCGTTGGCAGTTACACAATCGCCTACCGCGAAAGCGAAATCGCCGTGCAGAGCGCACGAACGTATGCGGGCGGGGCATTTCATATGGATGCGCTCCGCGCGCGGGCAATTGCCCAAAGCGATCTAGGGGACTATGCGAGTGCGATCACGACGATTGAGCAGGCAATTGCGCTGAATGGTCAAATCGTCTCGTTTTATTTTGAGCGGGCATTGTACGCGCTTCAAATTGGCGATGCTGACGCTGCGACCGTTGCCTATTATGAAGTGCTGGCGATGCAGCCGGAAAATGTGAAGGCGCGGCTGCGGTTGTGTGAGCTTTCCAGCTTGCTGCGCGAATCTGAGCAGGCGATCATGTACTGCTCGCAAGTGGTCGAACGCGCACCCGCGTATGCCGATGGCTGGTATCAGTTGGGACGCGAATACTTCTTGAGTGGGAATTTCGAGCAGGCGAGGGATATGCTGCACCGCTGTTCCTCGCTTCAAGTGATGCAAAACATCCCGATCAGCGAGCGCAGATTCGAGTGTTGGTATTTACAAGGGCAGTCCGCCGAAATTCTAGGCGATTGCGACAGCCTCGTCGCCACGTACCGCGAATATCAAGCGATGGCAGCCGAATCCGAAGTCGGCGGGGTGTGGATGTATCCCCCGGAAGGACCTCCGATGTGCAGCGGGCGCTAACCCCGCGCAACCGAATCGCAAGACTTTTCGTAAATATTCATGTTTGTGAGTGAGCATCTACAGCGAAGGAAAGCACACACATCATGGAAAAGACGAAATCAGATTATTCGCGTTCCTCCTCACGCGCTCCGTCAATTTGGGCGTTCATTCTGATCGCCGTCGGCGTGATCTGGCTGCTCGGTCAGGCAGGAATTCTCACGTCGGCTAACTTCGCAGTCCTCGGCAGAATGTGGCCCATCGTCCTCGTCGCGTTTGGGTTTGACCTGTTGTTCGGGCGTCAGCGCGGTTTATCAATGCTGATCGGGCTGTTTACCGTCGTGCTGTTGGTCATCCTGATGATCATCGGTCCGTCGATTGGGCTGGCATCCAACGCCGAACTTGTGACAGATGCCTTCAGCGAACCGATTGGCGATGCGACCCGCGCTGATATTTACCTCAGCGGTGCGGTCGGTGAGACTACCGTCAGCCCATTGTCCGATTCGAATGATTTGATCACGGTGGACACAGCGCATTATGGAACGGTGTCATTTGATGTAAGCGGGGAGTCGCGTAAAGCGGTCACGCTTGGTTACGAATGGTCAACCACGATCAACTTCGACTTCTTTGGCTGGTTCGGCGATACATTGAATCAGGAAGCGTATACCCGCATCGGCTTGACGCCGAACTTGCCGCTTGACCTTCAGGTGAACGGCAGCGTCGGCAGGATCGACCTTGACCTTACGGAACTGACGATCACCGATTTGACCATCAGTGGTGGTGTCGGTGAAGTCGTTGTCAACATGCCTACATCCGGCGAACGTTATACAGTGGCGATCAACGGCGGTGTTGGGCGTACCGCGGTTGACGCGGAAGATGCCGCACCGTTTGAAATGCGTACTTCGGTGGGTGTCGGTGAATTTGTGCTCGATCTGCCCGATGATGCACCCGTGCGGCTGGAGTTCAACGGCGGGTTAGGCGGGCTGAACGCCCCCGGTTGGCTCGACCAAACCAGCGGCGATGATAATAACAGCGGCACATGGGAATCGGCGGCGTATGCCGGAGCAGACGAAGCCGTGCGCTTTGATCTGGTGATCAACGGCGGCGTTGGCGGGATCACAGTACGTTAATCCGTAAGTTTGAACATTCGCAGTGTGCAGTCGAATTAACGAATAGCCACCATGCAAAGGGAGCATGTAAATCAAATGGACGACAAACAGAAGAACTACCGGACTGAGTGGTCATTCTCGTTTGAGAAACTGGGCGGTGATATCCGCGACTTCTTCAAAGATCTTGGCGCGAACACCGAGGAAGAAATCAAGAATGGTCACTTTGAAGCGCCTATCGCCGGGGCAGCGTCAGCGAGCGTTCGCATCGACTTGAGCGTTGGTCAGGCGGAGATCAAAGCGCTGGCAGACGCGGCGGCAGATCAGGTGATCTCG
>JAPKMU010000037.1 GCA_026645745.1 Anaerolineae bacterium | reverse complement strand
GCGCCTAGATGCCAATGACCGATTATCCCGGTCGTTGGCAAAAATTCGTTGGCAGCGTCCTCGGCATAAATACGAACTTCAAGGGCGTGACGTTCAAGTGTTTCAGGCGGTGTGAAAATATCCACCAGTGCCGCGCCTTCTGCGACACGAATTTGCATCTCGACGAGATCACAGCCGTATACGGCTTCGGTGACGCGGTGTTCGACCTGCAAACGGGTGTTCATTTCCATGAAATAGAACTGACCGTCTGAGTCGAGCAAGAATTCGATGGTTCCGGCGCTTACATAACCCAACTGCTCCCCGATGCTGACCGCGACTTCGCTCATCCTCCGGCGTAAGTCTGAATCAACGGCGGGGGATGGACATTCCTCGATCACTTTCTGATGGCGGCGCTGAATGCTGCACTCGCGTTCACCGAGCGCGATCACCATACCGTGCGTATCACCAAATATCTGAATCTCGATATGGCGCGGCGCTTGGATCAGGCGTTCTAGGATTAATGTCGGATCACCGAATGCTTGTGACGCTTCACGGCGCGCACCTTCGAGCGCGGCGGGGAGTTCGTCGGCGCTGAAAACGGCGCGCATGCCTTTTCCGCCGCCGCCCGCCGCCGCTTTGACCATGATCGGGTATCCGATTTCGTCCGCCGCGCCGATCAGCGCCGCATCCGATTGATCCTCACCGCTGTAGCCGGGTACGAGCGGCACATCCTTGAGCATGAGTTTGGCGCGGCGCTTATCGCCCATCGCATTGATCGCGGCGGGCGTGGGACCGATCCATGTCAACCCTGCGTCGATCACGGCTTGGGCGAAGTGCGCTTTTTCCGAAAGAAAACCGAAACCGGGATGCACCGCGTCCGCGCCGACGCGCTGCGCCGCTTCGATCAATCGCTCGATATTGAGATAGCTCTCAGCGGCGGGGCTTTTGCCAATGTACACCGCTTCATCAGCGGATTGGACGTGGAGCGCATTCGCGTCCGCATCCGAGTACACAGCGGCGGTGGCGATGCCGAGCGTGTGACAGGTTTGAGCGATGCGGCGGGCGATCTCGCCCCGGTTGGCGATGAGAATTTTGTGGATCATGTGCCGTCCACCCATCGCGCCGGACGCTTGCTCAAAAATGCCGCCATGCCTTCTTGCCCGTCTTCGCTCATGCGCAGCGTGTTGAGTAGATGCGCGCGGTAAATCACCGTTTCATCCAATGTGCCGCTGATGACCGTCTGAATCAGTTCCTTTACTGCGCGGATCGCGGCGGGCGAACATTGGCGTAACTCATCAAGGATCGCGCTCATGCGCCCATCCATCGCCGCCGCTTCGACCACTTCATGCGCGATTCCGTACTCAACCGCCTTGTGACCGTTGAAGCGTTCCCCCGTCAGCATCAAATAGCGGGCGCGGGTAAGCCCGATCCGGCTGATCACGAACGGCGAGATCAGCGACGGGGCGATGCCCAATCGGACTTCCGGCATTCCGAAGATTGCATTATCGGCGGCAACCGCAATATCGCTCACACACGCCAGCCCGAATCCGCCGCCGAGCACCGCGCCTTCTAAGCGTGCGATCACGATCTGCGGAGCGGCATCAGCGGCGCGGAGTACGGCATCCATCCGTCCCACAAGCTGATCCTGTTCCTCCTGCGTCATTCCGGCTGAGACGGCGATCAAGTCGGCAAGGTCGCCGCCCGCGCAAAAGTTTCCGTTCGCGCCGCTCAAAACAACGGCACGCACATCGGTGCGATCTTTCAGATGGGCGAACACGGCGACGAGTTCATCCATCATGGCGAAGTTCATCGCGTTGCTCTTGTGCGGACGGTTCAGTGTGACATGCGCAAAGGGCGGCGCGATGTTCACGAGTAGGTTTGCGTAATCGGTCATGTGTCCCATTCCATCGAAAGCAGGATACCCGCCAGCGATTTACCAAGCGGGTCGATGCGAAGTGAGCGGGTCGCGCCGCCATCAAGTGCGCCGTGCAGCACGAAATTCAGGGCTTCGATATTGTCGAGTTCGTAGCGGATCACGTTACCGGGCACGAGATCGCCGTAAAACGCTTTGACGCGCTCGGCGGTGAGCTTGGCTTTGATTTCGGCGTAATCTTCCGGCGTGCGGGCGATTACGCTCACGTTAGCGATGTTGCCTTTGTCGCCGGATCGTCCATAAGCAAGGTCAAACAGTCGGCGCATGGTTACACCTCCAAGTACGTAACGAGCGGCTGCACATGATCCCGCCCGATCAGCGATGACCACAAGCCGAGGATCACACGCGGATCGCCGCCAACGGTCGAACCGCTCACGCTCATTCCCGGCGGACAGCTTAAGCCGTTCGCCATCACGCGGCGCACCGCTGTTTTGAGCGTATCGGGATCAGCCGCCGTAAACATCACCCGCACGACCAGTTCATCAGGATAATCAGGTGCGACCGACACTTTTTCAAACAGGCTGTCGATCCCCAAACGGTGATAGACGACGCGCTCAATCGGCAGACCTTTCCAACTTTCCGCGATCATGCCCTGAAGCAGTTCGTACTTGCGCCATACCGCTGGGTAACCGAGCGTGAAGATCAATTCACGCATGTAGCCTTCCATGCGCCCCATGCTCACTTTGAGCTTTTCCGGTCGCGGTTCTCCGGTCACACCGGCGACGCGCACGCGGTTTTCGCCGTCCGGCGTCAGGCGCAGCGTGGTGAAATTCGCCGTGACATCAGGTGTTAAGTAGTGCGCGGGATCGTGGATTTCGTAGAGAAGCTGTTCTTTGACCGTTTCGACGCTGACACATCCTGCCGTGCCGGGCGTTTTTGTGAGGACGAATGTTCCATCTTCGTGAACGTGCGCAATCGGGTAGCCGAGGTGCGCCAAGTCTGCCGGATCGAGCAAGTTCATCGCGGCGATGCTGTTCCCACCGACGACTTGACCCGTGCATTCGAGCAAGTGCCCCGCGACGATGCCCGCCGCCAAGCGATCCCAGTCATCCCACGCCCATCCGTATTTGGCGATCATCGGCGCGAGATAAAGACACGGATCAGCGACGCGCCCCGTGATCACGATGTCCGCACCGTTTTGCAGCGCTTCGACAATCGGCGCGGCACCGAGATATACATTCGCGGTCACGAAGGCTTGATTCGCCGCATCCGCCAGCGCTTCGCCCGTATCCATGTTGAGGAATCGTTCGCCCGCCGCTTGAAGCTCCGGCAGCCGCGCCAGAATATCATCGCCCGTCACGGCGGCGACTTTTAATCCGGTCAAGCCTGCTTTCGCGGCGGTGTCGCGGATCATCTGCGCGGCGGCAGTCGGGTTCAAACCGCCGCCGTTGGTGATCAACGGAATTTTGCGGGCGAATGCTTTCGGCAAAATCTCGCGCGCGATGATTGACACGTCAAACGTGTAACCGCGTGCCGGATTCGCCAGCATATCTTTTCGTAAAATGGCGAGTGTGAGTTCGCTCAACGCTTCAAAGCAGACGACATCGACATGCCCACCTTCGATCATCGGCAGTGCGCGTGTGACATCATCCCCATAAAATCCCTGTGCAGAGCCGATTCGCAGCATCTTCGTCACCTCTAGCGCGGGTTGAAGTTTTCGATTTTTGAGATGATTCCCATCATGACTTCATCTGCGCCGCCGCCGATGCTGGTTAAGCGCGCATCGCGAAAGTAGCGCGAGATTGGCGTTTCTTCCATGTAGCCCATGCCGCCGTAGAACTGTAAGCAGGTATCCGCGACTTCGCGCATCAACCGCCCCACCTTGAGCTTGCACATCGAGGCTTTCTTGGTGACTTCCATCGAGGTTTCGTCAATCGCCATGAGCGCGGCGGTGTGATAGGTCATGTGGCGAAGCGCTTCAATTTCGGTCAGCAGTTCCGCCAGCTTGAATTGAATCCACTGGTTAGCGATCAACGGCTTATTGAAGGTCACGCGCTCCTGTGTGTAGCGGAGCGTCTGTCGGACCGCCATTTCTGCGCCGCTTGCGCCGAGCAGCGCCGCGACCAAGCGCTCACGTTGGAACTGTTCCATCTGTAAGTAAAAACCCATGCCTTCGACGCCGACGAGGTTTGATCGCGGCACACGGCAGTTTTCAAACGTAAGGACGGCGGTATCGCTGCTGTGGTTGCCGAGTTTCTTCAGCTTTTTGCTGACGATGAAACCGGGTGTATTGGTTGGGACGATGATCAGCGACATGCCCTTATAGCTCGTCCCCGGCTCGGTGCGGGCGAGTACGCACACCCAATCCGCTTGTACGCCGTTGGTGATGTACATCTTGCTGCCATTGATCACATAGTCGTCGCCGTCCGGCTCGGCGCGGGTGATGATGCTCGCCACGTCCGATCCGGCGCTTGGTTCGGTTACGCCAATCGCGCCGACCATTTCACCACGAATGGCGGGGGCGAGATACTTTTCCCGCAGTTCATCCGAGCCGTATTTCGCCAGCGCAGGGGTACACATATCCGTGTGCACGCTTATTCCCATCGGTACGCCGCCGCAGGGGATTCGCCCCAATTCCTCCATCAAGACGACGGTGAACCAAATATCGGCTTCTGCGCCGCCAAACTGCGCCGGATAACTCAACCCTAGAAAGCCGAGATCGCCCATCTTCTTCAGAACGCCGTGCGCGTCCCAAAGTTCGGCTTCTTCCCACTCGTCTACATGCGGTGTGATCTCTTTATCGATGAAAGCGCGCACCGAGCGGCGGAACATTTCGTGTTCTTCGGTAAACGGATTCGTATAAGCGGAAGGGACATCCATAAGCCTGTTTTCCTCAAATCACTAAATCGACGGATTGTTTTGATCAAGGATGGCGTGGGAGAAACTCCCACCCGCGTATTTTTCGAGCAGCGCCAGCAGATCGCGCACGGCATTTTCGATATCCGTTCGTGCGCCCTCGTGATGCGCTTCCGCTGTGATCGTTGCGTTTGTGGTAGTGTCGCGCGCGGCACTTTCCGCGCTCTGCCGCCAACACCAGCGCCGCGCATACACCGTGTCATTGTCGTCTGTGAAGATGACTTCCCCCACATCAGGATGATCGACTTCGGACGCGCCGAGGTTGATAAACGGCTCGGTTCCGGCGGCAAATTTAACCGTGATTCCGCCGCTCATGTGCTGCGTGTCAACGATGGCGACCGGAATCCCGTAACGGATGCTCACGAGATTTCCGAGATCGACCAGCAAATTGATCGAGGGGATGTCACCTTGTTTGGTCAAACGGCGAAGTAAGGCTTCAGCGGCGCTGCGGATTTGTGTCGGATCGACGCCAAAAGACCGGAAAACGCCGCGCCATGCCGCAAGCGATGGAATTTGACTCAGTGGTGTGCTGCCAATCCGTGCAAGGACAGTTTGCTGTTCGGCGCGGTATTCGTCCAGCAGGGCGGACGGGGTTGGCGCGTTGGTCATGCCCTCCGCGCGGATGATCCCGCCGATGATCGTCGGGTATTTTTCCAGAATTGCCGTTTCATAGCGGAAAATGGTCACAGAAGCCCCTTACATGCGGAATGTGCCGTAGCGCGGCGCAGGCTGATTTTGCCAATCGCCGCCTGCGCTCATGGATAAGCCGACGCTGAGTGCTCGGCGCGTATCGCGCGGGTCGATCAATCCGTCATCCCACAAGCGCGCAGTGGCGAAATACGGATCACTTTCCTGCTCAAACTTGGCGATGGTCATGGCGCGCAGAATTTCGATTTGAGACTGATCGGGTTCTTGCCCGCGTTTACGTGCCGCTTCTTCGGTGATGATCGCCAGCACGCCCGCCGCTTGTTCTGCACCCATCACGGCGATTCGGCTGCTGACCCATGCGAACAGCAGTCGCGGATCATACGCGCGCCCACACATGGCGTAGTTGCCCGCTCCGTAGGATCCGCCCACCAAGACGGTAAACTGCGGGACGCTGCTGTTGGCGACGGCATTGATCATCTTTGAGCCGTGCTTGATGATCCCGCCTTCTTCGTAAGCGCGACCGACCATAAAACCGGTGATGTTCTGCAAATACAGGATCGGCACGCGCTCGACGTTGCACAATTGGATGAAGTGCGCCGCTTTCTCTGCACTTTGACTGAACAGCACGCCGTTATTGGCGATGATCCCGACCGGATACCCGTCAAGGTGCGCGTGACCGCACACCAACGTTGAGCCGTAATCGGGCTTGAACTCTAAGAAGCGCGATCCATCGACAATGCGCGCCAAGACTTCGCGCATATCCAGCGGTTTACGGATTGTGTCAATGGGGACGATGCCGAGCAGTTCTTCAGGATCGTAGCAGGGGGGTTCGGGGGCGCGGCGGTTGACCGGCGCGGGTTTGTGCCAATTTAAGCGTTCGACGATTTCGCGCCCGATGCGGATCGCGTCGGTGTCGTTTTCCGCGAGATAATCGGCTAAACCTGAGACGCGCGCGTGCATCTGCGCGCCGCCAAGCGATTCTTCATCGACTTCTTCACCGGTTGCCATCTTGACGAGCGGCGGACCGCCCAAAAATGCCAGCGCTTGATCGCGCACGAACACGGTGTAATCGGATAAGCCGGGAATGTACGCGCCGCCCGCCGTGCTGTTACCGAACACAAGCGAAATCTGCGGGATACCCTGTGCGCTCATGCGCGCTTGATTGGCGAACCCGCGTCCCCCTTCAACAAACAATTCCGCTTGATGGGGTAGATTTGCTCCGCCGGACTCGACCAGATAAATGCAGGGCAGTCGGTTAACTGCTGCGATGTTTTGAGCGCGTAAGCTCTTTTCAACGGTGATCGGGTATGAAGTTCCCCCTTTGATCGTGGCTTCGTTGGTGAGGATCATGCACTCAACACCGCTCACCGTGCCGATTCCGTTTACGGAACCTGAACCGGGGGTTTCGTCGTTGTACATGCCCCATGCCGCAAGGGTGCTGAGTTCAAGAAATGGCGTACCGGGGTCGAGTAGGAGTTCAATGCGTTCGCGGGGGAGTAATTTTCCTGCTTCTAAGTGCTTTTTGACAGCGCGATCACTCCCACCCGCCCGCACTTTCGCTTGACGTTCGTGCAGTATCTGAACAAGCTGACGGTTATGCGCGTCATTAGCGCGGAACTCGTCACTGTTCACGCTGACCTGAGTCTGTAGTCTGTTGGTCACGAAAGAAATCCAAGTCTAATAATCAAATCACCGTTTAATAAGAGCACAGGATAGCGTTTCTCGCAAACGTCGTCAATCACACGCGCTTCCGTATCAGGATTGTGTAAATAAACCAGTCAAAGGCATCAATTTCCTATCAATTTTTGGGGGGTACAGAATTCTAAATGTGCGGTTAGAATATTTGAGGTTTTGTGCATATCTACCACAGAGCGTACTCAATAATGTTTTGCCTCGGACAGTTAGATCTGTCCATCTCTGCAAACCTCCCATGTTCTCCCCGCGTACTTCGCGGCTGGAACATCCCCTCTACCAATGAGGCACTCCTACGCACCTACTTCCAACGTCCTCCGTGATTTAGGCAGAATATCTGAATAGACGCTTTTGATTCTTGTTAGCTTTCATGAACGCATTTTGCGTATGAAGCGATGCAATTGTTGGTTTGTCGCTGTCTGCATCACGACGATTCCCCCGGGGGGGAGAGGGTTCTATGGCTATTGACGTTAAACGCCTGTTGTTTGGTAAACGACTGGACACAAGCGATTTACCCCATCAGGCGATCAGCAAACCAGTTGGGTTAGCAGTATTCGCGTCAGATGCGCTTTCCAGTACCGCTTACGCGACGGAAGAAATCCTGATCATTCTGTCGATGGCGGTTGGCGGCGGCGCGTTGATCTGGGTAAACGGCGGTACGATCCTTGGTATGTCGATTCCGGTTGCGATTGCCATCGCCGTACTGCTAGTAATCGTCACGATCAGTTATCGCCAGACAATCTTCGCGTACCCGAACGGCGGTGGTGCGTATATCGTCGCACGCGATAACTTTGGTGAACTTCCGGCACAGGTCGCGGGTGCGGCACTGCTCACCGACTATATCTTGACAGTCGCGGTATCGATTTCCTCCGGCGTCGCGCAGATCATTTCGGCGTTCCCGGAACTCTCCGCGTTTCGCGTTCATATCGCGCTGGCGGTTATCGGATTGATGACGCTCGTTAATCTGCGCGGTGTGAAGGAAAGCGGGCGCATCTTCGCAATCCCGACCTATTTCTTCCTTGGCATGATGTTCTTGACGCTGATTGTCGGGTTTATCCGTACGGCGACAGGTGGTCTGCCTCAGGTGACCGGGGTTGAACCGATCCATCATGCGACAACCGAAGCGCTCGGTATCTTCCTTGTCCTGCGTGCATTTTCGTCCGGGTGTACCGCGCTGACGGGGATCGAAGCGATCTCGAACGGGATTACCGCATTCAAGAAGCCACGCAGCCGTAACGCCGCGATCACGCTGGTCTGGATGAGCAGCATCTTAATCGTGTTGTTCCTCGGTATCACGTTCATTGCGAACCAGATTCATGCCATCCCCAGCCATGAGGAAACCGTGATCTCGCAGATGGGGCGTGCTGTCTATGGTGATGGCAGTCCTTTGTACTATCTGCTGCTTGCTGGCACAGCGCTGATCTTGTTGATGGCGGCAAATACTAGCTATGCGGACTTTCCACGCTTGGCGGCATTAAGCGCAGGTGACGGATTCCTGCCGCGCCAACTCACGTATCGCGGCGGTCGGCTCGTATTTTCGTGGGGAATTGTCGGGCTGGCATTCTTCGCGTCAATTCTGGTATTCCTGTTTAATGCCAGCGTCACCGCGTTGATTCCGCTGTACGCGGTCGGAGTATTCTTGAGCTTCACCATCTCCCAGTCGGGCATGGTGCGCCATTTGTGGCTAGTCGGCAAGCTTAAACCCGGCGAAAGCAAGCAAGGGCTTGAGACGGAAATTCATTACGACAAAAGCTGGCGGCTGAAGATGGGGATCAGCGCTGTAGGGGCGGTCGCGACGTTCATCGTGATGGTTGTTTTTGCCCTCACCAAATTCAGCACGGGCGCGTGGTTCATTGTCGTGCTCATCCCGGTGTTGGTCTTCTTCTTCTTCCGCATCAAGCATCACTACAACGAAGTTGCGCATCGTCTCAGCTTGCAGAGTGTGACGCCTTTGGACGCTGATCCACGTAATGTACAGACGCTTGTGTTGATCGACGATATTCACGCCGAAACCGTGCGTATGATCAATTTCGCCAAGTCACTCAAAGGGGATTGGAAAGCCGTCCACATCGGCACGAATCCCGACAAAGAGGCGAAAGTTCGCCGTAAGTGGGAGAAGCGATTTGGCAGCGAAGGTCAGTTGGTGGTCGTTCCATCTCCGTTCCGCTTGCTGGCGGAACCGCTTGAGGACTACATCAACGAACTGCGCGCCGCCCAGCCGAACACGTTTGTTCACATCGTGATCGGGCACTTGGTGATGGATACGTTCTGGGAACAGGCGCTTCACCAAAACAGCGCATTCTTGTTCAACCTCAGCTTGAGCCGGATTGATGGGGTGGTGGTGACAACAGTACCGTACCAGATTCATCATCTTGAAAACGGACTGCCGGATGACGATGATGATCATCATCCACAGCAGGTGACGACAAACGAAGACGGCGCACCGCTGCATGGCGCAGCATCGCAGATCAAAGAAGTGGTGGATGCACAACCCTCTGAAGACAAACCATCGGGCAGTGCGGACTAAGGATGTTCAAAAGGGGACTGGTAACAAGCCAGTCCTCTTTTTAGTTCACATCGTCCCCGGTTGATGTCGGCAGCGTGACATAAAATGTTGAACCGTGACCGATACGGCTTTCCAGCCCGATTTGACCGTGATGAGCATCGATCAGGCGCTTCACAATTGCTAATCCCAACCCTGTTCCCTCAATGCTTTCGTTTTCCGCATTTCGCACGCGGTAGAAGCGATCAAAGATGCGCGCTTGATCTTGCGGGCTGATGCCGACCCCCGTATCCTGCACAGCGACGCGCACGCGGTTATCGCGCGTTTCGGCGTAAATGCGGATTTTACCTTCCGGCGGCGTGTACTTGATCGCATTCATGATCAGGTTGTTAAAGATTTGACCTAAGCGAGCAGAATCGCCCGCGACTTTGGGCAAAGTCTCCGGCACTTCGATTTCAACAGTGATCTGCTTCGCGTCAGCGGCGGATCGCGCCGTCTCCATACAGTCTTCAATGACGGATGACATGGAGGTTGGCTCGACGTGAAGCTGCATTCCACTTTCGATCTTCGCCAAATCAAGCAAGTCCTCGATCAAGCGGCGCATGCGACCAATCGAACGCGCCAGCATCCCAATGTAGCGCTGTCCGCGCTCATCGACGGTATTGTGGAGGGTCAGCAGTTCCACATAGCCCATCATCACCATGAGCGGCTGACGGAGATCATGCGAGACTGTGGCAACGAGTTCATTCTTGAGCTGATCCATCTTCTTGAACTCGCTGATGTCGTGCATGACGATGATCCAGCCGATCTGGTCATGGGTCGTAAAACTGGCGTGATAGGTGCGCCCATCCGGCATCGGGATTTCTTCAATCGACGGCTGACCGATGTTTTTGATGCGCCGGAAAACAGGTTCTAGCGGCGAGTCCTCGATCGTCTTTAGGAACGAATCCCCGATGTATTCCCGGTCTGCATACAAACGGAGTGCCGCGATGGCTGCCGGGTTCATCTGGACAATTCGGTCATCTGCGCCAACCGTGATCACCACGTCAGAGGTTGCCCCTAAGATGAGCGAGTATTTTTCTCGTTCACGCACCGCCGAAGCATACAAGCGTGCGTTGTCGATGGCGACTCCGGCGCGGGTGGCGAGTTTTTCAGCGAAGTCGATGCGATCATCCGAGAAGTGATTCAGGTGACGGCTTTCTAAGCTCATCACGGCGATCACGCGGTCTTCGCGCAGCACTGGCACACTGAGATGCGATTTTACCGTTGGGCTGATCTCAACATAATCACTGTCGATGCCCACATCGGGTACGTTCTCAATGTGACCGCTCCGCGCGACGCGGTGCGCGATCCCCCCGCCCATCGAACTGCGGAGAAGGGCGATGCGCGCGGGCGGCAGTTGGTAGCCGAGGTCAATCGCTTGATGGAGTTCGTCGGTATTTTCGTCGTACAGCGCGAGTGAAGCCGCGTTTGCGGAGGTGATGCGCATCGCCCAGTCAAGCGTAATTTCGAGCACAAGGCTCTGCTTCATGGTGTCGTTGAGTTCACGATCCATGCGCAGCATCAATTCGAGTTCGCGCGATTTTGTGTCGAGTTCGCGGGTCACGCGGACATGGGTGACCGTGTTTCTTAGAGCAGTGGCGGCGACATTCGCTGCCGCGCTCAACGGTTCAACCTTGCTTAAGCTGTCCGTTTGAATCAGGGCAGCGCCGAGAAGTTGAGAACTTCGCGGAATCGTGAAGGGGATCAGTGCCATTGTCCCGCCGTGCTGCTTTAACACGGATTCAAGCGCGCTTTTGTCAGCGTGATCGTCCGCTTTGAGCAAGCGAATCTTCCCGTCCAGCCATTCTGGAAGATTCGGCAGCGTGATTGACGCGATTGCTCCATCGGGGGTGAGCGTGCCGTCCGGCTCAACGATGCGAATCAGGCGCTCCGTTTCGGGGTCAATGCGCAGGATAATCGCCGGATTTCCGCTCGCCTCTTGAAAGAATCGGGTCATCTCGTGAGCCAGCGCTGCAAGCTCATTGGTGGCATGGAAGCTGATCGTCGCCTGATATGCAAGCTGCATCTGTTGAAGAGTCGGCGTTTGCGCCAAGGACTGGTCAAGCGTTTGTGTGCTGTCGGTCATCGTCTATTACCGCCATTTTTCGAGTTGCTTATTAGTATAACGTGAAGAAGATGAATCTGCCGCATCGTTATTCCTATACTGGGTTCCTTGCGATTGTGTGAGGCACCAAAACCAGTTATGATTTAAGCGTAGTTCTACGGTAAACGATAGATGGTGATGAATGGGAGGGTGTGATGGATGAGCAGCTCAGGGCGGTTGGTGCACGTCTTAGAAAAAACACCGATATGCTCAAGCCCTCACAAAATACCTCAGCAAATCTGCCGGTCGATCCGATGGAATCGCTGCTGATTCGTGGCAAGATGATTGGTGTTTTGCTGCGGGATGCGCGGGTCGCCGCCGGACGCACGCTTGAAGACTTGGCACGCTTGCTTCATCTTCCGGTGGAACACATCGAGCAGTTTGAATTTGGCGATGATGTTCCCACGCTGCCGCAGCTTGAAATTTTGGCGTATTACCTTGAAGTGCCCGTGAGTCACTTTTGGGGACAAAACACGCTCGAAGCGAGCCGCGAGGATTATACCCGCACCCAGAATGATTACCTAGCGCTGCGCGACCGTATGATCGGTGCGCTTTTGCGGAAAGCACGCGAAGAACGCGGGTACACGCTTGAGGAACTCAGCCGCGAAACCGGCATTGACGCCGGTTCGATTGAGCAGTTTGAACTTGGCGAAACCAGCATTCCCATGCACGCGCTTTCGGTGATGGCGAACGCCGTCCGCAAGAACATGAATTACTTCATGGAAAGCGTGAGTCATTTGGGCGAACTCCTCAGCATGCGGGAACGCTGGAAACTGTTCTCGGAACTTCCGCAAGATGTACGCGCATTCGCAGCGAACCCGCTCAACGTTGGGTTTATTGAGATTGCGATGATGTTGTCAGCGATGCCCGTCGATAAGCTCCGCAGTGTCGGCGAGAGCGTCTTAAATATCACGATGTAGGAGAACATACGGATGAGCGGCACAAACGCGCAGGCGTTACAAGAACAGGGCGTGAAGCTGTTCCGACAAAAGGAATATGAAAGCGCCCGCACGGTGTTTCAGCAGGCGCAGTCCGCTTATGAAGCGGAAGGCAACCGCGTGATGGCTGCCGAAATGATGGTTAACATCGGCTTGATCCACCGCGCATTGGGTGAAAATCAGGCGGCGCTCGACGTCATGCAGCAGGCGCTGGCGGTGTTTGAAGAACTCGGCGATCAGAAGCGGATCGCCATGACGCTTGGCAATTTGGGCGGCGTCTACGTTGCGCTGGGCGACAAAGAACAGGCGTATAACTGCTATCGCACTGCGGCGGACGTGTTCCAAGCGCTGGGTGAAAAACAGCTTTACGGCGAAACGCTGCTTGCAATGGGTCGCACGCAGATCGAAGAAGGCAAAGTCGGCGTCGGTTCCGCGACGTATGAAGCCGGACTCGAAAATATGGGCGACCTGAACACCCGCCAGAAGATCATGAAAAGCCTGCTTGGTATTCGCAACCGCTTTCTTGGGGCAGGGAATCCGCCGAAAGACGAATGAACCGTACATCTTCGTGGGGGCGACGCGCGCTGCTTGGCGTGTTCCTTTTAAGCCTGTACATGATCACCTACAGCGCGCGTATCGAAAGTGGCGATACGCGCCTTTTTTTCGATGCGATCAGCAGTTTCGTTGATCGCGGCGACGTGTTGATCGACACCGGAGCATGGTTTCGATTCCCGAATACGTTCGAGTCGGGTGATCCCGCGCCGCTGCGTTCGGTTGAAGTCGAACCGGTGCAGATTCTCGCAGCGTCACCGCTGTACGCGCTGGCGAAGTTGATCCCCGGCTTGGGGCTGGTGCATACCGTTTGGCTGTTCAACCTGTTCGTCGCGGCGGCTGCGTGCCTTGTGTTATACGCCTACGCGCTCACGCTCGGATACGCCGAATCCACTGCGCTGACTGCGTCAATCCTGCTTGGTACGGCAACGATTGTTTTCCCGTATACGCGGACATTCTTCCGCGAACCGCTGGCGATGCTGCTGCTTCTATCGGCAGCGCTGGCGTTCGAGAAACTGCGTCAAAGCGAATACGCGAACCTCATATGGGCGGCGGTCGGGATCATCGGGGTGATCCTGATGTTTGGCACGAAAGCGTCTATGCTGTTCGCATTCCCCACGCTCTTGATTGTCGCCCTACCTTCGATTAAGCAGATCAACCGGCGCTTGGTGGCGCTTGCGGTTGTATCTGCGCTGATCGTGATCGCCATCTTGATCTTCTTGAACATCTTCGAGATCGGTGGAGACCGCTATGATATTTTGGGGCGGCTGTTCAGGGCAGGGAGCGCGTATTTACCGACTGCATTAAGCGCATATTTGTTCAGTCCCGGCGCGAGCTTCTGGGGGACATCACCCGTGCTGCTGCTGGCAATTCCCGGCGCATGGATGCTGGTACGTACAGGAAAATCGCGTTATCCGCTGGCTGCCGCACTTTTGATCCTCGCTTTCGCGTTTGGCTACGCTTTTTTGAACGACGCGCATTGGTTCGGCGGGTTATCCTTTCCGCCGCGCTTTCTTTTTCCGATTCTACCGTTCGTGATGATCCTCGTTTTTCCGGTTGTCGAGCGACTCACCAAGCGCCCGATCAGGATTTTGCATCTCGCCGCTGTGCTCCTCATCGCTTACAGCTTGTGGATTCAACTGTCGGCGGTCAACGTCAGCTTGACGGCGTATCCTGAAGCGCTCCCCGCCGAAGCAAACGGTTTAGGCGAATGGAGCGGTGGATTGTACGATCCGCAGTGGTTCCGCTGGTTTGCGCTGCCGTTTGGCAGTCGTCCATTGGATGCGGCATGGGTCGAAACGAATCTGCCGCTGTGGGGCGGTATTTTCGTGGCGCTGGCGTTGAGTGCTGGTTTGCTTCTTCTGCTTCGGCGTCCCGTGCGTGGAGCGGGCGCTGTCATGCTTGGCGCGTGGATCGCCGCTGTAATTCTGGGACTGCGGGCGCTGTACGATGTCGATTTTCGCTACGGTTCAGGAGATGCCGCACTGCACGAAGCGATCCGCGTGCTAGAAGCGGAAACCGATCTCGATGACGTGCTCGTGCTTTCAGACCCGCATTACGAATACTTCTTCCACAATTACGGCAAGTTCACGAACGCGGCGCGAATTATCAGCCTACCGCCGCAGCCGGGAGATCGTCCCAGCCCGGAGCAGCCCGCGCTTGTCGTCTCAGAAAATACGGTCGCGCTGCTTGAGCCGCTGACTCCGCTGTTCCTCAATACCCTCGCCTCAGCGCATGACCGCTTATGGCTGCTGGAGGACGGAACGCCTGATCTTACATGGCAGGTGCGTCCGGTCGAACGCTTCCTATCGACGTATTACTATCCGATCCGCGCCATTCAAGTGGGTGACTTTGTCCGGCTGGTCGAATACAGCACGGTTCCCGCGCCTGATCCGCTGATATCGCGGGGTGCGGAAATTCCGGTCGATCTCGTGTTTGGCGAATCGATCCGGCTGATCGGCGTGGAACTTCCAGCAGGTATTACGTATCACGGTGGTGATGCGCTGCCGATCTCACTGTTGTGGTCAACCGATGCGCCGCTTACCGAACGGTACACGGTCGCGGTGTACGTACGCGACGCGGGCGGCGCACCCATCGCACAGCACGACGGCTATCCTGTGGGCGGCTTTGCACCGACAGACACATGGACGCCAAACATTCCAGTATGGGATCACCGCGCCGCTGTGCTCCCCGACG
Organism: Anaerolineae bacterium; assembly: GCA_026645745.1. Taxonomy (GTDB): domain Bacteria; phylum Chloroflexota; class Anaerolineae; order Aggregatilineales; family Phototrophicaceae; genus Flexifilum. The sequence goes on along the minus strand of JAPKMU010000037.1, from coordinate 8,723 downwards.
GGCTGCCACCGGGGAGTTATCAAGTGTGGGTGAAGGTTTACCGCTTCACGCCTGAAGGCGGTGCTCAAGACCTGACGGTGAGCGGTGCAAACGTGATCGACGGTGTGATCGGCGTACTGCCCATCACGGTGATTGTGACTCAGAGTCCGTAACGCGACCGACGAGGGCGAGTTTTGCTTCGTGCGTCATCAGCGGATCGCGCAGAAACTCATCTTTGTAATCGACACTTCGAAATGCGGTATAACCTGCTGCTCCCGCTGCGATCACGAACGCAAGCGGGATAAGCAGGCGGGCGGCGCGTTCTTCCAGTTTCAATGCCGCGATTTGGTCGGCAGCATACACGATCAACAGCGGCAGAAACAGCAGCAAGAAGCGCGGATCATATGAGACGAACAGCCACCACGCCGCGAAGAACGGCAACGCAAACAGCCCGACCAACAAAGCAGGACGGCGCACGCGAAGCAAATCCACGAATAACGGAATCAATGCAATTGTCACGACTGCGCCCGTTACGCCGAAATTCTCCGGTCGCGTGACGAACACAAGCAGATTCGCAAGGGTGCGCTGCGCTTGATCCGTCCACGCCGTTGCAGGGATGATAAAACCCGCGCCAAGCCAATTTCGGATATACCAAGGCGCACCAACGAATGCCACTATGACGAGTGTGATGAGCATGGTGCTAAACCGGATGCGGCGCGCAAATATGCCGATCGCCAGCCATGCGCCGAGCAGCGGCACGCCCAACAGGGCGGCGTTTTTCGTCGTCACCGCCAAGCCGAGCATTACGCCTGTGAGCACAGCGTCTAGGCGTTCGTTTGTTTCCCACAGGCGCAGTGCGTAATACGCAGTAAGCACATAGAAAAATGCCATCGGCAGATCGACATAACCGGAGGATGCCCATCGCCCGAATGCCGGGGTGATCGCCAACAGCAGCGGCGCGATCCATCCGGCGGCGGGGCGTTTGCTCAAGCGGCGTGCCAGCAGCGAGACGGCAGGCAAGCAGCCGAGACTGAGCAGCGCCGGGATCAGCTTCGCCAGATAATCATTTTCCCAACCGGACGCCATATAGCCGAGCGCGTACATCGACGGAACGAGGATCGGATAGGTGCGATATAAGCTCTCCGCGCCGATCAGCGGATCGATTCGCCCATCGTAGAAGATCGGCAGGGCAGCAGGGCGGTAAATACCAAGCGTATCATCGGCGTAAAGCGGGTAATACACCGCATTCAACAGCACGGCGGCGGCGACCAGCGCGATCAAAACATGCGTTAGAGCTTCGTGCCAATTCGTCAAGCGTAGGTGTGTGACTCGTGGGGAACTGCGGAAGAAAACAACGATTCCCGGCAGCATCAGCGCGAGATAGGGCAGCACAACCCCGCCGAAGGTGATCGACAGACCGAATATGCTTTCCCAGAATAGAATCAGACTGAGTGCGCCGGAAGCGATCACGAGCGTCAGTACGGCAGTCAGCGCCGCGCCGTGATCGTCCTGCCGCCTTGAAACCAGAACCGCGGACGGAACGGCTGCCGCGATCAATAGGATTACCGCCAGCCAAGGGAGAATCATCGCGGCTGCACCCGGTTGGGGAGCGGTTCGCCGCGAATGCCCGCGATCAAGTTGTCTGCCGCCATCAGCGCCATTTTGGTACGGGTTTGTAAGGTCGCGCTGCCGATATGCGGCACGATAAGCGCATTCGGGAGCGTCAGGATCGGGTCATCAAGCGGGATCGGTTCGGGATCGGTTACATCGAGCGCCGCACCGCCGATGACTCCATCGCGGAGCGCCTCGTACAGCGCTCGTTGATCGACTACACCGCCGCGTGAGGTGTTGATCAGGATCGCGTCACGCTTCATCAGGCGCAGCGTCTCCGCATTGATCAGACGGCGTGTGCTGTCGTTCAAAGGGGTATGAATCGAAACGAAATCAGCCCGTGTCAGTAGATCATGCAGATCGGCGCGTTCTGCCCCGTGCGCGGCGGCTTGTTCATCGGTCAGGGATCGGCTGTGCGCGAGGATGCGCATCCCGAAGGCTTGCGCGCGGCGGGCGACCGCTTGACCGATGCGCCCAAAACCGACGATGCCGAGCACCGCACCGCTTAAGTCGCGTCCGAGTAAATCCATCGGCTTCCATGTCGTCCAGCGCTGTTCGCGGATGTATGCCATGCTCTCCGGGATGCGCCGCGCCGCCGCAAGCAGAAGCGTGAACGCGAGATCGGCAGTGGTTTCGGTGAGGATTCCGGGTGTGTTGCCGACCGCGATTCCGCGTTCAGCGGCGGCGCGCACGTCAATATTGTCGTAGCCGACCGCCATAATGCTGATCACCTTGATCTGCTTGCCCGCCGCATCCATCAGCAGCGCGTCGATGCGGTCGTTAAGCGTGCAAAACAGCCCATCGACACCGCGCACGCGCTCGCTAAGTTCGGCATAGGGCGGCGGATCATCGCTTTCCCACAGGTTAATTTCGGCGGCGGCGCGGATGCGCTCAAGCGCTGGTTCGGGGATGCGTCGGCTGACGAAAACGCGCATAATCAAAGCCTTTTGGTACGAACGATTCAACGACAGCGGTGATCATGGCGAAAGCAGCGGCGAAAGACAAGGGATGGATCGGCGGGGCAGCCGCCTTGTTTGTGACGGCGGCATTTCTGTTTCTGACGATTCCGATGCTGTATCTCCACAGCGACGAGGAATTGAGCTACCGGGCGACCAACGGCACGCTCGTTGATACGATCCGCTGGCAAACGTCGCTGCAAGATAATCAAGCGCCGCTATGGTTCGTTTTGTTCAATACATGGCGCGGCACGGTGGGCGATCACGAGTTCACATCGCGCATGTTCGGTGCACTGCTGGTGATGCCCGCGCTGGCGTTTTCGTACCGGATCGGGCGGCGGGCGTTTGGAAGTTCGACGGCGGGCGCGATTGGCGTATTGGTTTTGACGGGTAATCACCTGTTTTTTAATTACGCGCTGGATATTCGTCCGTATCCGCTGGTGATGCTGGCGGCGGCGTTTTCGACATGGGCACTTCAACGGTGGGCGCTGCGTGATCGCCGCCGCAATGCGATTTTGTACGGCATTTCCGTCGCGGTTCTGCTGTATACCCATTACCTGCTGATCTTCTTGACCGTCGCGCATGCCGTTTATTTGATCCTTGCGCATCGACTCACAAAGGCGCGTTTGACTCATGGAGTGATGGCGGTCATCACTGCTGTGCTTCTGTTCCTACCTTGGCTGCCGGTCGCTGTCTCGCATGTGAATCATTTGCGCAACTTGGAGGCGGAGACAGGAACGGGACGAGGGATCGCCGGAATTGGCGTGAGCACGCAGGCGACCACATCCGAATCGGTTCGCAACTTGTTGTATGCGGCGTCGAATGGTCTGCCGTTTGTGGTCGCCGGAGTGCTGATTGTCGGGGCTGTGCTGCTGTTTCGGCGGCGCGGGTACTGGTTGGCGCTGGCATGGGGACTGCTCACCCCGGCAGTCTACTTGATCGCCAATTTCATCGCAGCGGTGTATGCGCCGCGCTTTGTCAGTCACGCCCTGCTTGGAATTGGGATCGCTGTCGGCGGCGCGGTCACGACGATTGCGTCACGCACGCGCTATCGTGTCGGCTCTGCGACGGCGTGGGTGATCGCGTTCGCACTCGTCGGGCTGAACCTTTTTACGTTTGAAGGTCGCACCGAGATTCCGCCGCGCACGCATTATCGTGATGTCTTTCTTGCGATGAATCAGCAGGCATCGCCGGGGGATGCCGTGTTGTTCTACCGGGGCGGTGAGGATGACCCCGAAGTGACATGGAATATCGATCACTATTTGAGCACTGAACTCGCAGATTCGATCACAACCGACTCAGCGGCGGCGCGTGAGGCGCGGCGCGTATGGTTCGTGACGCGGGATTGGTTTGGGGAAGGGGTACAGGATGCGTTTCACGCACTTGAGCAGACACACCCGCTGCAAACCGTGATCGGGAAGTGTACGACGGAATGGTGTTTTCTCGCACAACTCATGCAAGCGCCGCCGAATAGTGAACCAGTTGTGTTTGCTGGTGTCCTGCCGTTTTACGGCGCGGATGTGACGCGAAGCAGCGGCGCGGTCACGGTGCGGCTATGGTGGCGTGTCGAGTCGCCGCCGCCCGCCGATTATTCGATCAGCGTTCAGGTGATCGACCCGACGACGGGGGAGCTAGTCGCACAAGATGACGGCGCGATACACCATTATGGGGAAACGGTGCAAACCTCAGCAATGCAGCCGGGGCAGATTTATATCGACGAACGCACGCTACCCGGAACATGGGACGATATTCAGGTGCGCTTAATTGTCTACCAATCATGGGATGGCGTCCGGTTGACACTGCCGGACGGGAACGACTTCCTCGCGTTGAACGAGTAAGACACGCGCGATTGGCGATACATGGTCTAACCGCCGTGATCTACACTAGGGCTTGCTTTCACGTATCAGGGAAATTGCATGGCTTCGGAATTTACCGCACGACGAACGTTTAAGTCGGATCGGTCGTCGCCGCTCCGCTACATCGTATCGCATATACGGCGGCATCCGCAGTTCGCTATCACGATGGTTTTCGGTGCTTTTGCGAACGCGGCACTGGCGGCGGCTGTCCCGTATTTTGTGGGTCGGGCATTTAACAATCTGCAATCAGGTCAGCCCTTAGAGACGATTTTGCCGCTGGCATTCGCTATTTTTGCGTCTCAAGGGTTGCGCGCTGTCCTCCAGTTGATGCGCAACGGCAGTTCGGAAATTTTCGCGCAGCGCATCGAACGCGATGTGCGCGACGAGTTGTACGGCAGTCTGCTCGGCAAAAGCATGAGCTTTCATGACAGCGTTCCTGTTGGCGAGACGATGGCGCGCGTCACGAATGATGTGCGCGAACTCAACTTGATGATGAATCCCGGCATGAATCTATTGGTCGGGTCGGGGATGTTCTTGTTGACACCGTTCATTGCCGCTTTGCTGGAATATCCGCCGCTGGCGCTGACACCGGGCTTGTTCCTGCTGTTCTACGGCATTGCGCAGTACTACTACGTCAAAAACATGTCCCCAATCGCGCAAGATGTTCGCGCCAGCTTTGGTGAGATGAACGCTGATGTCGCAGAAGCGCTCGAAGGCTTACAGGTGGTCAAGGGGGCAGCAGCAGAAAAGCGCGAGATCGCCCACTTTGACGGGCTGGCGGATCGTGTCCGTGACAATTTTATCCGTCAGGGGCGGGTTGAGGCGCGCTACCTTCCTATGCTCTTGATCGGCTTGGCGATGGCGGGCGGCTTCACCCATGCAGCATTCTTGCAGCAGCAGGGATTGATCGCGTCCGGCGCGGTCGTCGCTTTTGTAGGACAGTTAATGCTGTTCGGCTTCCCGGTGTTTAGTTCGCTGTCTGCATTCACCCAAGCATCCCTCGGTTACGCCAGCACCAAGCGTATTTTGGCGATCATCAATCAAGAGACGACACTCGATCAGAACACGGGTGGTTACGAAGCGCCAGTCAAGGGGGCGATCCGCTTTGAAAATGTCTCTTTCCAATATCAGCCGGAAAGCGCTGTTGTCACGCACAACGTGAGTTTTGACGTTGAGCCGGGGAAAACCGTCGCCATCGTCGGGCAGACCGGATCAGGCAAGACGACGCTGATCAAGCTCCTCAACCGCACGTATGATGTGACCGAAGGGCGGGTCTTGGTCGATGGTATCGACGTGCGCGAATGGAATCTCGAAAAGCTCCGCTCATCGATCAGCATCATCGAACAAGATATTTTCCTGTTCAGCCGCTCGATTGCGGATAATATCCGCTTTGGCAGACCAGAAGCGACTCAAGAAGAAGTCGAAGCGGCGGCGCGCAAAGCGCAAGCGCATGAGTTCATTTTGTCTTTCCCGGAAGGCTACGACACGGTCGTGGGTCAGCGCGGCGTCACCTTGAGCGGCGGTCAGCGGCAGCGGTTGGCATTAGCACGCGCATTCGCCACCAATCCACCGATTCTGATTTTGGATGACAGTACCAGCGCCATCGACAGCGCGACCGAGGACAAGATTCAAAAAGCAATCTGGACAGCGGCGCAAGGACGCACAACGATCCTGATCACCCACCGCTTGAGTCAGATTCGCTGGGCGGATCATATCGTCGTGCTGCGCAAGGGGCGTGTGGTGGCACAAGGTAAGCACGAAGCCTTGATGGAAAGCTCGGATGCGTACCGCCGTATTTTCGCGCGCTACGAAAGCGCCGCGCCCGTCAAGAATGAAATGGGGTAAGCGATGGGAATGTTCGGCGGCATTGCCGCAGACAAATACGACCGTCAGTATGACGACGGGTATCTGCTCAACCGCCTATGGCGGTACATGAAAGCATACCGCCGCCAGTTGGCGATTATCGTGGGACTGGTGTTCATCTTCTCGCTGATTGGCGCGTTGATCCCGGTGACAATCGCGCGCGGAGTTGCCGCTTTGGAGCAGGGCGGAAACGCGGTATGGGCGGTGGTGCTGGCGTTGTTCGCTATCGCCATCACGGATTTCAGCGTGTACTACGTGCGGCGGCGTCTGACTTCTCGCGTGATTGGTGATCTGATCAGCGTGCTGCGCAAAGATGCTTTCAAAGCCGCCATCGCGCGCGATCTGTCGTTTTATGATGAGAACAAATCGGGCAAGGTCGTCAGCCGCATCACCAACGATTCGCAAGAGCTTGCGCAGGTGCTCCTGATCGGCAGTGATATTCTGACGCAGATGGGCGAATTCCTGATCCTCTTGGTGATTCTGGTCGGCTACGAATGGCGTTTAACGCTGCTCTTACTCGGCATGACTCCGATTGTTGTTGGGACGATGTTGATCTTCCGGCATCTGGCGCGCATTGCGACCCGGCAGGGCAGCCGCGCGATGGCGCTGGTGAACGACAATATTCAGGAGAGTGTGACCGGGATCAGCGTGGCGAAAAACTTCCGCCGCGAAGCGATGATCTACGACGAGTTCACGGAAATCAACAACAAGAGCTACAAGATCAATCTGCGGCGCGGATTCGTTTTTGCGACCGTGTTTCCGGTTCAGAACTTCCTTGCCGGGTTTGCGATTGCGACGTTGGTCTATCTCGGCGCGTCGTTCGTGATCGGCGGGACGATCACCGCCGCGTCTTGGTTCTTGTTCGTACAATCTCAGGATCGCTTCTGGTTCCCGTTCATCAACTTGTCAGCGTTCTGGGGACAGCTTCAAGGTGGACTGAGCGCGCTTGAGCGTATTTTTGCGCTCATTGACGCTGAAAATGTCGTCGTGCAAACCGATCATCAGCCTGCCCCCGAACCGATGACGGGCAAAATCGAATTTGATCATGTGGTGTTCCGATACAAAACAGGCGATCCGATTCTGCGTGATTTCAACCTAACCATTCATCCGGGCGAGAGCATCGCGTTTGTGGGGCATACAGGCGCGGGTAAAAGCACCATCGCCCGCCTGATCGCTCGCTTCTACGAATTCCAAGAGGGTGAAATTCGGATTGATGGCGTTGACATTCGCGCTTTCGATCTCGACTCGTACCGGGGTAAACTGGGAATCGTGCCGCAGCAGCCGTTTTTGTTCAACGGGACGGTGATGGAGAATATCCGCTATGCCCGCCCTGATGTTAGCGACGAAGAAATCGAAGCGATAGCTAACAGCATTGGCGGCGGTGAATGGCTGGAGACGCTGCCCGATGGGCTGAACAGCGAAGTCGGTGAGCGCGGCGCACGTTTGAGCATGGGGCAGCGTCAATTAGTCAGTTTGCTGCGTGTGCTGGTTCAAAAACCGGCAATCTTCATCCTTGACGAAGCGACGGCAAGTATCGATCCTTTCACCGAAATGCAGATTCAAGAAGCGCTCGATCTCATCCTGAAGCGCTCGACTTCGATCTTGATCGCGCACCGCTTGAGCACCGTTCGCAGTGCTGACCGGATCATCGTTTTGAAAGAGGGGGAGATCATCGAGCAGGGCAATCACGATCAACTGATGACGGCGGGCGGGCATTACGCGGAACTTTATAACACGTATTTCCGTCACCAAAGCTTGAGCTATATCGAGAATGCCCGGTCGATGCTGGTTACACAACAGATCAGCGACTAAGTTGAACATCAAACAGACCTGTCTCCCGACTGGGAGACGGGTTTGTTTTGCCACTACCACCAGAGGGAAGCCCTGCTATGACGCTAGAAATTGCCGCTTTTCTGGTTCTGCTCGTGGTTGGGTTGATTTTGTTCGCGACGGAACGTTTTCCTCCGGATGTCACCGCGCTTGGGCTGATGCTCAGTTTAATCGTGTTCGGTTTGCTAGAACCCGGTGAGGCGTTCGCTGGATTTGGCAGCGAAACCGTCTTGATGATCCTCGGTTTGTTGATCTTGACCGAAGCGTTGATCAACACCGGACTTGTAGACATCATCGGGACGTTTTTCGTGCGGATCGTGGGTGGGAATGCGAACCGCGTGAAAGCGATCCTGCTGATTGGTCCCGGCATCCTGAGTTCATTCATCAGCAATACCGCCGCCGCCGCTTTTTTCCTTCCCATCGCGCTCGGGCTTTCGCGCCGTACAGGGATTAGTCCCTCACGTCTGTTGATGCCGCTCGCGTTTACGGCGATTCTTGCGGGATCGGTCACACTGATCGGCACATCTACGAATCTGGTGGCGAGTGGGCTGCTTCAGCAGGCGGGGTATGCGCCGCTTGGTATGTTTGAACTCACGCCTGTTGGTTTACCGATCCTGATCGTCGGAAT
>JAPKMU010000379.1 GCA_026645745.1 Anaerolineae bacterium | reverse complement strand
GCCGCTCATGCTCCGGTACGTAATCGAGGATACTCGGCACATCCCGCCGTTTAACCAGCCCGCGAGTCTGCTGACGATCGGGGTCAAGCCGCTCAAGATTCATCATGAAGATTTGTTGATCGATTACTTCAAGCGCGATCTCGGCTTGGGTGGCACATTTGCCAGTCGTCAGGAACTCCCGCGTGTGCAAGGTGCGGCGATTGTCTACCGCGACAGCTTGTGGTTTGACAAAGAATTCTTTGAAGAATTCATGAAACAGGCGCGCAAAAGTAAGGTCGCGTGCCGTGCCGCTATCCCGATCAACGACCCGGCTTACAAAACGTATACGCTGCCGCTTGCGACCACGTTTGAGCGCGGCATCGATGCGACAGGCGCACCAGTGATTCTGCTCGACCTGTGGTATTTTCCGTCGGGGTATACCCCGGAAATTCGCCCCATCGTGATCACCAGCGACCCGCAAGAAATGGGTTTCTACAGCGTCCCGGACTTCATGACGATGGAGCAGGGCAACCTGACGCATTACGGCGCACGCCGCGCGGTCGTCCAGATCGAAAGCTGGGTGCACGTTTATTTCGCCAGCATCATTTACACCAATTTCGCGCGCGGCAGCCGCCTAGATCGGCGTGCCAAGGAGCATAATTTCTTTGCGCTCCGGATGCTGTGGCAGGCGATCTTGGAACAGAAACAGATTCTCAGCACATCGCTTGCGGTGCGAGTCGGCAAGGGCACGACGATTCACCCGACTGCGGTGATCACAGGTCCGGTGGATATTGGCGAGAACTGTTCGATTGGACCCGGCGTATTCCTCGACAACTGCACGATTGGCGATAATGTCACGATTGATGACGGATGCGTGTTGATGGAAAGCACGGTCGCAAACGGGTGCTTCCTACCGTTTCGTTCGGCGCTGTATTTGACCGCCGTGATGGAAAACACGATCATCGCGCAGAACACCTGCTTGCAGATGTGCGTGATTGGGCGGAATTCGTTTGTCGGCGCGGGCAGCACCTTCACTGACTTCAACTTGATTGAGCAGAAGCCAATCCGCGCCGCGAATATTGCGGGCGAATTAGAAGAAGTCGGGCAGATCGTACTGGGCAGCGCGGTCGGGCATAACTGCCGCATCGGGTCGGGGATGGTGATGTTCCCCGGACGTATGATTGAAAGCGATGTCGTGCTGGTTGCCAGTCCTCAGCGCCGTGTGATCAGCCGCAGTGTGACGTTTGAAGAAAGCGATCACCATTTCATCGGGGATGCGCGCTCACATCAGCGGCATTACCCCCGCTCCAACGAGAAACAAGCCGAAGAAGGCTGGTAAGCCGATGACTGACGATACGTTCGCGTTCATCATTCACCCGATTCAAATTAAGAAAGATGTTGCCCGAAAATACCCACTGCTCGGTAAGATTTTGACAGAAGGGCAGATTAACTTTTTTTCGCGCTTCTTTCCCCCCGTTTATTTGAGCGAGATCACGGGGGTGCAGAGCATCAGCACCGGGCGTGAGGTCAAAGGTTGGTTTATCGCGTGCCCATTCACGCCGCCAACGATGATGTCGCTCCCGGTCGAGACGGTCTACAAGAAAATCGTCGCGTGCGGGCAGATGGCGGAGCAGTTGGGTGCGAAAATTCTCGGCTTAGGTGCGTATACATCGGTCGTGGGGGACGCGGGCAAAACCATCGCGGATCGGCTCGATATTCCGGTCACGACGGGCGACAGCTACACGATCACAATGGCGGTTGAGGCGATCCTCGAAGCGGGGCGGGTGATGGAGATTCCGATCCGCCAAGCGACGATTGCGATTGTCGGCGCTACGGGCGCGATTGGAAAGACATGCGCCGAAATGCTGGCGGGCGAATCGGCAAAGCTGATCCTCGTCGGGCGGCGCATGGATGCGCTCGAAGCGGTGCGCGAAAAGTGCGAAGGCAAAACGGCGCAGGTGATCGCCACGAGCGAGATCAGCGCGATCTACGAAGCCGACTTGATATTAACCGTGACGAGCGCGGTTCATGCGATCATCGAGCCGCAGCACCTCAAACCGGGGGCGGTCGTGCTTGACGTTGCGCGCCCGCGTGATGTCAGCCGCCGCGTCGCCGCTGAACGGAACGATGTTCTGGTGATCGAAGGCGGGATGGTGGATGTCCCCGGCGAACACCTCGATTTTCACTTCGATTTTGGTTTTCCGCCGCGCAAATCGTATGCGTGTATGGCGGAAACGATGGCGTTGGCGCTCGAAGGACGCTACGAAGATTACACGATAGGGAAAGACATCAGTGTTGAACGCGCCGAAGAGATCGGCGGGATCGCCAAGCGGCACGGGTTCAAGCTGTCGGGTTTCCGCTCATTTGAGGCGGAAGTCAGCCCCGCGTCGATCCTTGAGGTGAAAGAGCGGGCGCAGATCAACCGGCGGAAGTGGGCGCTGGCGTAAAGCGCAAACGCATTGAACCACAAAGAACACGAAGAAACACAAAGAGAAAGCTTCAACGCAAAGGCGCTAAGACGCAAAGTGACGGCGTAGTTCGTCGTTGTGCGTAAAAAACCGCGTTATACTCATGCCTGTTCGCCGCCACACATGGAGGACGGGCATGAAAATACATTTTTTTCGGTTGATCCTTCTCACCTCCGCGCTGCTGATCGCCCTGACCGGATTGAGCCTCGCAGCGCAGTCACCGTATGCTATCCGCATCTTCATCGATAACGATACACTCACCTTATTTGTCCCGTCTGTCGGCATGGTATCGCTGGAAGGCTTCGCCTATCAAGTCCAGCGCAGCGGGCAAATGGAGTCGTATTCGCTCGATGAGTATGTCGGGTTTGGGATTCCGTTCAACACGATCCCGACGCCGATTTGTTTTCGACTGCGCAAAGCAGGGACGACGGTTCCGCTGCCGGTCGAATGTCCGCAAGCGCAGACGCTGACGCAAGACCTCGCGCCCGCGAACGTATTCTGGTATGACAGCGTGACGAATTCGCCGCTTGTGATCACGCTGACGGTGAGCGGTGTGCCTTTCGGAATCTGCCCATCGGGGATCAGTGATTGTCAGGCGGTTTTCGAGCCGCCAACAAGCACGCCGACACCGCCGCCGCCGACCGCCACGCCTACTCCAGTGACACCGACTGCAACTCACACCCCGCGTCCGCCGACCGCCACGCGCACGCCGATCCCGCCAACGGCAACGCCGACGCCGATGCCGCCGTTTGAGGGTGAAAATGAGGATTGGACGCCGGTTACCGAGACGATCAACGGGATTGAGGTGGCGCTCGTGCCGCCGGGATGCTTCATTATGGGTGTAAGTGAGCAGTCGAATATAGCGCCAGCGCACGAGCAGTGTATCGACACGGCGTTTTACATCGGCGTGACCGAAGTCTCGATTGGGGAGTACCGTCAGTGCGTTGATGACGGTGACTGCACGCCGTTCGGCGATGCGGATTTGTGGGATGATCCCGACATTGACGCATATCCGGCGAGGTTTGTGTCATTGCATCAGGCGCAAGCCTTCGCGGAATGGTGGGGCGGTCGGCTGCCAACCGAGCGCGAATGGGAGTATGCCGCGCGCGGTGTTTCCAGTTGGAGGTATACGTGGAGTGTGACTCCATTTGAATGGGCACCGGAACGCGTGAACAGTGCCAGCCCGTATGACCCTTATACCAATGTCGCCCCTGTGCGCTCGTTCTCAGAGGGCGCATCGTGGATTGGCGCGCTCAATATGCTTGGGAACGTCCAAGAGTGGACAAGCTCCCTGTTCATGCCTTATCCGTATGTACCGGATGGGGTTGAAGTCGCGCTCGATGAGTCGATGAGCGATCCAGTGTTCGTGCTGCGCGGCGGATCGTATTTATCCGAAGAAGGCGCGGGACTAGAATCGACTCACCGCTGGGGTGAGCGTGCAGATTATGATGCGCAAGATGTGGGTTTCCGCGTGGCGCGCGATTATTAATCGCGTCACCTAATTGATCCGCGTTATACTCATGCCCGTTCGCTGAATTCACCGGAGAACGGGCATGAATCCGCAAACTCGCCGCCTTTTGAGCTTCACCGCCGCCGTTTTGATCGCCGTGTTCGGGTTGGGCATGGCAGCGGCGCAAACGCCGTTTGAGATTCAGGTGTTTGTCGATAACGACACGCTGATTGTGTACGTGCCGCAAGCAGGTGTCGTCTTCTTGGAGGGACTCGGATTGCAGGTGCAGCGGAGCGGACAAAACGAAGCCTATCGTTTGCAGGATTTTCCGGCGTTCGGCATCCCGTTCAGTACGGTGATCACCCCCGCGTGTTTTCGACTGCGCGAAGCGGGGACACAAATTCCATTACCAATGGAATGCCCACCGACCGCGACGTTTACGCAAGACCTCGCGCCCGTGAATGTGTTCTGGTATGACCCGGTTGCCAACACGCCGCGCACGATTACGCTGACTTTGAATGGAATGCCGTTCGCGTACTGCCCGGCGGGGAATAACCTGTGTGTATCGATTTTCACGCCGCCGACATATACGCCGCCCCCAACCGCGACGATTACCCCGACGATCACGAATACGCCGGAATTTACGCTCACACCTACACCTTTCCCGCGCTTTGAGGGACATAACATCGACTGGACGCCGCAGATCACGACGGTCAACGGGATTGAGGTCGCATTTGTGCCGCCGGGATGCTTCACGATGGGGAGTGCAGATTTTGATACTGCGCCGCTTCATGCTCAATGCCTTGATGAACCGTTTTACATTGGCGTGACCGAGGTCACGAATGCGCAGTATGCGCGCTGCGTCGATGACGGGGCGTGTACGCCACCGGACGACCAAACGTACTTTGCAGATCGAGATTATGCCGATCACCCGGTGGTTTATGTCGATTGGTTTCAGACGCGGGATTTTGCCGAATGGTGGGGCGGTCGTCTGCCGACCGAGCGCGAATGGGAGTACGCTGCGCGTGGAGTCGAGTCGTGGAACTACCCTTGGGGGGATGATTGGGACTCGGCGCGAGCGAATATTTCTGGCAGCGGTGATGGCTTTGATCTCACCGCGCCGGTTGGATCATTCTTGAATGGCGCGTCATGGGTCGGGGCGCTCGACATGAGCGGGAATGTTTGGGAATGGACGAATTTTATACCTGAAGAATACCCTTATAATCCTAATACCGGGCGCGAAGCGAATACAGGTAGTGAAGTAGATGTTCGCAGTGTACTGCGCAGCGGTTCGTGGGTCTTCGATCACGATTACGCTCGCGCGGCTCTCCGCAGCAGCGTTGATTCGAATCACGGGGGCAACAGTGTCGGTTTTCGGGTGGTGGTGGGTTCGCCACCTACTTGATCTCTGCCCTCTGATTCTTTTTGCTCTTGTCACCCCGCGAAGCGGGCGAAAATAACCCCTCACCACGCCAGCGGGGAGAGGGGGCGACAATAAATCCTCACCCCGTCGCACCTTCGGTGCGCCACCCCTCTCCATCGCAAGCG
>JAPKMU010000378.1 GCA_026645745.1 Anaerolineae bacterium | reverse complement strand
TTTTGATCGTCGTGGTCGGCGTGACTATTTTGCTTGTGCAGCCTCCGCCGCCCATCGTGCTCCTTCCGTCGACACCGTTTCCGGGGGCGCAAACCATCGAGCAGGAGATCACGCGCATCAACATGCCTGCCGCTTGGTCACAAACGCAGATGGTCGATGAGGAGCGCCGTTATAGACGCTGGAATGACGGCGATCAAGCATTTTTCAGCCTCGCCGTCGTCAATTCCGGCATCGTCACGCAAGCGAGTTTTGCATACGCGATTGACCGCTACGAAGTCCGGTATTACGACAGTCAAGCGTGGCTCAACGAGTTTGACGTCCAGTTCACCGACGACGGATGGCAGCGCGTCAGCTATCATGCTGTTGACGGCGCTCCCGCATTCGCGCCCGGTCAATTGGATGTGTTTTATCTCCGCCGCGACCCGTACCTGATCGTGGTTGAGACGTACACAGCCTATACCAGCGGCGACGCCTACGTTCCTACCCTGCAAGCCGTCCTAGACAGCTTGTCCGTCAACCAGTCGGGATGATCATGCGCGTTTTGATTCTGCTTTTACTCGTTCTGATGCTCGCCGCGTGTGATCAAAGTCCTATTCAAGACATTGAGGACGTGCCGACCATTGCCTCGATTGAGGATATGCAAACCGCGCTCCCGCTCACGCAGAACGCGCCGCCGCCGCCGTATAATTTGCCCGTGACCGCCTTCACACGCATCGACAACCGTCTCAATGAGTTGGCGGGCTGGCGTTACGTCGTCACGCTTGAGTTTTCCGGCGTGGTCGCCCGCACCCCGCGCGAAGTCACCGCCAGCGCCAGCGCCGAGTCATGGTTCAACCAGCTTTCACGCGCCCGCCGCATCGTTGTGAGTTCCAGCGGCGATTTGTTTGGCGAAACAGGCGGGATCGATTACGAAGCCGTGCGCCTCGGTGATGATGCGTTTCTCGTTCAAAATGGCGCGTGCAGCGTCAATCTCGGCAATGAACAGGGCAGCGCGCAAGCCGCCGCCGACCTCGGCGCGGGACTGCTGATCGGCGGGGTCAGCCGCGCCGTGCCCGCTGGCAGACAAGCGACCATTAACGGGATACAGGTCTACGGTTATGCCTTTGAGCCTGCCGATCTCAGTTTGCCTGCTGTGCGGCTTTCCGAAGGCGGCACGCAGACGATCACCGGCTATGATTTATGGATCGCGCCGTCCGCGAATGCGGTGATCCGCTTTTACGTCAACCTCAGTGTCGAAAATGTCATCCTGCTGGATAGTCAGCTCCCCGTAACCGGGCAGGTGATCATCCGCTATGACCTCTATGATGTTGGCACACCATACAACATCAGCGTGCCATTCGGCTGCTGACTACAGGAGACAATCACGCGTGAGCACTGCCGCCAGCTATGATCGGGTTGCCGCCGCTTATGCCAAGCAGCTCAAAAACGAACTCGACTACAAGCCGTTTGATCGCAAAATGCTGGAAATGCTGGTTGAACGCACCGTCACCAAAGGGATGATCTGTGATCTTGGCTGCGGTCCGGGGCAGATCGCCGCGTATTTGGCGCAGATTGGCGCGTCAGCCTGTGGCATCGACCTCTCCGCCCAGATGATCGCAGAAGCGCAGCATCTCCATCCGAATATTCCTTTCCAACAGGGCGATATGCTCGCGTTAAGTGGCATTGATGACGGGTTCTTTGGCGGAATCGCCGCCTTTTACTCGATCATTCATGTGCCTGCGCCGCGTTTGTTGGTCGCGCTGCGCGAATTCCACCGCGTGTTGTGTGATACCGGAAACATGCTGATCACCTTTCACATTGGGGATGAAACGCGCCATCTGGATCAGTGGTTTGATCAGCCCGTCAACGTTGATTTTCACTTTCACCCCACCGAGGTCGTCAGTGCCGCACTACGAACCGCCGGGTTTGAAGTCGAAGAAGTGATCGAGCGCGATCCGTACCCGCAAGAAGCTCAAACCCGCCGCGCCTATCTGTTTTCACGGAAACTCTAAAGGAGCACCTCCCTTGATCGATCTCAGTCCGATTTTAGCGGCGGCGCGGCTCGCCGCCGATCTCACGCGCCGCGTCCAGAAACTGCACCTTGATGGCAGCGACAAAGGCGGGGGGCATGATCCGGTCACGATTGCGGATTACGGCAGTCAAGCGGTGCTGCTGCGCGCGATCAGTCACGCATTCCCGAACGATGCTGTTTTAGCCGAAGAATCCGGGGAGCAGTTCGCGGCGCTCGTCGCGGAACCGCAGCGCGCGATCATCGTGCGCATCGTTGCGGAGGTGCTTGGTGAGCCTGTCAGCGAAGCTGATCTTGTGAGGTGGCTCGATTGGGGACGCGGACGTGACGCCGCGCGCACATGGGTGATCGATCCGGTAGACGGAACGAAAGGGTTTCTCGCAGGGCGGCGCTATTCGATTGCGATTGCACCGCTTGAGCACGGCATTCCAACAGCGGGGGTGCTTGCCAGCCCCGGCTACGGCACACCGGATGGTTTAGGACTGCTGTTTTATGCCCAAGCAGGCGTTTGTTACGTTGAGCCGATCAGCGGCGGCGCGGCGCGTCAAACACGGGTGAGTACGCGCACCGCTCCGGCGGATTGGCACATCGTCGAGTCCGTCGAACGCGCGCACGCCCACCTTGAGCGTATGCACTCGGTTTATACCGCGCTCGGTTCATCATTGGCGAATGTGGAAAGCATCGACAGTCAAGACAAATACGCGATGATCGCCGCCGGAGATGCTGACCTGATGCTGCGGCTGCCGCGCGATCAAGAGTCGCGGCACAAAATCTGGGATCATGCGGCGGGATGGGCAATCGTGACCGCCGCCGGGGGGACGGTGACGGACGTGGACGGCACGCCGCTCGATTTTTCATGCGGCGCGAATCTGCCGAATCAAGGGATGATCGTCTCGAATGGCAGCGCGCATGATCGGGTGATCAGCGTGGTGCAGGGGATACTTGCGGGGCGAGGATGATCATCCCCATCAACTACATTGAGCGTAAGCCTGACTCCGACAAGTATCGAATTGTCGGAAAGGGCGTTACGGTTGAACTTCTCTCGCGCTGCATTGGCGATCCGGAGTGGTCAGTCGAGCGTATCTGCGAGAATTATGGACTGACACCTGCTGAAGTTCATGCAGCGTGGGCGTTTTACTATGATCACAAGGTCGAAATTGATGATCGTATTGACGCGGCGGCTGATCAGCACGAACATAATGCAGAGAAGCAGCGGCTTAAGCGCAGCAATAAGTGAAACTTACCCCACCACGTCCGCGACTTCTTCCACTACCCGGCTGAGTTTATCGACCGTTAATTCTGGGTACATCGGTAAGCGGATGCACTTAAGGGCACACTTGCGGGTGTGCCCTTGTTCCGGCGATCTGAGCTTTAGAAGTTGGGCGTTTTCTGGTCAAATCTCCCCAACGCCAGATACTCTTTCTCTGGCATCCCCATCGTCTGGTTGACACCCTCGGAGATTTCCAACATGCTGCGATATAGTGTCCCCGAAGCATCCTTCTTAACGACAGTGACGAAACTGTTGCTGATGGCGCCGCGATGGTGATCTAAAGTGATCAGACCACAAGGTCCTTTCAGCTTCAGCGTGGACAAGGCTGCCTTGAATTTTGCTTGTCCGTGCGATAAATCACCGCCAATTGATTCCAATGCTGCTAACCCAGCCTTCGCATTGACATAATATTGCAGTGCGAACGACGACGGGAAGTTTAATCGGTCGGAAAACTGCGTCTGATAAGCGGTGACAAATTGATGCCACAAGGGATCAGGATTGTCGTCAGCCGTAGGACCACCCCCGATCATCCCGACGAGATATTCAGCCGCCTCACCTTGGCTCAAGACTGATTGATCGGTCGTGATGCCGCCGCCAATCAAGGGCTTTGGATTACCCGTCTGTTCATATTGACGCAAGAAAGCGACAGCGTCCATGCCTCCAAGCGCAACAAAAACCGCGTCAGCTTCATGGGGGATCGCCGCGATGACTTCGCTGAAGTCGGATGTACCGAGGGGAACCCAGTATTTCTGAAGTACCTTTCCCCCTAACCGGCAGTACTCCAACATAAACCCGCCAACCTGCGCATAGGGGTAGAAATATGCCTCACCGATTGTCACAACCTTTCGGTAGCCGAGAACGTTATACGCGTAGCGTCCTACCCCGGCGACGACTTGGATGCCATTCAGCGAAAAGTTAAAGAAGTTAGGAGCCACGTCATGGATTGTCAGCTCTTGCGCTCCTGATGATCCGTTGAGAAAAACATGATCTTGGTGTTGGCTGGCATAATTCCGGACGGCTAACCCTTCATTGCCGGAGAGTGGACCGACGACAAAATCAACTTTTTTCTGTTCAATCAATTCTTGCGCTGCATCCTCAGCGACATCGGGTGAACCAATCGTCCCTATAGGAAATAATTCAATCGGGCAGCCTGCGACCGAGCCGCCAAACTCGCTAACAGCAAGCTCAACGCCTCTTAGCCCATCTTTACCTAGGGTCTCAAATGGACCGTATAGTGTTGCCAATACTCCAATACGTATTGTTCTGGTCATGATGTGTTCTCCCCGTGTCATCGTTATAGGCAGCTAAGCTTGTATTGCTGAGCACATCATGGATTCTACAGTAGGTTTACGAAAACTGTTATATTGTCGTTTGAGGCTATGAAAGAAAATTCATTTATATAATTCGTATAGAGCGGCTGAACAGGGGACAATATCCGATAGATTACCCGAAATTTGCAGTCGTATTTCTATCGGAGCACAGACGTGCTCCGATACACTTATCCCACCACGTCCGCGATTTCTTCCACCACGCGGCTGAGTTGATCGACTGTCAATTCCGGGTACATCGGCAGGCTCATGATCGACCGCGCCGCCTGTTCCGTGTGCGGGAATGCTCCACGCGGATAACCGAGATGCGTCAGCGCGGGCTGCATGTGCAGCGGCACGGGATAATGCACGCCCACTTCGATACCCCGCTCTTTGAGCGCATTCAGCATCGCGTCCCGGTCGCCGTTCACGCGCACGCTGTAAATGTGATAGATATGCCGCGCTGCTTGCGCCTCGCGTGGGGTTTGCAGTCCGCTGATGCCCGTGAATGCTTGATCATAATACGCTGCGTGAGTCCGCCGCGCGTTGTTCCATGCGTCTAAGTGCGGCAGTTTTGCGCCGAGGATCGCCGCCTGAAGCGAGTCGAGCCGTTCGCCGTAGCCGATAATGTCATGCTCATATTTGCTCATGCGCCCGTGATCGCGCAGTTTGGCGAGAGTTTTCGCCAGCGCTTCATCGTTGGTGCAGACCGCGCCGCCGTCGCCATACGCGCCGAGGTTCTTACCGGGGTAAAAGCTGAAACACGCCGCGATTCCCCAATGCCCCGCCCGCTGACCCTGAAATTCCGCGCCGTGCGCCTGAGCCGCATCCTCGATCAAATACAGCCCGCGCCGCCGTGCGATC
>JAPKMU010000377.1 GCA_026645745.1 Anaerolineae bacterium | reverse complement strand
TTGTCGATGGCGATGCGCTCCACGCGGTCGCGGATCGGCTTGGCGGGGGTGCGCGCTTCATCCATCACGAGTTCCGCGCCGACCATCAAGCCGTGACCATCGACGCGCCCGTGCCGCAGTGACGGGTGATGCGTTTTCATTTCTTCAAGACATTCTTTGATGTACGCGCCTTGCTCGGCGGCGTTCGCCATCATCCCATTTTCAACCAGTTCAATCGTCGCCAGCGCGGCAGCGCACGACACCGGATTTCCGCCGAACGTCGTCCCATGCGCGCCGGGGGGCCACGTCATGATGTGGTGCTTGGCGATGATCGCGCCGAGCGGCATCCCGCTGGCGATTCCTTTTGCACTGGTGATAATGTCCGGCACGACGCCCGCGTGCTCGATTGCCCACCATTTGCCCGTGCGCCCAATCCCGCTCTGCACTTCGTCGCTGATCAACAGAATGCCATGCTTATCGCAAATCTCGCGGAGCTGCTGCACGAAGCGCGGATCAGGCACGACATAGCCGCCTTCACCCTGAATCGGCTCAAGGATGATCGCCGCGACCGAACTCGGCGGGCACACCCGCTTGAACAACACCTGTTCGATGTAATCGGCGCAGTAGCAGTCCGTCGTACACTGCGCCTCGGTGCGCCCGTGTGAACAGCGGTACGGGTTGTTATACGGCACATGGAACACACCCGGCACGAGCGGATAAAAGCCGTCGCGCTGGACGTATTTACTCGCCGTCAGCGAAAGCGCACCCATCGTGCGACCGTGAAACGCGCCGAAGAAGGCGATCACGTTTTGACGCTTGGTGTACCACTTGGCAACCTTGATCGCGCCTTCGACCGCTTCCGCGCCGCTGTTCGAGAAGAAAACGCGGCTTTCGCCTTCCCAAGGCGCAATCGAACTGAGTTTTTCCGCCAGCCGTATTTGAACTTCATAATAGTAGTCTGTTCCGGCGATATGAATGAATTTTTGTGCCTGATCGGTGATCGCTTTGACCACCTGTGGGTGACAATGCCCTGTCGCATTGACCGCGATCCCGGCGGCGAAGTCGATATATTCTTGTCCGTCAACATCCCAGACCCGCGCGCCTTCCCCCCGTTCGATCACAAACGGATAGCGTGGGGTGATTGAGGCAGACATCACATGATTGTCGCGCTCAATAAGTGCCTGACTCAAGGCACCCGGACGGATCGTCGTCTCTAAAGTCATGGTGTTTCCTTCAATGTTCCGTCAAACTGATATGGGCGATTATAGACGAGCGTCGGAATCGTTCGCAACGTGCGGCGGGCTGTGGTACGCTTGCGCACACGATTAACCACACGACATCACGAGAACATCCATGAAACTCCTCCTCCTCGGTTTTGGCACGGTTGGGCAGGGCTTTGTACAAATTCTGCGCGACAAAGCGCACGATCTTCAAGCGCGTTACGATTTCGCGCCGCGCATCGTTGGCGTGGCAACCCGGTCACGCGGGATACTTTATTGTGCAAACGGGCTTGATCCGGCGGCGCTGCTTGAGGCGATCAAGGCGGGCAGTTTGGAGCACTATCCTGAGTCTGCCGGACTTGCGCGCGATTGGAGCGTCGAGCGGTTGATCAGCGAGAGCGGCGCGGAGGTGCTGGTCGATGCGCTCCCGACCGATCTGGTAACAGGCGGCGCGTCGCTCCCGTATGCGTTCGCCGCCATTGACGCGGGTATGCACCTCGTATTTGCGAGTAAAGGCGCGGTCGCCGTCGGTTATGACGACTTGATGCGCCGCTCACGCGCTGCCGGAACGCGCGTTTTGTTTGAAGGCTCGGTGATGGCGGGTACGCCTTCGCTGCGCTTAGGAATGCAAGCACTGGCAGGCTGCACGATCACCGCCGCGCGCGGCATCCTCAACGGGACGACGAACTATATTTTGACGGCGATGGAGGCAGGACGCTCCTACGCGGACGTGTTAGCAGAAGCGCAAAAACTCGGTTATGCCGAAGCTGACCCGACGGCGGACGTAGACGGATGGGATGCGGCGGGCAAAGCGATCATCGTCTCGGCGGCGCTGTTCGGCAAGCCGCTGGCGCTCGATCAGATGGACGTGCATGGAATCAGCGGCTTAACGGCGGCGGACATCGACGCGGCGCGTGCAAGCGGAGAACGCTGGAAACTGATCGCTCATGTCACACCGGAAGGCGGATCGGTGATGCCTGTGCGCTTGCCGCTGTCTCACCCGCTGGCAAACGTGAGCGGCACGACGAACGCGATCACGCTGACGACCGATTTGTTAGGCGATGTGACGCTAATCGGCGCGGGGGCGGGCGGGGTGCAAACCGGATTCGCAGTCCTATCTGATCTGATCGATCTACAAAGAATCATTTTCAAATCTGCTAAATAGGTCTATGATCGTCGGAGCAAACTTCAAAGCTGAAGGGTAGGTAGCACAGCCGATGTTCAAAGCGACCCTGCTGGTTGTAGAAGACGATATTCATCTTCTGGAGGGTATTCGTACCGTTCTGGAGTTGGAGCAGTATCGCGTCGTCACCGCCGAAAATGGTGAACAGGCGCTCAGCGTCCTCAACAGCAGCCCAGTTCCGCCTGATCTCATTGTTTCCGACATCATGATGCCGCGAATGGATGGGATTCAACTGCTCAACGAAGTCCGCAAGAATCAGGCTTGGTTGAGTATTCCATTCATCTTCTTGACTGCGCGGAGTGAAAAGTCGGATGTGGTGCGCGGCAAACGACTGGGTGTTGATGAGTATCTTGTCAAACCGTTCGATGCCGATGACCTTTTGCTCGCTATCGAAAGCCGCTTGAAACGCAGCGAATTGATGCAGCGTGCCCGCACCGAGGAGATCAGCGATTTAAAACGCAAAATCCTCACCATCTTGAATCACGAATTCCGCACCCCGCTGACATTCCTCGTCGCGTATACGGATATGTTGAGCGAACAGCAGCAAACGACTCAGCAGCAGGGGCAGGGGGACGCCGAAACCGCCGTGTTTTTGCGCGGGATCAACGTCGGTGCGCTTCGTCTCCGCCGCTTGATCCAAAATTTCATCTATCTGGTGGAAATGGAAACGGGTGATGCGCGCCGCATCTACGAGATGCGCAAGACGCTGATCAGCAACATGATGGATTTGCTGCGCAGCGCGCATACGACCGTATTTTCGCACCAACCGGAACGCCACTGTACGATCTGGGTGGAAGATGAACTGCCGCCGCTGATCGGTGATCCCGAATACTTAACGGTCGCCATTGCCCAACTGCTCGATAATGCGGTCAAATTCAGCAAACCCGGCGCGTCGATCATGCTTGGCGCGCAGCGTATGGGCGGCGAAGTTGTGGTCTGGGTGACGGATCAAGGGCGCGGGATTGAAGAAGCGGAAAAACAGCGCATCTGGGATTCGTTCTACCAGATCAACCGCGAACATTATGAAGATCAAGGGGCGGGTTCAGGCTTGGCGATTGTGCGCGGCGTGATCCAGCTTCACAAAGGGCGCATCGATTTAGAGTCCGAGTTTGGCAAAGGCAGTACGTTTAAGATGTTCCTGCCCATAGCCGAAAGCGCCGTCGCGCCGTTCATCACATAAAGATCGTTTGCGCGACTTTTCTAGACGCACTGCGTATAGAAGTGGTACAGTGGTTACGATTGTTGATCCTGCTCATCCCTATCTTCACGTGAGAGAATCGTCTATGGCTCCTTCTATCATTGATAAAGTGAACACCCTGATCAGTGCCAGCCTGCATGGATTGGTCGACCGCGCCCTTCAGTCGAATTCCGTCGCCGTGATGGATGAGTACATCCGTCAAGTTGAGAGAAATCTGGAAGCGCTCGAAGACTCTGCCGCAACGATTGGCGGAACGGTCAAGACGCTGAAGCGCAAGCACGATGAATTCGCCAGCGCCGCTGATAAGCTCGACCGCGATATCGACACCTTGATCATCAGCGGTAAGGACTCGCTCGCCGCCGCCGCGCAAGCCGAGCTGAACACCAAACAGCAGCTTGCCCAAGACTACTACGAGCAGTGGCAGGACCAAGAAAAGCAGTATCAGGCGATGCTGGATGCACGGCTGAAGCTGGAAGCGCGCTTGACCACGATCAAGGGCGAACGCGAAAAGATGATCGCGCTGATCGAACTGGTTGAAGCGAAGAAGTCCGTAACCAAGACGATGAAATCGCTCGATCAACTGTCCGGCGTCACCGATGCCGAGATCAGCGGGCTGGCGGATCAGATTCGCGGGCGGCTGGATCAAGAAGACGCGCGGCTTGACATGGCGACTGCGCGCATCAGCGACCAGATTGACGACGCGGTGCGCAGCGGCGAAATCGACCGCCAATTAGAAGAACGCAAGCGTCGTTTGTTAGGGGGACAGCAGGGCGGCGCGTCCTCCGGGAATTCAGACGCAAGTTAAGGAGCGGTCATCCGCCTAGAGAGCAAACGTTATGTCGCAAACAGGTTCAGGAACGGGCGTGCGTCGGCGCGCCCTCGGCTCAATCATCTCGAATGCGATCTTCCGCTGGGAAAGCCTGATCACGGTCGCCATTACGGGCGTGCTGACGGTTTTTCTACCGCAAACAGGGATTCCGGGCTGGCAGCCTTGGTTCTGGTTGGTGTTGGGCGGGGTCGCGGAGGCAGGTTTCATCATCTCCGCGCTGACTGACCCGGCAGAACAGGCAGAGGCAATCGCGCGCGAGTTTGAAGAAAAGTTCGATATGAACAAAGTCAAAAGCCCGGTATCGCGCCAGCGCCTGCAATCCGCGCTCGAATACCGCCGCAACATGATGGAACTCGCCAAGCGGCACGGCGGCGCGATGCGCGCCAGCATGCAGCAAACCGTCGCGGACGTGAACGACTGGATCTCGCACATGTATGATCTGGCGCTGCATGTCGATGCGTTTGAGAGCAATGAATTGGTTGAGCGTGACCGCAGAACCGTTCCGCAGCAGTTGGAAAAAGCGCGCCAGCGCCTCAACCGTGAAACAGATGAAGCGGTGCGCCGCGACCTTGAATCGCAAATTCAAACACTTGAGCTTCAACTGCGAAATCTTGAAACGACGGCGAACAGCGTCAAACGTGCTGAAATTCAGCTTGACAGCACGCTTTCATCGCTCGGCACAGTGTATGCGCAGATGTCGCTTTTAGGGACGAAAGAAGTGGACAGCGCCCGCGCGCAGCGTCTCCGCAGCGAAATCGCGGACGAAGTGGCGGGCTTGCAAGATACCATTGCCGCGATGGACGAGGTTCAGCAGCAGCGGTTGAGACTTCAGTAGGACAGGATAACAGAAGGACGAGGCATGCCTCGTCCTTCTCTTTCTTACGACCGCTTCGCCTTCTCATCACGCCGCAGTTTTGAGCCGTCGATCACATTATTCGGATCATTTGGGCTGACCGTAACCGTGCCAAATTGAATCGCGTCGAGATGCTCACGGACAATATGCTGCGGAACGAGCTTCTCAAACACCTTCAACCCTGCCAACA
>JAPKMU010000376.1 GCA_026645745.1 Anaerolineae bacterium | reverse complement strand
TCAGGTCAGCGCGGCGTGGGAGCGGCGGCATTTTCATGGTGCGTAGGGATTAAGTTATTCCGGCAGCTCAAGCGGGTTTTGCACTGCCGTGAGGAGTTCGCGCGTCTTATTTGCCATGCGCGTAAACTCCTTGACCCATTTTTCAGCGTGCGATTTGGCGCGGCGGTCGCCTGCCGCCTCAAACGCTTGCTGCGCCCGCAGCATATAACTCACGGCATTCGGATAATCGCGTTTGTAGTACGAAACGAGTGCAAGATAATAGACGGTTTCGCCGCGCGCGGGATCGGCACGGTGAGCGGTCAAGAAGTGCTGAAGCGCATCATCCCAATCGGCTGACTCTTCACTCGTGAGCGCTTCACGATAGGCAAGCATCCCCAAGCCGTAATGCGCCAGCATTTCGTAGCGGTAGCGCTTGAGGGCGGATTCAAAGTCTTCGCGTGCCTTTTCACGTTCGCCATCTTCGTAAAACATGAAACCGCGCGCGGCGTAATACTCACTGTTGTTGGGCAGCGCCTCGATTGCGGCGGTGATCGCATCAATCGCGGTGTCCATGTCCTTCTTTTTAAAGGCGTCAAGCGCCTTTTTGTATGCCTCGTCCGCTTCGTAGCGCGTGAAGCCAAGCCGCTGATCAAGGCGGGGCATCGGTTAGCCCTCCGAGTTTGCAGACTTCTCTTTAACCGTGCTTTCGACGGCGGGCGGTTCGTCTTCGTCGTCGCTGTCTTCCCAACTGATGATCCACACACACGCGCCCGCAACACCAATACTCGCGACGATTAACGCGATCCAGTTAAACAGCGTCAAGCCGATGTTTTGCGCCTCGATCACGAGCAAGATGATCATGCCGATGGACAAAACAAGCCACGCCGCAAGCCGGGGATGCACCATCGCCCAGCGGATCGGCGGAAACTGCTGCAAGTTACTCATTCCATTCCTCACTAGATCGGTTTCATGATGCGTTCGCGGAGCTGCTTCATCAGCGGGCGCGTCTCTGTATTCAAAAGTTCACGGGCGGCTTCGCGCCATGCCGGGAATTTAACATCCTCCATCTTGAGCGGTTGGTAACCACCCTTGATGAACGGCGTCACAATTTCGGCGGTGGCGGATGCTGCCGGAAGCGCGATGAATGCGACTTCGCTTTGTAAATCGCGCGAGTGATCTTCAATCGCGCTGACCAATGCGCCGATTACGGTTTCTTTCGCAATCGACGGCTCAAGATAAATCTCATCGACACGGGTGATCAAGTTTTCGACCTGCCAACCGACGACGCCAACGATGGTTGATGCGCCGTCCATCGCGAGCAGGTAGCTTTTCTGCCCGAAGGCAAGCATGATATCCATGCGATCAACTTCTTTGCCGCTCACACGGGTAATAAATTTGGCGATTGCGTCGGTTTCGCCGGGTTTGCCGCGCCGCACGTTGACAGCGACAGCGGGAAGCGGTGGCGGTGTAGGAATTGGAACGGGCTTAGACGCTGGAGCAGCAGGCTGTGAGCCGGGAACGCTTGGCGTAGGCTGAGGCGCACGCGCAGCGGTCGCGCCGGGGAGCGCGGCAGCAGGCGGATTCTCGGTCGAAGCAGCGGGCTGCACGGGCACGGCGGGCATCCTCGGCTGTGTCGCAGGAGTCGCGCTTGGTGCGCTTGGTGGCGGCGGTGCGACGGCGGGCTGTGCTGGCGGCTTCGCGGCAGGCATCCCTTCCGTCTCGGTCGCCGTTGTCTTAACTTTCGGCACACCGGGGATCGTGTTCCACGCAAGCTGTACGTGTTTCCATGTTTCTTCCGGGTTGCCGTCGTTGCGGATCACCACCGCTGCTTTTTGGAGCTTTTCCGCTTGCGGATTCTGCGCGGCGATGCGTTTGCGTGCTTCTTCGGGCGACATCTTACGGCGTTCGATCAAGCGCTTGAGCTGTGCTTCTGGGGACGCATCCACCACCCACACCGCATCTACCGCTTTCATCAAGTTCGGGCTTTCAATCAGCTTGATCGCTTCGATCACGATCACGGTCTGCTTCGCGCGCGAAACCAGAGTCATGATGGCGTTGTTAATGACGGGATGCGTGATCGCTTCCAGACGTGTAAGTGCTTCGGGAATGGTAAACACAATCGCGCCGAGGGTTTGGCGGTTCACATGCCCATTCTCGTCGAGGATAATCTTGCCGAACATCTCAACTGTAGGCAAATAGCCGGGTGCTCCCGGCAGGATAACCTGATGCGCCAATCCGTCAGCGTCCACCGGGTATGCCCCAAGATGCTGAAGCATCTGCCGAACCAAGCTTTTCCCTACCGCGATGTTACCCGTTAGCCCGATGACGTACTTATCTTTCCAAAGGCTCACGGCGAAGTCCTCCGATCAAGACGGGATGAGTTTTTCTATTGTAACTGCCCTTTGTGCGATGAACAAACGGGAATTAACCTTTTCGATCCCGCAAGGCAAAACTCATGACACCAGACGCGACAGTGACGACGGCGACAATCTGAAATGCAGTCGTGAGTCCTAACCGATCTGACAGTGCGCCGATGATCAACGTTCCAACTGCGCCTGTCCCGAAAATAAAGCCTAATGTCGCGCCGCTGGCAAATCCCCGGCTCTTGGGCATCAACCGCTGACTCATTGCCACAAGCAAACTGTGTGAGCCTCCGGTCAAGCCGCCCGCCAGCAGTGCCATCGCAAACGCCGCCGCCCCATCGGTGAGTGGGAGGAGGAAAATCGCCGGGGCAGCAGCGATCAAGCTCCACGCGGTCACAACACGGCTGCTCAAGCGATCTGCCAGCCAACCGAAAACGATTCCGGTTACACCGCTGGCGATCCAATATGCACTCGTGACCAACCCATATTCGGCGGCTGTCCACCCTTTTTCTTGGAACAGACGTGGAATAAACGCGACCGCGCCGGGATTTGACAAACTGCGGAGTGTCACCGTGAACGCTAGAAGTGCCAGCGCCGTGACGGGAAGAACCGCATTTTCGCCCGTGCGCGCTTCGACTTTGTGCGCCGCTTGATACGCCATACGCGACGGGAGCGTAAGCGCCATGAGTAGAACGGCAGGTGCAGCTAACAGCGCGATGCCCAACAACGGCGTGACCGTACCGCGCTCGATGAGGAGGTTTGAGAAAGCGGGTATCCCGCTCACGAACGCAGCGTTATGCGTCGCCGTCGAGTCGAGCAAAATTCCGGTCAGAGTCGGACCGATTGCCAGTCCAGTTTGACCCGCGAGGAAAAACCAACTCAGACGCGATGCCGAACTGACTTTGCCAAGCCCGCCCGCGTGCATCGTGCCAACCGGATGAAATGCCCCGCTCCCCAGTGACGCCAGCACAAACGGAATCAACATTAGCCAGTACTGCCCGGTGGTGGCAAGCATCACCGCCAGCATCAGAAACGAGACTGTCCACGCGACACCGCCCGCGCCGAGCACGCGCCCGCCGCTGCGATCCGCCCACAAGCCAAAAAACGGCTGACTAATCGCCGCTGTTAAGCTGTACGCGCTGATCGCTGCGCCGATCTGGGTATTGGTCATCGGCAGAATATGGACGCTCAAAAACGCCAGCAGGACGGCATTCATGCCGTTGAACGTATCAACGGTCATATGACCGAGCAGCACCCCGATCAAGCGCCCGCGTGGATGTGCTTGTATTCGTTCAATCCAACCGTTCGGTTCGGCGCTGATTTGCCCCGCCGTATTTGCTCGTGCCACGTTTTTCGCTCCAAAATTCGTTGGTTCTACCGGATTGAGTGGTTTTCTTTCACCTCCCCCTGCCCCCTCCACTTCGTAGAGGGGGAATTCACGCGCGTGCAAAGTCCCTCCATGCGACAGCGGGGAGGGATTTAGGGAGGAGTTGAATGAACCAGCCAATCCGATAGAACGAGAAAATTCGTAGAGACAGCTACCGAATCACTTCAATACCGCCCATGTAAGGCACAAGCGCTTCGGGGACAACAACGCTGCCGTCCGCCTGCTGATAATTCTCCATAATGGCGATGATCACACGCGGAGTCGCCAAGCCGCTCCCGTTGAGCGTATGGACGTGTCGCGTGCGTTTGCTGTCGTTCGGGCGATACTTCAGGTTCGCGCGCCGCGCCTGAAAATCTTCCGTGTTGGAACAGGAAGAAACTTCCAGCCATTCCCCACTGCCTGCCGCGAAGATTTCGATGTCGTACTTTTTCGCCGCGCTGAAGCCCAGATCGCCGGAGACGATCTCCAAGCGGCGGAACGGCAGCTTGAGTTTGCGCGGAATATCGCACGCGGCTTCGGTCAAGCTCTCCAATTCGGCGTAACTGGTTTCCGGCGAGGTGAACTTGTACAACTCGACTTTCTCAAATTGGTGCACACGCTTGATCCCGCGCACGTCGCGCCCCGCCGCCATACGTTCACGGCGGTAACACGGCGTATGCGCCGCGTAATAGAGCGGCAGCATCGACTCCTCAAGGATTTCGTCGCGGTGCAGGTTCGTGATCGCCACTTCCGCCGTCGGCAGCATGTATAAGTCCGCGTCAGCATCATAGTAAACAGCATCGCGGAACTTGGGGAACTGCCCCGCACCGTAGAACATTTCCTCACGGACGAGATTCGGCAGATAAAGCTCAACGAATCCGTGTTCGCGGGCATTATCCAAGAAGAAGTTGATCAACGCCCGCTGAAGCTGCGCGCCGACGCCTTTCAACACATAGCCGCGTGTGCCTGCCATACGCACGCCGCGCTCAAAGTCAATGATATCGAGCGCTGTTCCAAGCTCCCAATGCGGCTTAGGCGTGAAGTCGAATTCGGGCATCATCCCTTCAGGCGTATGCGCGATGTTAAACGTGTCGTTTTCGAATACGGGCACGCTTTCATGCGGCATATTCGGAATCCACAGCATATTGTCCTCAAGCGCCGCATCAACACCGCGCAGTTCTTCGTTGATCGCCTCGACGCGCTCACCAATTCCGCCGAGCGATTTCAGCAGGTCTTCAAGTGCTGTGCTCGACGGTGCGATTTGTGCCGGAACAGTCGCGCCGCCCAGGTAGCTGGCAGCAAGTTCGTAATCTTTCCCTTCAATCGCCAAACGCGCCGCTGTCGCAATGGCGGCTTTCGCTTCATCCGGCATTTGACGGCTGCCGCGCAGTCCGCCATACGCCTTGTTGAGTTTGTTACGCGCGGCTTGCAGCGTTTCACCTTCGCCGATCAACTGGCGGCGCTGTTTATCCAGTTCAAGCACCGCGTCGATGCGTTCCAAGGCGGCAGGATCATACAACTTGGCGATTTGTGCTTTCACCCAGTCGGGTTTTTCTCGGATCAGGGCAATATCGATCATGGGTCATTCTCCTAAAGCTGATCAGCGTGATTAAATCGTGGAGTCTTCTTCGAGCGCTTTCTTGAACCGTTCAGCGTCCGGTGAGCCTGATGGACTTCGCGGCACTGACGCGGTTGACTGCGCCGCACTCCCCTCTGACTCCGGCGGGAGCGGGCGCGTAAAATCA
>JAPKMU010000375.1 GCA_026645745.1 Anaerolineae bacterium | reverse complement strand
GGGTACACGTTAATACCGAGCGCTCCCGCGACCGCGACGATCAACGGCGCGATCACCAGCGCGGGCAGAAAGTTCGCCATGCGCGGTCGCTTGATCTCCAGCAGCACGAGCGATAACCCCATCAGCATCAGCCCGCCAACTGCCGTCATCTCGTTGATCATCGGCGTGGTGAGGACTGCACCGAGTAAACTCCCGATCACCGCGAGTCCGCCTTGAATCACCAAGATCGTGATCAAGGTGAACATCACACCGAGTCCGAAACTCGCCGCGAACGCGACCGCCCCGAACCCGTCGAGCACGCTCTTGATCGCCAACTGCTGATAACCAATCGCCAAGCCCATGCCATCCTGCATCGAGCCGACGAACGTCAGCGGACCGATGCAAAAAACTAGCGACGCCGTCACGAAGCCGGTGATGAACCGTGCCCGCGAGTCGGCATTCGTGCCGCTGCCGCCGCCGAAGCGTTTTTGCAGCCACTCACCGAAGTGTTCGAGCTTGCTGTCCAAATCAAGCAGTTCACCGATGATTACGCCGGAAACGAGGCTGATCAACGGGATGATGATATTGCCAGTTTGTCCGGCATTGCTCACGCCGACGAACAGCGTCACCAAGCCCAGCCCGGTGATCACGCTCTGCCGGATTTTCTGGGGGAGACGGTCGCCGATCACCAGCCCGATGAGGCTGCCGATTGCGACCGTGATCATGTTGAGGAGAGTACCGCCCAATTGTGTGCTCCAACGACGAATTCTGATCTATAGCTTGGATGATATTTCAAAGAAGCCTTGTGAACGATAGAAGCACACATCGAATTCAAGGAAAAAGTTCATCTGCCCAAAAATGAGCGGCGCATGTTCCGCTTGTGTCCAAGCAAAGACCAATCGAACCGATCTACCGCTAATCAGTGGATTGAATGCCTCGACCACTAAAGCCCGCGCATCAAACTGACCAAGACTGCCGACAAGTGATACCGGGACATTTTGTGTATCCCAAATTGCTCCCAGTGCTTTACCCATGTGATAGGGAAGAACATTGACGGCTGCACCCGTCTCAAGCAGCCCTTGCACCTCAAGTGAGCGTCCGCCAATCGACAATGTCATCGACAGACGAGGCATCAAGCTTGGCGCTAATCCATCTGTCGAAACATAGGGAAAGCGTGCCACTATACCGAGTCCTTGGATGCCTTAAGAAACTCCGCGAGAACTTGTGCCGCCGCTTCGTTGCCATATGGCGTAAGCAGTTCATAGGAAGCATCGAGTGTATACGACGCTTCGTCTACAGCCAATTGCGTGATCAAAAGCTGCATAGCGCGCAGTTTGTCGGCGCGGCTGAGGCTGCGAAGTTCATGGACGAGATTCTCAGGAAGCATGGGATTTGTCTCCTTACCGTATCCGACGGTCGCCGCCGCCGCTGCCGAGCTTGGGTGAGCGCGGGGGCGGATTATCGTCGCCGCTGCCGCCGTTCTTGGCAAGGCGGATCGGCTGTCCGCTGATGTCGCCTTCGATGGCTTGATAGAACTTCTCGTCATACGTGCGCGTTTTGACGACAACGGGCATCGGTACGGCATGACCCATGATGATCGCCTGCTGCTTGGTATCCAAACGCGCCAGCACTTCACGCAAGCCCGCCGCCCCATTGATTCCGGTCAAAACAGCGGCAATATCGCGCTCGTTGTCGAGCAGCGCCGTGATGCGCGTCCCGATCTGGCTCATCACTTCTTCGTCAATCCCGCTCGGTCGCTGATCGACGATCATCAGCGTGACTTTGTACTTGCGCAGTTCGCGCGCAATCGTCCCGAAAATCGTTTGGCTGGCGATACGTGGATCAAGGAATTTGTGCGCTTCTTCGATCACGATCAGCAGTTGATTCGGCTCAAGTCCTGCATCACCGAGCGCGCGTTCGACTTTATCGACATAATGCTCATGGATGCGCCGTGTTAAGTAGTTGGCGACGAGGATGTACGCCTCAACCGAGTTGCCGTAGCGCCCGAACTCTAACACGACGCTTTTACCCTGCTCAATATGGGTGATCACATTGCGCACGCTGTCGCCGGTCGATTGTTCGACGAGAAACTCCCATTTGCGGAAGCGCTGGATGCGCCGCTGAAGTCCTTGCAGCGTGCCGACGCGCACAGGTGAAGTCGCTTCGATTTCATCAAAGTCTTCGTTGGTCGCGTCGATCAGCTTGCCGATCCAGTTGCCTTTCCACTTGCCGCGCAGCGTGCGCGCCGCGTCAAGCATCGCGTCGGTGAAGCCCATCGTCTCGCGCAGCATTTCGAGGTCTTCCGGTTCCACTTCGTCGTAACCGATCACCACATCAAAATCGCGCCGTGATCCCGCCCCGCGCTTGATCGTCGATGCCGGATCGAGCGTGGCAAGGCTGACGCGATCCCCTAAAAGCTGCTTCAAGCCTTTCGAGTTCGCACCGCGTTCGTCCACGACTGCCCAGCCGTAATCGTTGTGCATGTCGAAGATCAGCGCGCACGCTTGATCGCGGGCGATGATTCCGGCGAGCATCAAGCGGGTGAGGAAGCTCTTGCCCGTGCCGCTCTTGCCGAAGATGCCGATGGAACGTTCGACAAGGCGCTTCAGGTTCAGGTTGATCTGCGTCTGATCCAGTTCCAACGGCGATCCGACGTTAAAATGCACCTTGTCTTCGATGCCAAAGACCGCATTGACGTCATCCACCGTCGCGTTCATCACATCGGTGAAGTGCGCGGGGATCGTCTTGACGGGCTTGGGCGTGCCGTCTTCGTCGATGACCAGCATCGGCTGTGCGTGAATTTTGCCGAAGACCGCGTACCCCTGATAAATATCGCGGAAAAACGCATCGCTGATGTCCGGCGGTGTGTTTTGAATTTCCGGGTTGCTGTTGTCCAGCACAATATCGGTGATCATGCAGAAGAAGCGGCGTTTATCGCCGTGTACCACGATATAGCGCCCAACCGCGAGGTCTTCGATGCTTTGGTGCGCTTCGAGCTTGATCACCAGCCCTTTACTGAGTGATCCGCCGACCACGACGCCGATTTTTTGCGAGAGTTGTACGCCGAAGAAAGCGTCAGGGTCACGCAGCGCGGTAGAACTCCGTTTCGGAAGTGGCAGGCTCATCCGTCTTGCTCCTCAAAAATCGCTCATGAGTAGACCAAGTGTAGCACAAATTTTCTGTTTTTGATATTCTCATCTACCCCAAAGGATAGGGTGAGAAACTGTGATCATGTCTTGTTACGCGTTGGATAGGAATCATAACCGATGCTGCGAAAACTTGCCTCAATTGGACTACTGCTTTTGACATTTCCATTCGTGATGCCTGCGGTTGGTCAAACGGTTGGCACAGAACCCTATGATCCGCCCACCTGTGGGCAGCCGTCACCCGTCACACCGGGGGAATTGGTTGAACTCGAACTCGATATCGATGATCGGGATCGCTCGTATCTGATTTATGTGCCAACCGGATACGATCCGAATGTCGAAACGCCGCTCGTGGTCAGCCTGCATGGGTTCTCATCCAGCCCAACTCAACAGGATGCCGCCAGCCAATGGAGCACTTTAGCCGAAACAGAAAATTTCATCGTCGTGTACCCGCAGGGGACGGGTTTTCCGCTGCGCTGGAATGCGGGGTATGCAGGCGTTGACAGCGATGTGGATGATGTTTCGTTCATTGACGGACTGATCGCCTTCTTGTTCTATGACTTTTGCCTTGATTCGAGCCGTGTGTATGTGAACGGCTTTTCAAACGGCGGGGGCATGACGCACCGGATCGCGTGTGAGATTCCCGACCGGATCGCGGCGGTGGGCATGATGAGCGGCGCGTATCCGCTGATTGACAGCACGTGCGAACCGGAGTGGGCAGCGCCGCGCACGATTCCTGTGATCGCGTTTCACGGCACGGCTGATCCGGTTGTCCCGTATGAAGGCGGGGAATTTATGAGCGCTGGACTGCCTTCGATTGCGACATGGGCGGAGGCATGGGGAGCGCGGAACGGATGCGCGACCAGCGCATCAACCGAAACCACCGGCGCTGTGAGCGGCATGCAGTATACAGACTGCGAAGGCGGCGCTGACGTGATCTTGTATACGGTCGAAGGTGGGGGACACCAATGGACGGGCGGCGGCGAGTTCCCAGAATTTATCGTCGGTGAGATGAACCGCGATGTCAACGCCACCGAGTTGATGTGGGAGTTCTTCAGCGCGCACCCGCTGAACTAGTACGGAGAAAAAACATCAACGCAAAGCCGCAAGGACGCGAAGAGGTCTCCAATATTCCTTTGCGCCTTTCCGGCTTTGCGCTAGGGCTTGATCAGTGCGAGTACATGGCTCAAGCGCTTCAAGTCATTCGAAAGCAGCATCGCCAGCTTGCGACCGCAGTTCACGCGGAACTGATACTGTTCCGCTTCCGGGTAAGCGTAGCTGGCATAATTCAGCGCCGCCGCGATCAATTCATCGCTGGGGACTTCTTTCGCATTCAAGATCAAGCGGAAGAAGTCGGCGCGCTGGGTGAACTCATACACTTCGTCCGCCGTGCATAACTCGACCTCGCTTAAGCTCAGCGGCGGGCGCGGCGGAAGGCTCTGCACCATCACGCCGTTAAAGCGGTAGCCGATATTGATCACGCCGATTTCGACCGGAACCATGCGATTTTCGCGTTGATCGATCAGT
This sequence comes from Anaerolineae bacterium, assembly GCA_026645745.1. Taxonomy (GTDB): domain Bacteria; phylum Chloroflexota; class Anaerolineae; order Aggregatilineales; family Phototrophicaceae; genus Flexifilum. The sequence goes on along the minus strand of JAPKMU010000375.1, from coordinate 823 downwards.
GCGACGTTATCGACCACGCTTGCCATGACCAGTTCACGCGCCAGCGCATCATCATCAATGCGGATCGCGTGGATCAAGCCAACGGCGATGACCGCCTCATCATCCGTGATCGGCACTTTGACGAACGATCCGAACGTGTGCTTGTCGTCGATTTTGCTGCTGCGCGTTCCGCAGTCGAACCCGGTTGTACTGGCGCGCAGCACCCGTCCAACCACATGACGCTTTTCGTTGATGACCATCGTATTTGCTCTCCCTCTCTTTCATGCGGGGGCTTAGTGCAGCCGAAAATGCGTTCGCTCCCCACGTGCGAGGCTTTTACTTTCCAGCTTGCTGGAATTTTCCGGCTCAAGCGCGTTTTGCAGCATATTGACCCGGATTAGTTCATCCATCTGCTGTTTTTCGATACTGCTCACATAGGCGAGTTCGTCCGCCCGCGTGAGCGCATACGGGTAACTTCGTCTCCCTTGAATTGCACACTGCGCAAGGATCAGCGCGTGCAGCGCCCCGACCGAGGCTTTATCGCGCGCAACCCACATCGGAATATCCACCCGGATGATGATCGGTCGTTTGCTTGCTGCTACATTGATATAGAAAAAGCCGATCTCGAAATCCGCGCCGCTGCGATCCCGGTATTCTTTGTTCTGCGGCGAATTCTGCACCATCACCGCTGAACGTTCACCCGGCGCGAGGACATGCGCCAACAGCATCGCATCGTTTAAGCCTTCAAACTCGCCGTTGGTGCGCAGCACGGCATCGTTGATCTGATCCGGCTGCAAATGGAGCAGGTGCAGCAGACTGATAATGTAGGTGCTGCGCGGGACAT
>JAPKMU010000374.1 GCA_026645745.1 Anaerolineae bacterium | reverse complement strand
CGGCGGCATTCGGGATCAGCCTCACGGATGCGCAAACTGCCGCATTTGAGGCGTATCACCAAGTGCTGATCGCGTGGAACAGCCATACCAATCTGACGGCGATCACCGACGTGGAAGGGGTGCGCGTGCGCCATTTCCTCGATTCGCTCAGTATCGCCAAAGCGAATCCACTGGCGGCGGGCGCATATGTGATCGATGTGGGGACGGGGGCGGGGTTTCCGGGTCTGCCGCTCAAGATCGCCTATCCACAGCTTCAGATGACGCTGCTTGAAGCGACGGGCAAAAAGATCGCCTTCTTGGAACATGTCATCCATGCGCTTGATTTGCACGGTGTACGCACGGTCAACGCCCGCGCCGAGGATGCGGGGCAGCTTCCCGCGCACCGCGCCCGTTATGATCTGGTGCTGGCGCGGGCGGTCGCGCGGCTGCCGATCCTGCTCGAATATCTGCTGCCGCTGGCGAAAGTCGGCGGGCAGTGTATCGCCATGAAGGGAAAAACCGCGCATGAAGAAGCCGGGGTAAGCGAAAAAGCGCTCCGGGCATTGGGCGGAAAACTCCGCGAGATCATGCCGATCACGCTGCCCGATGTGGAAGAACCGCATTATCTGGTTGTGGTCGAAAAAACCGAAGCGACGCCCCGGCAGTATCCGCGCAAACCGGGCATCCCCACCAAAAAACCGCTCTAGCGATTTTCCACGTAATCCCGGCGGGCGCGATCCGCAATTTCAAACAGCTTGGAATGCGTAAACGACTGTTGATTGACGGTGTGAATCAAGCCCGCCATCAACACGCCGAGCGTGTATTCATAGCGCGGTCCGACCGGTTCATCGCCGCCGACGACGGCGATCAGTCCGCTTACGGTCAGATTGCTGTCATCAAGGCTGATCAACACGCCTGCCGCGTAGCGTGACCACTTGGGCAGGGGGCGATGCAGCATCGTCCGTTTGTAACGCGCAGTATGCGCGTTGAACACGGTGCGCGCATTCAATTCAACCGAAGCGAGCGCGACTCGTCCACTGGTATTCAAAGTCGCCATCATCCACAGATCACGCCCCGGCGCTTGCAGCACAAGCTCAGGTTCGGTATCCGGGCAGCGCTGCTGAAACTGCACCAGCAGCCGCAGTGGCAAAAGATTGGTTGTCGCTGTTGGCGTATCCACGTCGACACCCTTGTGCTAGCTAGTCGGAATCGGCATTATCACCGTGCGTATGTTACACTACCCCGGCGTTTGTGCGTAGGGAGCAAACTTCCTACCCAGCACAGATGCTCAACTTGACATACCTTGAGAGACTGATGAAAAAACGTATCATAATCCTCCTGTTGATCGGCACTGCCGCCGTTTGGCTGACGACCAGCCGCGCCCAAGAACCGCTTCCCAGTACAATCGCAGTCAGCGGCGATGTGTGTGCGCCAACGATCACGCAGTTCTGGTCAGCCGCAACGGGCGCATGTATCAACAAGCCGGAGGGCTTCGCGTGTAACGGCGGCGCTGCCCCGTCCGTTGAACCGCCCGGTCCGGTCGAAAGCGCGATGGCGTCACTCGGCGCACTCGTTGAAGTCGCGCAGATCGATGTGCTGCACACGCCGCCGATCAACGCGGCGGAAGGGCGCGCCGGAATCGCGTATTTGCGCCTTGCCGCCCCGATCAATATGACGCTGCTCGCGCTCGGTGATGTTGTCTTACGCGATGTCTCGCCGCCGGACTTCCCCGCTTGGCAGTCGGCTGTCGTCCAAACAGCGACAACATTCCCGTCATGCGGCGCAGCCCCCTTGAGCGCGTTAATCCTCCAAGTACCTGTTGGCGGATCAGGACGCATCGTCATCAACGGCGCATCCCTGCAAATGAATGGTACGGTTCTCGTTCACACGAGCAGCAATAGCACGGTATTCGTCGGGTTGAGCGGGCTTGCCTCACTAACGACTGCCGGACGCGAAGCCGTGTTTTATCCCGGTCAGCAGGTGACCATCACCCACCAAGACGGCAATTTCGCCGCCCCTGTTGGTGTACCGTCGAACGCGATCCCGTTCGATTCGGCGCTCATCCGTCATCTGCCAATTGCGCTGCTGGATCGCCCGCTGACGCTGCCGCAGCCGGGGACAGTCGTCACACAGGGCGCGGTGAATATGCGCTCCAACCCGAATACAAGTTCCGGGGTGATCGTGCAAGTACCGTCCGGCGAGATTCTGAGCATCCTCGGTCGCACGCTTGACGGCGAGTGGTACAACGTGCGCCGACTCAGCGGTGAAACCGGATGGATGTCTGCCGATCTGCTGCTGCGCAATATCGACGCCATCGAAGTGGTGTACGAAGCGACCCCTGTCCCACCGCAGCGCTACGGGGAACTCGGCACACGTGGGCGCGTACTGGCGGCAAACGGCGTGAATCTGCGCGTCGGTCCTGATATTGTGTTTCCGGCAATCGTGACGGTTCCCACCGAAGCGACCGTGAACTTGATCGCGCGCAGCCCCTACAGCCCTTGGGTAAAAGTCGAAGTGAGCGGGATCGAAGGCTGGGTCGCGCTGGTGAACATCGAAACACAGGCGTTTATCGACGCGCTGCCGATTGATTTCAACGCGCCGCCGATCCCACCGCCGACCGCGATTCCGGGAATGTTCGGCAATGCGTTCCCAGATCCAAATCGCGGCGGATGAGCCTTGTCAGGTTAGGCGATTTCACATATAATTCGCCTATCTTTGGGGAATCGTCCAATGGTAGGACAGCGGACTTTGGATCCGTCAATCTTGGTTCGAATCCAGGTTCCCCAGCAAGGCTGGATCAGAGTCGAACATTTTTGAGATGAAGCGGCGGGATAATCCCCGCCGCTTTGTTTTCCCGCGCTGCGCGCCTTGCGCCGCATGCTGACGATTTTGATCTCGTCGCTCAACTCATGCAGATAGGCGAAAGGTGTTCTCAATTCCAGCGATACACATCCCCGGTCATTCACAACGACCCGATGGACAATCTGACGCAGGAGTTCTTTTTGATCCGTGCGTTGAAGTCCATTATACAACGCTCCGATGCGCGCGATAAATTGAAGTGCAACTGCCAGATTATCAATATGCGCCTGCTGATCCATTTTGGCGGTTTCAAGCGTGCGCCTAATCTTGTTTCGCTTATCCTGCCATTCCGCCCATAAACTATCCCATACCTCCTCGCTGATCTTCCCGGAGGCGAACAGGCGCGCCGTGCGGTTTTCTTCATCATCCACCGCCTTCAACGCTGCTTCGAGACGTTCTCTTTCGTTGGCACGGTTCCCAACAATATTTGTGTTTAAGTCATGGGTATAAGCCGCTTCGATGAGCGGTATCAGATCAGGATCAACCTGAATGCTGCCAAGTTGAGCCGCGACCATGCGGTCGATGTCGGAGCAGAGAAAGCTCACGCCGCCTGCTTTCGGGATGCGATAGTAGGCGGTTCCGCCGCCTGAACGTCCCGCGTTTGAAGTTGAACCCGTCAAGCGGATCAAATTTCCGTCTGGCTGCTCGTAGTAGATGAGTCCGGTAAGCAGATATTCCTGCTTACGGCGCACGATTCGTCGTGCATTGCGGCGCGCAAGGATTTCGAGTCCTCGCTCGAAATCTTCCGTCGAAACAAGCGCTTCCCACTGCCCGCGCACAGTTTTCGGTGGGATGTTGTGATGGTCACTAACCACCCAACCCGCATATGTCCAGTTGTGGAAGGCATTCGACAGCGTGCTGATATTTGCCTTGCGCTTGCCATTCGGTTTGACTTCAATAAACGGACGACCGGTAGAATGCCGATACCCCTTCTCGTGAAGGGCTTCCGCAATCTCCGCCAGCGTGTATTCGTCGGTCAGCAGGAGCTGCCAAGCTTCGCGCCAGATCGCACCTCGGTTTGGATCGATTTCGATCCAATGATCGATACGCCCCAGTTCTTTTTTCTGAGCACGGTCGGTTGCGCCGTTCACATTGATGTAGCCGTCCGGCGCTTTGCTGAGATAGCCGCCTTTGGCGCGCTTTGCCCTCAGTCCACCTTTTACGCGGATACTTAACAACGCAGACTCCCTTCTTGCCAACGTAAACGATAAGGCGACGATGACACGATCATCCGGGTCTATCGGATCGAGGTCAGGTGAGTTTGCGAATCTGACCGCCACTCCGAACTCGTTGAGTTCATCGATTGCGCGCAGCGCTTCGGTGTCATTACGTCCAAAGCGATCCGCACGTTCGACGATGACGTGCGAGAATTTACCTGCCCGTGCGTCGGCAAGCAGCCGTTGATACCCGTCACGCTTGGGCGTTTTTCCCGTCAGAATATCAATGTACTCGTCATAGATCGGCATATCCGATCGGTTGAGCACATTTTCTTCAATCGCGAAACGCTGCCGGGCGCGCGATAGTTCCGGTTTCTGATTTTCATCGCTGCTGGTGCGAAGATAGACTGCCCATGCGGGCTGCGGTGCTGGTGGGGGCTTAACGCTCTGCTTTCGTTTTGGCATGATCATCTCCATTGGTTGCTCTTCGGGGAAGACGTGAGGCATCACGATACCTCGAATTAGGCGCGGTGTGTTTTTCACGAAGAATTCGTGTGCGACACCAACGCGGCGTTCCTTTGGAAAGCAGATCGGCGGTACGGAACAACCGTCTGATTATTTCCTGTGCTTCATGGGGTGAGTAACGCCTGTCGTCTGCCATCTGCTCTCCTCCGTTGTGGTTTTCTCAAGGCTAACGGGGTTTGCGGGAGCAGGTGGGATCACTTTGTACGATTGCGCGCGGTATTTTTCGCTTTCGCATGTGGTAAAAGTGATCATTGCTGGAAAAATAGGTCATACAGTGGCAAAAATTCCCCTTTTCATGAGCAAGGCGCTTTTATACAATGCAGAAGCGTTTACATTCTTCACAATTTGAGTTGAGTCACGGTCAACAAAGTGAATAAAGCAGTCGAAAATCGGGTGCGAAATGCCATCGCCAACCTTGAATACGACTTCGCCGCCTTCCAGATCACCCACTTTCTCGAACACTTCAAAACTGACTTGTATGGGCTTTGTTATCCGCTCAGCGAGGCGGATTACATCATCATCAATGCGAGCCTTCATCGCGTGCATCAACTGCACACCGTCCTTCATGAAGTGGCGCACCTTCACTTGAACCATGCCCATGTCGATTTACGCGGCGTACTGGGTGAAACGCTCAGTCAGCAGTTGAATGTGTTGGGCAAGGTTGGGCATGTGCGCGGCACCGATTACGGATCGCGCCTGAACCAGCAGCAAGAGGAGGAGTCTGAGGAATTTGTCCGCTTGATCCGGCGCGAGATCGCTGAGGCGCGCCGCCTGCATGAACTCCATACCCCCACATCGATCCCCGAAATTGAAGTGATTACGGCGGGGCTGGACTTCACCCGCAAAGACCGCTGGCGGTGTGGATGCCGCTCCAGTGGGCGATCAACCGCTACGTGACGAAGATTTCCATGCACGCGGCGGTCGCAGCGGGGTGCTACACCGGGCTGCTGGTACTCGGCAAGCTCGCAAACCCGGTGATCCTCATCGTGCTGACAGCGCTGGTGATTCTGACTCTGTGGGCGCGGGTGGTCACGCGCAATCACACGCTCACACAGGTGATCATGGGCGTGCTGG
>JAPKMU010000373.1 GCA_026645745.1 Anaerolineae bacterium | reverse complement strand
CTTCCGCACCATGAAAGCGCATCCCGTTCTCAAAGGCGATCCCGACTGGATCGGGCGGCGCTTCGTACAGCCGGATTAAGCAGACGGGTGTGCCGACGAAGATTGATGGGATGCGCGCAGACGTTACCGCGTCGTGAAATTCCGCGCCGACTGTGTTTTGATTGGTCGCGTACCAGATGCGCCGCGCGCTTGAAGGTTCGCTGCGGATCACCAGCCCTTCCGGGAAGAACGCGCGGGCGTAATAGTCGAGTTCAAAATCTGCCAAGCAGTCAAAGCCGGGATCAAGGATGAGTTCATCACCAGCGCGGACGTGATCGCGCAGCCATGTGAAGTTCACCACACCGGGCGGGGCATAATTCTGTTCAAGTGACGACGGCAGGGGAACAAACATAACAAGCGTGATCACCAGCGCCGCCCCGATCCGTCCAATGCGCGGGAGTGATGCCAGCAGCACGCCGCCGAGCAGCGCGAATCCGGTCAGCGTCCAGAACGAATAGCTTGGGCGAAAGAAGCCTAAGCGGGAATGCAGCGCGAATATCGCCAGCAAGCCGCCGAATGACCACAGCGCGAACGCGATCACCGGGCGGGGATGGGAGCGCCGTATCAACCACGCGATCAAACCGATCACGAGCAGCGCACCCCACAGCGGCAGCGACCCGCCAAAATAATCCCCGAATATGCCCGCCATGCCTTCGGCAAACGGGATCGTCTCCAAAACTAGGGAGCGCCCTAACTGCCGCTGAAACGCGATCACAATCGGCAGTGACGCGATCACGAACAGCGCCGCAACTGGAATCCAGCGGACGATCACGCGGCGGATCGGGTAAACGATCAGCGTGTACAACCCAAACAGCGCCACCCATAACGGCGTGGTCAGGATCGTGTAAAACGAGACGATCAACGTGATCAACAGTGCAGCACCCCAGCCGATCAAAGCGCGCAATTTGGATTGTTTCGCCTCAAAATAGCGGAGCGTGAAATACAATCCCATCGGGATCAGCGGGTGTGCCATCGCATAGGGGCGCACGTAGCCGCTCAAAAAGATGCTGTACGCGAAGGCTGACCAACTCAGCATGGTGAGCAAGCCTGCCCAACGTCCGGCGATCTTTGCTCCGGTCTTGTAGGCAAATGCCGCGCCGATCAGCGAGAACAGCATCGAAAGTGTTTTCAGCACGAACGGGTGAATTCCGGCGATCAACCGCCAACCGCCTAACAGAATCGGGTAAAGTGGCGTCCAGTCATAGGGCGTCCATGACACGATTTGATCCGGTGTGCCGAAAGACTGCCAGATGTGCCATACTTCATCACCGTTCATGTTCAGCCCGCTCAGGCGCAGGGTGTGCGCGGCGGCGATCACAAGTAGAGCAGCGATTACGGTCACGAAAAAGAAGAATGGGCGGCGGTGAGTCATACGGGTGTCCTGTTGACGAGCGCGTGTAGAATTGTGTGCGGGATCGACAAGGAGCGGTTGTGCGCGTCGGAATATTTGCATCGGAACTCAGCCATCAGCACGGATGGGCGCATTACAGCGCCAGCCTGATTCGCGCTTTGCGTGCGCACGGGATCGACATGGTGATCTTAACGCCGCGCGGATCGATCCCGCCGGATGATCTGCGCCATTTACCGATTCATCCGATTTTACCACCCGTCACGCCAATCGCACGCGGCATGGTTGCGCAGTTGGCGGCGCTGATCCCGCAATCGCGGCGGCTTCTGCACGGCTGTGATGTGATCCACGCGCACGCCGAGCCGTATCTGCCGTTAGCGGTGGCAGTCGCGGGGAAACATCGGTTATTCGTCACCGGGCATGGAAGTTATGTGCGGATCGAGTCCGCGTACCCGTGTTATGCGCGCCCGATCTATCAGTGGGCATTCCGGCGGGCGCAAATCGGCTGTGTGAGCGAATTCACCGCACGAGCAGTCCAGCAAGGCATCCCCGGTGCGCATCCATTCGTGATCCCCAACGGCGTTGACTGGGAACGTTTTGCCGCGCTTCCGGTTCTAAACAAGCAGGGAAACATGATTTTGACCGTTGGGGCGGTCAAGCCGCGCAAAGGCACGCTTACGCTGATTCAGGCGATGCCGGAGGTGTGCGCCGCGATCCCATCAGCGCGGTGTCATATTATTGGCAGCCTTGATCTTGATCCCGGATATGTCGCAGTACTGCGGGCGGAGATCGAGCGCTTGAAATTGGGCGATACGGTGACACTCGCGGGGCGCGTCCCGATGGATGATTTAATGCGCGCATATGCGTCAGCAGATGTGTTTGCGTTTCCGTCGATCAGCGACGGATGGAAGTTTGAGGGGTTCGGACTGGCGGCACTCGAAGCGAGCGCGGCGGGGCTGCCCGTTGTCGCGGCGTCCGGCAGCGGAGTCGAAGATGCGGTGCGCGATGGTGAAACGGGGATACTTATCCCGCCGTCGAACCCACAGGCGCTTGCGGCGGCGCTGATCAACCTTTTGAGCGATCCCAAGATGCGGCAGACGATGGGCGAAGCGGGTCAAACATGGGCGAAATCCCTCACATGGGATCGCGCAGCGAAGGCATGGATTGAGGTATACCAACATTGAGGATGTTTCAGCGGCTTATCAGCCGCAAGTTCGTGCAGGATACGCTCGTCATCCAGTTTGCGCGTGGGATGTCAAGCGGGCTGGCGTTTATTTCTTCGCTGATCGTCTGGCGGCTGATGACCCCGAGCGAGTACGGTGTCTACGCACAGGCGCAGTCATTTTTTTTATTGTGGATGCAACTTGATCTCGCTGGTGCTTCAACGGCGATGTATACCCGTTTGGGGATCGCGCTCGGCGCGAAGGATGACACCGCCGCACTTGATGTGATCGCCGGGTATGCTCGGCTCGGTATCTTGACCATCCTTGCTATCACCCTGCTTGTTCTCGTAATTGGTATTCCTATCTCGCAGCTCGTTTATGGCAGTTCGCGGATCGGGGTGCTGGCAGTCATTTTATCGAGCGCCTACGCCTTTGATATCGCGTATGGATATATCACCTCCGCACTGAGCGCCAGCCGCCAGATGCGCCGGTTCGCAGCACTGGCGATGATGAATCAATTTGTGCTGTCCGTGTGCTGGGTCGGTGCAGTATTGATTACACCCTCCGCCGAAGCACTTTTGCTTGGGCGTCTTGTTTATTCAATTTCGACACTCATGATCGCGCTTTTCGTATATCATAGAACCTATACACAAGCACACTTACCGTCGCTCGGTCAAATTGCGGCGCGGGTGCGAACCGTACACTGGCGTGGTTTCTGGCGTTTTGGCTTTGCCAACGCGCTCGACAAGAACTTAGCTTCTCTGTTTGTGCAGATTCCGCTTCAATTGGCGGGTATCGTTGGGGGTTCGGCAGCAGCAGGCTACATGAGTCTCGCTTTGAGCGGAATCGTCAACGCGGGCGTGCTGACGACAGCAGTTTTTGAAAACGTACAGGCAGTTGTTCCCCAAGCCGTTGGGCGTGGTGAATTTCGACGCTTGCGCCGGAATATCCTGCGCGTAATCGTGATTTTGGCGGGCGGTGCGGCTGCGGTATACGGTACCTTGGCGCTTACCGCCCCGTTCGTGATCCCGCCGATTCTTGGAAACGAATGGATTCCAGCAGTACGCCCGCTTGAAATTCTGACACTTTACGGGATGATGACTGCGGTTGGCGGCGTATTCGGTCCGTTGTACCGAGCGTTCCGGCGGATGCGTGCCGCGCTGGTAATCAAGATCACGACGTTAACATTGGTACTGCCCGCTGGTGCGTTGGTGATGTTTTCGTTGGTACGTCAAGCCGGAACCCTCAGAGGGTTTGTCGGCACAAACGCGCTGATTGATACCTTCGCCGCGCATGCGGCGGCGGCGGGCGGCGCGGCGCTGATTGTGCTCGTGTTCGCTTTTTCGATTTCAGCAACAGCCTCGGTCATGCTTCCTGAACTTGGCAAGCGTGCCGCGCTCGAAGCAAAACAGCAGTCTAAAGCGGTGGACGATTCAGTCGGATAACCAAGCCACGCAGCAAAGTGAGCAAACATCGAACTATGTGTGGAATATTCGGGCATTATGCAATCATGGGTGCTGACTCGGCACTGATCGAACGGATGGCTTTTCGGCTAGCACATCGTGGACCGGATGGCTGCGGTACACACAGCGATCCGGGTGGGCGATTTGTTTTCGGGGCGGGGCGGCTGGCGATTATCGACTTGAGCGCGCATCCCGGCATCTTGTTCAGCGAAGACCGCGCGTCGTCAGTCGCGTTCAACGGTGAGATTTACAACTACAAGGTCATACGGGCGGAACTCGAACGGGCAGGGCATCGTTTCGCCACCGATACCGATACAGAAGTTATCGTTCATGGGTATGAGCAGTGGGGCGCGGACGTGATCGGGCGCTTGCGAGGGATGTTTGGCTTGGCGATCTGGGATAGTGTGCAAGAACGGTTGATCCTTGCCCGCGACCGCATTGGCGAAAAGCCGCTGTATTACGCTGAGGTCGGCGATAGGGAAGTCGTCTTCGCCTCCGAAGTCAAAGCGTTGTACGAACACCCCGGCTTGAAGCGCGCGATTGATCCGAACGGCATTGGGCAGTTTTTATCGTTGGGCTACACGCTCCCACCGATCACGGCGTTTGCAGGGGTAAACAAGCTCGCGCCGGGGGAAATGCGCATCTATTCACGCGGGAGCGGTGAAACATGCCGTTATTGGACTCCGGTCATGAATGCGGCGGGTGCACCATTGTATGGCGAAACCGTCAAACAGGTGCGGCAGGCAGTTGAAGACGCGGTCACGATGGAGATGATGAGCGATGTCCCCATTGGTGCATTCTTGAGCGGCGGTGTGGACAGCACAACCGTTGTCGCCTTGATGCGGCGGGCACTCGGCACGGGGCAGCGTTTACAGACGTTCACGGTCGGGTTTGATGTCGAACCGGATAGCAATGCGGATCACAAGTTTAACGTTGATGCCCGTGCGGCGGCTGATGTTGCTCACCAATTCGGGACGGAGCATCATGCGATCTATCTGCGTCAGGATGAGCGTATAAGCGATCTTCTGCCGCACTTGATCTATCATCAAGACGACTTGATCGCCATGCCGAGTATCGTACAAACAGCGTATGTAGCGGCGCTGGCGCGTGTGAGCAATGTTCCTGTGCTGCTCAACGGCGAGGCGGGTGATGAATTGTTCATGGGGTACAACCACTACCGCGCCGATCACACCCTCAGCCGCTATCAAACGATCCCTGTACCACTCCGCGCTGGCTTGCTCGATCCACTTTTTGCGCGTCTTCCGGGTACGCGCTTTGATCCACTGCGCAAATTGGCGGAAAAGTCGCGCATCGTTGATCCGGCGGAGCGCTACTTGACATGGACGCGCATTCTGGATGAATCGACAATTCATGCGCTCGTCAACCGTGAAGTGACGACGCATTCTCCGATGGGCGATCACCTCCGCCAGCCCGTGACCGATCACTTTACGGATCGGCTGGCATACGGCAACTTGATCGGGTTTGTGGGCGAAAACAGCAACATGCGCGTCGATAAAATGTGCATGGCGATGAGCATCGAGGCGCGCTCACCGCTGGAAGACTACCCGTTGGTCGAACTCGCATTCCGTCT
>JAPKMU010000372.1 GCA_026645745.1 Anaerolineae bacterium | reverse complement strand
TTTCCCGTCAATTTCGGCAATCAGCGCCCGTGTGAACGGGTCAGCCAGTCGATCCACTATCCGCCGCGCATACCGCCGCGCTCCGTTTGGGGCGGCAGGCGGCAGATCCGAGTCCAATTCCCGATGATACGTCACGAGTGAATCCCACATGCGCGCGATAATGTCTACATCATCGGGGCGCACCAAACGAACAACTATTTCAGCCACATCACATCCACTTCCATAACCGCGCCCAATGCCCGCCAGAATGCTTGTTCCGGCGCGTAAAAGCGCGGCACCATTACCATAACACGCTGCGCACCGCGTTCAGACAGCCAAGTACGCACCGCCTCTACCAACGCACGCCCCGCGCCGCCGTGATATCCATGTGCATCCAGCGCCAAATCTGTGACTGCGCCAACAGGATGCGCTGAAACACCGGGAATCGGCGGCAGCAAGACCCCCACGATATACCCGACCACTCGCTCCGCGTCCTCAACAACAAAAAAACCACATGCCGCAGGATCGATCCAAGCGCGCATCTCATACGTCCAATTTGTCAGGTCTTGAGAGGGGGCGCTTTGTGAGCGTGCAGCAGCAAGTATAGTATTCTTTTCGTGCCGAAGCGCCGCGAGTAGGGGCAAATCGTCGACGCGAACAGGGCGAATGATCATCGATCTCTTCTAGCATCTTTTATGAGTTGGGGCAAAGGATAGCACTCACGCCCGCTTCGGACAAGACACCCCCTTTTGTGTCATCCTCACCCCGTTATAATCTGGGAAGACTTTCAACTGGCATTTGGATGAGGCACTAGTGAATATACTTGTTACGGGAGCAGTAGGTTTTGTCGGTCAACATTTGATGCAGCACCTCCGTGATACATATCCGAAGGCGCGCCTGCACGGAGTTGTGATTGCGCCGCCCGGCGATGGCGCGCTGCCCGCCAATTACCACACGCTCGATCTGCGCGATCCAGCGGCAGTCGCGGCACTGATCGACGGAATCTCATTTACGCATGTTTATCATCTTGCCGCGCAAGCAAACGTCGCCCGGTCACACGATCATCCGTGGGAAACACTCGAAAATAACATTCGTATGCAAGTTAACTTGCTGGAGGCGATACGGCACGCTAGGACTCCGGCACGCCTTCTGATTATCAGCTCAGGTGAAGTTTACGGTACGGATGCGAACAGCATCGCGCCACCCGATGAAAACGCGCCGCTGCGCCCAACCAGCCCTTACAGCGTAAGTAAAGTTGCTCAAGACCTGCTGGGTTTGCAGTATCACCTTGCACACCAACTCCCGATCATGCGTGCACGCCCGTTTAATCACCTCGGTCCCGGTCAGGCACTCGGTTTTGTCGCGCCGGACTTCGCCATGCAGGTCGCACGCATCGAAGCAGGGTTACAAGAGCCAGTTATGCGCGTAGGCAGCCTTGACTCCGAGCGCGATTTTACCGATGTGCGCGATATCGTCCGCGCGTACCAGTTGATTATGGATTACGGTGTCCCCGGCGAAGCATACAACGTCGCCAGCGGGCACACGCACCGTATTGGCGAAATTTTGGAAATCCTGTGCAGCCTTGCGACGACGCCGATTTCGGTGAGTCAAGACCCCGCGCGTATACGCCCCGGCAAAACAGGGAAGTCATGGGGTGATGCTGCAAAGCTCCGCGAATCGCTTGGATGGAGTCCCCAAGTCCCCCTAGAAAGCACCCTTGCGGATGTCCTGAATGATTGGCGTGCGCGGGTAAAGCTGGAGCAGCTCACATGAAAGCTGTTCTATATGATCAATCCGGCGCTCCCGATGTCCTTTATATCGGAGACGCTCCCGATCCGATCCCTGTTCCCGGTGAACTACTCGTCCGCGTGCACGCGACTGCGCTCAACCGCGCCGATCTGCTTCAGCGCGGCGGCACATACCCGCCACCACCCGGAGCATCACCTATTCTGGGACTCGAAATCGCGGGCGAAGTTGTGCACGAAACAGCAGGTTTCCGGGTTGGGGATCGGGTGATGGGTGTCGTCACGGGCGGCGCTTACGCCGAATACTGCACGATCCCGGCGGGAATGGCGATGCACATCCCGGAACGATTCACCTTTGCCGAAGCCGCCGCCATCCCCGAAGCATTTTTGACAGCATATTTGAACCTGTTCACTTTTGGGCGCTTGCAAGCAGGTGAAAGCGTCTTGATCCACGCCGGAGCAAGCGGAGTTGGTACGGCGGCGATTCAGTTAGCGAAAGCCGTTGGCGCGCGTGTATTCGTGACAGCGGGCAGCGAAGAAAAACTTACGTTGTGTCAATTGCTCGGCGCAGATGAAATCATCAACTACAAAATAGAGTCATTCCGTGAACGCATCAAGACATCCACTCAAGGGCGCGGCGTCAACATGATCCTCGACTTTATTGGCGAATCGTACTGGAATGACAATCTCGCCTCGCTTGTGCGCGGCGGACGCTTACTGCTGATCGGTTCAATGGGTGGAAAATCCGACGGGATCACCATTGGATCGATTATGCAAAAGAACCTAACCGTTACAGGTACAACCTTACGTGCTACCCCACTCGATCAGAAAGTTCGCCTCACCACCGAGTTTTCAGAGTTCGCATTGGATCGATTGATACGTGGCGAACTTCGCCCCGTGATCGACCGTGTGATGTCGTGGACACAGGTTATTGATGCCCACCGCTTGATGCACGCCAACGCCAATCTCGGCAAAATCGTCTTGACGATGGATTTGCACACTTTGCACAGATGACGTGTGGAAGGGTTCAACTGCCTTGCACATTGACGGGCTTTTGTGAATACGTGACAATTCGCCGTACTTATACACCGTATGCGATTAGGCTGAATTCACAATGACCGCTCCAGAATTTGTTCATCCACCCCAACATTTGATCCCTACCAACAACTATCCTGCCTCGATGATGGATATTCCCCCGTCACGCATGTTCTTGATTCGTGACGCTTTGAATGCCTATCGTCAAAAGATGGGTGCTGATGCTGTGACCTTTGATGCATCACAAGGCGACGGCGGCGCAAGCCTCCCCGGTGTTCCGCGTGAACTGCTCGAAGCGGCGCTCAAGCTGCAAATCGATCACGGCACGGCTTACGATCAACCTTGGGGGACAACACGCTTCCGCAAAGCTGCCGCCGAAAACTATTGGCAGTTGAGCGCTGATACCGGTTGGGGCGGCGAAAACGTCATCTTCGTACAAGGTGGGCGTGATGGGCTGCAAAAAGCATATGGCGCGATGATCAGCTTAGGTACGCATGAAGTCGGCAGTGTCGTCGTCGTTTCGCGTGTCCCTTGGATTTCGTACAACTGGGGTCCGTATGCCGTTGGCTTGAATGTCATGCTCGCCCCCGGTGATCCGGCGGAGGGCTGGGCATATACGCCGGAAGCGATTCGTGAAAGCGCCGCGTTTGCCGCCGCACAGGGGCGCAAGGTTGCCGGTCTGGTAATCACCTCCCCCGATAATCCGACCGGGCGCACGCTTACAACTGGTGAGCAGGTTGCACTGGCGCGCACCGCGCTCGAAGCAGGCTACCCGTATGTGTTGTTCGACTGGATGTATCACTATGTCACGGACGAGGGTCACACTGACGTAAACGAAGTGCTGCGCGCATTTTCGCCTGAAGAACGCGAACGCTTGATCGTCCTCGACGGGCTAACCAAGAGTCTCGGCGCGTCGAATGTCCGCAGCGCGCATCTACTCGTCGGCAAGAAGGTCGCCAAACACATCACGAGCCAAGCCTCTCACGCTGTAATTCCAACCTTCTACTCTCAAGCGGTCGCAATCGCCGCCTATGAGATGGGTTTTGAAAAAGCCGCCGCATCGATCATCGAACCCACCCGCGAAAGCCGCCGCGTGCTCCGCGAGGCGTTGAGCGAAAAGCCCGCCCGCTTCATCATGGGCGACGGCTATTATGCGTTCATCGACTGCGCACCTTACATCGAAGCGGGCGGTTTGAAAGACAGCGAAGCACTTTTGACCTATCTGGGTGAAAACTTCGGGATCGCGGTGGTGCCGGGCGTGTACTTCTCGCAGCACGGTGCGAACTGGATTCGCTTCTCGTATGCGACCCCGCCCGAAATCACGCGAGGCGCAGTCGCCCGTCTGTTTGAAGGGTTGGAATCGCTGCTTTCCAAGTAACTCCCCACTGAAATACCGCTTATACTTATGGGCAGGCACATCATCGCGCCTGCCCTTTCGTTTGTCTACTTGAGGAAAGTGACCCATATGTCGATGCAGTCATATCCTAGTACCTCTCCGATCAGTGATTCACTGGTTCGTCCGCTTATTCGATGGGTATATGCGTGGATGGGGGTCGGGCTTCTGCTCACAACCGCCATTGCGTGGTTGACCAATACCATTCCGGCATTGGTGCGTCTTCAGTCGAATCGCACCATCGTCATTGGCGCGATTATCGCTGAATTAGTGGTCGTCATGGTGTTAAGTTGGGCGAGTACCCGCCTAGCCCCAACCGCCGCCGCGATCCTCTTTCTCGTCTACGCCGCGTTAAACGGCTTCACGCTCTCGCTGATTTTCCTTGTCTATGATCTTGGTGTCATCACAAGCGCGTTTGCGACGACAACCGTGTTGTTCGGCGTTATGACTGTGATCGGCTTTACAACCAGCACCGATCTGACCAAGATGGGCACATGGCTGATGATGGGCGTGATCGGGCTGATCATTGCGATGATCGTCAATTTCTTCCTGAGAAGCAGCGCTATTGAGTACATCATCAGTATCGTCGGTGTGGTGATTTTTACCGGCTTGACGGCGTATGACACACAAAAGATCAAGCGGCTTGCCGCATCGCCCGAATTTGCAGTCGAGACGCCTATCCTGATGAAGTTCTCGATTTACGGCGCGCTAACGCTGTATCTCGACTTCATCAACCTGTTCCTGTTTCTGCTGCGCTTGATGGGACGCCGCCGCTAAGAGAATTCTGTTCCGAGAATCAAAAACGGGGAGGACTGTGAAAAGTCCTCCCCGTTTTGTTTTGAGATGTGTCTAGTTATTCAGCGGATGGAGGCAGAAGCACCGCGTTGATCACGTGGATCACGCCGTTTGCCGCCGGGATATCCGTCAGGATAACTTCAACCGTGTCATTCAGGAAAACGCGACCATCAACAACACTGATGTTGATAGCAGCACCCATCGCGGTCGGAACGCTGTCGCCATCGAGCGCGACGACATCTTCAGCCATCTGCGCCGAGTTCACGATGTGGTACAGCAGCACCTGATTCACCAACGTGCGGTTAGCAAGCAGTTCTTCAGCCGTCAGCCCGAGTTCTTCGAGCAGCGCCGCGAACGCTTCATCCGTCGGAGCAAAAACGGTCACGTTGACGCTTTCGCTGCCGAGTGTGACGCTTGCCAGCGGGGTGTTTTCAACTGCGGCGAGCAGGACGGTGAACTGGGGTTCATCTGCTGCTGCCAATGCCGCAACGATTTCGGCGATTGTCAGTTCGCTCGTGTCGCCAATGTCGGGCAGTGCGAACGCTGCGACTTCTGGTGTGGCTTCAACAACAACTTCTTCAGTCGCTTCGACAACAACTTCTTCGGTCGCCTCAACGACAACTTCTTCGGTCGCCTCAACGACAACTTCTTCAGTCGCCTCAA
>JAPKMU010000371.1 GCA_026645745.1 Anaerolineae bacterium | reverse complement strand
AACGGCAGCGGTTTGGTGGCGCTCGGCATCGGCTTGATCTGCCTGCTGTTCATGGTGATCGTGCTGTTATCGGGCATCAAAGCGGTGTGGAACAGCCTCAACCGCCTGTTCAGCGCGTTTGGGCAGGTGACGGGCGGCGCAGTGATCACCCCCGGCACGGCAGCCGTGATGACGACGGCAGGGGCGGTCGGCGCAGTCGCGGCAGGCGCGGCAATCACCGGGAGCGCGGTCAGCGTGGGATCGAACGCGCTTGCCGGAATGACTGCGCTTCAGCAGGGGGCGACTCCGGCACAGGCGGCGGGGATCACCTTCGGCGGCGTTGATTCGCTTGCGGGGGTGGCGCGCTCGATTGCGCGGCTCCCGTCCCTCCAAGAAACACCGCTCGGCGCGGCGACGGAGCAGTTCGTGGAAGGAGCAACTACGCGGCGGGTCGCCCGCGATCTCCCCGGCGTGGGACGGATAGCGGGTCCGCTCATCGGCGCGGCACTCTTGACCGATTACGACCCGGATCACGCCAAACACGATGCGAAAGGGCGCATTACATCGCGCCCGATGCTGATCCCGGCAGTCGGGGACAGTCTGCGCGGGTGGACGACGCCCAACGGGGATGACGTTTCGCTGCGAACGGGCGTATTCACCGAAACCGTAGATCGCAGGGAATCGGCAGCCGATTCACGCGGCGAAGAAATTGAAGAAAAGATCGTGCAGTCCGGCGGACGTTCTTCCAATGAAGCCGACACGCAAGCGGCAAGTCGGCTGCAATCCAGCGCCGACTCCCTCGAACGGATTGGATCGCTCAAGGTGTCGGGGAGTGCGGACATCGCGGGTGTGATCGGCGACGCGCTGCGCTTGCTCGGAAACAACGGCGGCTCAGGCATGGATTACCTGACGACCGCCTCCCTGCTGGCGCGGGCGATTGGCGTGACTCCGCTGGATGACAAACCGCCCGTCACGGCGGATCTGGCGCGCTTCGGTTTGTTTATGGATCAAGCTGCCAAAGCGGGACTCACCCCCAACGCCGCCGAACAAATCACCCGTGAGGTGAAAACATCGGGCGCGATTGCGTCGTCCACCCGCGAAGGGCTGATCCTCGAACTCGGTCAGTCGCCCGGTTTCACCCGCACCGAAGCGGAGCACCGGATTGACCGCCTCGAAGCGGCGGCGCGCGTGCTGCCGGACACCCTGACCGCCTATGGCAAAGTGAGTATTCCTGAGGACAGCGAATGAGCGACGAACTGACCTATCACACGACGGCGGAACTGCGCGCGATGACGCTCGAAGAGGTGCGCGCCTTGTGGGAGCTGGTGCCAACCGACCGGCGCAAGGCGTACCGCGCCGCGTATGACCGCGAAATTAAGGCGGCGGGCGCGGAAGGTTCGGACATCAAAGAGTGGAAAATCGCGCGGGCGCTCCTCAAGCGCTATGACGAGGCGGCGCTCGTGCCGATCGGGACACGGTGGGCACGTGCTCCCCTTCGCGTGCAGCAGGCAGCGAAAGCCCCTCCGGTTGAAGTCACCGAACCTGTAAACAAACCGTCTGCCAAAGGGATTCTCCTGCTCGGCGGGCTGATCGGCGTGATGCTGCTCGTCCTGTTCACGCGGGGAATGGGCGGCACGAGTACCAGCGCGCCGACTCCCGACCTGACCGCGACGGCGCGCATCGCCACGCAGACTCCGCTCGCGCTCGATGCGCCCGATGCTGTGATTGAAGGCGGCGACACGGCGCGCGCCGCATTTTATCCCGTGCTGCTGCATATCCGCCTGCCCGATGACCCCGCGCCGCGCGTGTGGGTGGTGCAGCGGCGGAGCATCCGCGCGAGTGAGTGGAGCTACGACCCGAACCCGGACACCGCCTCGTGGTTGAGCGGGATGGCGGTGCGTCCGGTGATTGGCATCCCGTATTCGGAGGAAAACGCCGCATGGTTTGATCGCATCAGCGCGGGGGCGGCGTTTGAAGTGCAGATGAACACGGGCGCGGTGCTGCGTTACCAGTTCGCCAGCCGGGAGGAAGTCCGCCGCAGTGACACGACCCTCTTTCGGCAGGTCGAACCGGGGCTGGCGCTGCTCCTGCTCGGCGAGCGCGACCTCGACGGGCTGCCGACCGCGCTCCGCCCGCTGATCGCCGCCGTGTATCCGCCTGAACAGGAACTCACCCGCACGGGGGCACTTGTCGGCATGGAACTTGCGCCGCTCCCGGTCACGCCGACCGCGACCGCCTTCGCAACACCGCTTCCGTTCGCGGGACTGGATGTGCAGGTGATAGCGGTCACGACGCAAGAGGGACAGATTACGACGCGGCTGCGCTTGTTCAACGGCGGCACTCAGAGCATGCCGATCACACCGGACGACATTACGCTCACACTCGGCTACGTCGAGAATCCGACCGGTCCGCGTCTGCCCGCCGAGGGGCTGACCCCGTTCGATCTGCTCCCCGGTCAAGCGGCGGATGTCACGCTCGTGTGGGCGTGGGGCGGAGAGCCGTTTGCGAGTGTGAGTGTGGGCGGGTGGCGCTTCAGTCTCATGCTCTCTCCAGAATAGGTTTATCCCCGAGAGAAGCAATAGACAGCAAGGCTGCGATCCGAATACAAGATTGCCCTGTCTTGTGCTATTAGGATATGGGTGGTTTGCTCCCAAAGCAGCATGGGCAGCGCGGTCGGGTCTACCCAATGGGTGAGGCGATCCCCGACGTGAAAACTCAGTGTCTCGAAATCAAGGTGAATTTCCCACAGCGCATCCTGCTCATAGAAATAACGCGGGAGCCCATCCTCGACGATATTCCTCCCTAAGCCCATGACTGGATAGAGGATCGTATCCTCATCTAACCACAGGATCGCGGCTGCCGCACCCCCGTTGTTGGGGAGCTGAATGTAGCGGTCGTCTGTCCGATTTAGGATCACTCCCGTTCTAGGGATCGGGTCCCCGTAAAGCACCTCACTACTCGCGGTGACCGCAAGCCATTCCCCGTTTGGGCTTTCCGTTGGCAAATGAAAGACATGATCGAACAGCAGTGATCCCCCACCAAGGATCAGCTCCGTTGACCCGATCGACTCTCGTCCATCGAAAAAGAAGGTCAGCGTAAAATCTGCTTCGAAAACTTCAATGGGAGTGAGCGAAAGCTGAACATAGGTGTCCTCCCAGATGACGCGGGTTATCCATCCGTAATAATCACCTAAGGGGATTGGGTTCGATCCATCGATATCAGCAACCCACAGTTTTGATGTCGTACATCCGTGTGCGCAATCTGGGATGGTTGGGTTTTGAGTGCTGTAAAGCAGCTTGGTTTGATCAGGGGATACATAAAGCCGTGTGAAATCTTCCACCTCCCCAAATACTTGCGCTGTAATGCCCAACCGGTCGGTCAGTTCGGGCGTGATGAGGTCACGATACCAGTAATCACTTCGTGTGACCACACCGTTCCGCACCTGAAAATTCAGGTAATGCCGTTCGAGCGTATGCGCCGCATCATCGTGATACTCCGCCGAGAACCGCAGGATATCGGTTTCAGGGTCATATCCATCCACAATCAAGCCTTGTGAATACCCAAAAAACTCGGGAAATAAAGTCGTTCGTGCTGTTTCCCCGGTGCATGTTGGCACGGGTTCCAACCAATAAGTATCGTCGGCACCATCCACCACCCAGACCGGGGACTGCCCTGCCGCTTCATCTGTTCCGTATTCCACAAAATACCAGTTGCGACCCTCAAGGCACAACTGCATTCCGACGGTTGTCAGCAGGGTGTCCAGTGGAATCAATCCGATCACCGGCGTGTTTAGACTTGGACTGGTGCGATAGGGCAGACCACCCGCATCAAGTGATCCAATCACCCGTGCTTCCTGTCCCCCCATGAAACGGGTCGGCAAACAATCCTCTGTTTGCGCTGCGGTTCGCTGATAGGTGATGCACATCCCAACAAAGAGAAGGAGAAGAAAGACATATTTCATGGGTTTTTCCCGCACGTGAGACGCCCTACGCTCACCCATTGTATAACGCACTATTCGTCGTGTTTACCGATGTATCATCGCCGAAATCCCGATGCAGCATTTAAATCACTCGTTTTATCCCGCTCCCTTTGATACGCTGAGAGCAGCCTAAGCAAGGCGCATGCTAGCTCTCCCGTCCGCCGAAGGGCTGCCTCCGTTTGATCTGCTCCCCGGTCAAGCGGTGGATATCACGCTCGTGTGGTCGGGGGGGACGGGGTGCCGTATGCTAGCCTTGGGATAGGGAGTTATTGTTTTATGATTGGGGTGGCACAATAGCGAGCAGCCGACTGTGCAATGATATTTTTTGTTTTAAACTTGGGTATCACGGGCATTCGATTAAGCATCATTTAGAGCACCTCTTTTTTATGTATCTAGTCTTGCACCAATGAGAAGTGGATCAACGCCACTGGGCCATTCTGTTTGATGTGAATATCTAGCATTACGGAATTTTGCATTACGAATGATTGCACCCTCCATATCAACGTTCATCAACCGTGCATCAGTCAAATCCGCTTCCGACAAATCTGCACCTCGAAGCGTAGTTCCTACAAGATATGCGCCTTTGAGGTTTGCGTAACGAAGATTTGCACCTGATAAATCCCCATCTTTCATGTAGCTGATGCGAGCTTTTTCGAAGTTTGCAGTTGCTGCACATACGGAATCCATTTCAACGCCCCGTAGGACACTGCCCTTGAAATTGGCACCGCTTAAATCAGCGCACTCTTTGGCAGATGGACGACCGATAAACTTGTGTGGGCTAAACTCGATACTTGGCAACTCTGTTTCTGAAAAATCCGCTCGCGATAGATCGCAACCGTGCATATAGATAATTCCCCAACCCTTTACTAAGCCCTTCAAAGATGCTCGTGTCATTGAAGAGTAGTTGAGTTTTGCAGATAGCAAATCGGCTTGATCGAAACGAGTACTAGATAGATCAGAATGACTTAAGTCTACACCTCTCAAAATAGCGCGACTAAAATTTGCTCCAGCATAGTTTCCGCCACGCATGACAACATTGCGCCCTCGTTTGGTGGAAAAGTCTAATCCTGAACAGTCCACACCTGACAAGTCTTCGTTGGATAGATTAATTGTGTCAGTTGCATTGCGCAAAACTTCTTTGAGATATTCTCGTGTAATATGCCCCACAGCCTTCATTCCTCTCTACACCCTCCCAATTGTTATAGTCTAAAAAAACTTGGTGATATCCCCAAAGATAAAGCTCATCAGTAATTATGAGAAGCGTCACCTGCAAGGCGCTTCAAGTGTTCAGCTTCTTAATTACGGTCTATTCCCAACTTGATGAAGCAACAACATCTCAAGTAGCCATCATGTCAATGCTGCATCATCAACTTCAAAGTGTAGTCACTGTGAAAATTCCCCATGTCGTGCCCTCGCCCTTTGATACGCTGAGAGCAGCCTAAGCAAGGCGTTCGCTCGTTTTCAGGGTCAAAGGGTGTTTGCGTGAACCTCACTCAGGCAATACAGGATTTGTTCAACGATATTCGGGATGTCGCCCAAATCATCGCGCCGATCGCCGCCGTCATCGGGTTCTTGGGCTTGGGGCTGATGTATCTCGGCTCCTCGTGGCCCATCATCGGCACGTGGAAGCAGGAGAATCCGCGCGCGGCAAAT
>JAPKMU010000370.1 GCA_026645745.1 Anaerolineae bacterium | reverse complement strand
CGCTGGATGAGCATTACGACCTCGCAATCGCGCTGGATGTGATCAATGAGCTTGGCAGCCTGCGCGAACTCGAAGCGGTGTTTCAAGGGGTTGGGAAAGCCTTAGGCGTGGGCAAATGGTTCATTTTTGATCTGCACACCATTCAGGGCTTGATGGAACAAGCAACGCACCCCGCTGCAATTTGGATGGATAACGACGACTTGTTTGTGACCGCAGCGCAGCATGTCGATTATGACCGTCAAACGCTAACCGAGCATGTTCACATTTTCCGCCGCAGCAGTCAAATGTATGTGCGGCAGACTGCCGAACGCGTCTTGCGTGGATTTCCGGTTCAGGCGGTCACTGCCTTGTTGGGGCGGGCGAGTTTTGGGATAATAGGCGTCTTCAGTCCACGCTTTGAGGCAGTTGATCCCGCCAATGCGAATGCCGCCCGCGTGATTATTGCTGCCCACAAACTAGGGAACGAATGAGCACTGTTTCAACCCATGAATCACTGACGATCCCGGTCGATGCCGAACATGGCGGAATCCGATTGGTCGTTCTTGGCGCTTTCATCGCTGCATGGCTGATCGGCTATACGGTTGTCAACGCGATCACGATCAGCGAAGGGATCAATCTTTTGGCGATTACAGGCGGATTCCTCGCTGGTGCAGTCGTCGCCGTCCCGTTGGAGCGCATTCTCAATGGGCGCTGGCAAAGCGGGCGCATCGCCATTATTGACGGGCAGGGCATCCGGCTTGCGAAACGCGGTACTGTACAAACACAAATTCACGCTGAGGATCACGCAGCGGCAGTATTCTGGCGATTTGAAGTTCAGCGGCGAACACGCATCCCGAAAGGGTGGTCGATGATCGCATGTGCGCTGGAAAGCGAAGGGCGTTATCTGGCGGTTTACACCTTCATCTCACCCACTGCGCTCGAAACCTTCCCCGGCGGTGAACGCTTCAAGAAGCTCATCAGCCGCAAAGAACGCAGTAAGTCCGGGGACGTGCGCGGTGAGATGCGCCTTGCAGGTGAACAGCGCCGCCTGTTGGAAGCGGAAACCCACCGGTGGATGGACGGCGCAGAAATGACGCTGGAACACTTCCAAACCTATTTGACGGCTGTGGAAACCCGTTTTCCTGAATGGATGCTCACGGAATGACTCGTGCTGCGCTCGTAATGGGCGCGATTTTGATCGTTGGGTTGGGTGGGCTGACTAAGACTTCGGCGCAAACCGCCGAAGCGATCACGCTCCCCGCTGAAATTCCCGCCGAAATCGCGCCCGGAGAAACCGACAGCTATACGTTTACGGCAACTGCGGGCGGAATTGTCTCGCTGTTCGTCCGTGCCGAAGGTGAATTCGATCCGGTCGTGACGCTGCTCGACAGCAGCGGACGGGCGATCCTCGTCAACGATGATTACGCTTACCCGGATACACGTGATGCGCTCCTTGAAGCGATCAGCATTCCTCGCACAGGAGCGTACACCGTTCAGGTGAGCGGCTACGACGGATCGAGCGGACAATACACGCTGCGCGCCTACCCCGGCTTTTCGGAGATCGCCGCTAACGAGACATTTTCACAGACTGGCGGTTGGGAACTCGTCGATGGATTGACCGCCCGTACTGCCGGAGGACAAATGACCGCCGCAGTGAGCGGTCAGCGCGCACTTGGGGCAGCGGTCTACCAGTTTGCTGACCCGATGACCGACACCTATGTTCAAGCGCAGTTCAGCAGTATCGAGAATCCGTCGGGATGGTCGGTGGGTCTTGCCCTCCGTCAGGTCAGCAGCGGCTATTATGCGATCCTCGTCAACGATCAGGGTTTTTGGCGTTTCGGCGTGGTTAACGCTGGCGTGATGACCATTATCCGCGATTGGACAGCCCACCCGAATATCGTCGCGGGGCAAACAGAATTCACCCTCGGCGCGATTGTGAACGGCGTCGGGTTCGATTTCTATTACAACGGCGGTTATATCGGCAGCGCGACAGACAGCACGATTGGACAGGCGGGCAGCGTTGGCGTTGTCGTGGGAACACCGGCTTCATTGAGCAGCACCACCAATGTCGAAGTCGGGCAGTTTTTCGCTACCACGCCGCACTTTGTGAACGGCGCGCGTGTGATCCCGCAGCAGTTGATCGTGTCATCTGCTGCCGAAATGGAGCGCGCGTTAGAAGTCCGCCATGTGATTGGCGCAAACGGCACAATGGCGCTGACCGTACCGGAAAGCACGGTCGAGTATGCGCGCGATGGGGTCAACCGTTTGATGCTCGGACGCGGTACGACGTACACCCATTTTGCGATGGGCGCGATGGTTGAGATTCAGGGCGCGCGTGCAGGGTTGGCAGGCTGTGGACTTGTTGTGAACCAAGCAGGCGAAAATGATTACGTCCTCGCGTTCTTCGATCAATCGGGTGGATACGGCTTGTCTCAGCGAGAGGGCGAAGTTTTCCTACCCGGTATTTTTGGCGAGAACCCGGATTTTGCGGGTGGGCTGCGTCATTTGCTCCTGATTGCCGATGCGAATACACTGTATTACTACCTCGATGGCATCTTGGTTGGATCGCTGCCCGTCACTGCACGCGCGGGTGAAGTCGGCACAGCAGTCGTGAATTATGAGGTCATCACGACCACCTGCCGATATCAGGATGTCTGGTTATGGAGGTGGGATTAGCGAAGGGGAGATGCTTGAATCCACTTGAGGAAGCGATTTTGCGAACGGTGATTTATGCCGATGTATTCAACTTCCCCATGAGTTCACGTGAGATTGCGCACTTCTTGATCGCTGATAAGGCTTATTCCCACGCCGAAATAGACTCCGTGCTGCGGAATTCTCAAGCGCTGCGCTTTCTCATCGAATCCGCTGATGAACTGTGGTTCTGCCGAGGGCGCGCAGAATTGATCGAAACACGCCGCGCCCGCGAGTATGCCAGTACGCAGTTGTGGTCACAAGCATTATCGTGCGGTCGCTGGCTGTCATATCTGCCGTTTGTGCGCATGGTCGCGCTCACCGGAGCGTTGGCGATGCGTAATGCCGCTCACGCCACCGATGATATTGATTATATGCTCGTGACTGCGCCGGGGCGTGTGTGGATGGCTCGGTTGTTCGCAGTGGTTTTAGTGCGCTTGGCGAAATTGCGCGGCGTCACGATCTGTCCGAATTACGTGCTGTCGGAAAATGCGCTCGCACAGTCACGGCATTCGCTGTACATTGCGCACGAAGTCGTTCAGATGATCCCGCTTCACGGTCGCGCAATCTATGAAAAGATGCGCGATGCGAACGCATGGGTTTACATGCAGATGGCGAATGCCAGCCAGCCCTTTTACGACCTCCCCGAAGGCAAGCAGAGCCGCATCAGTGTATGGCTGAAGCGCGCAGCAGAAGCTGTACTCGGCGGACGGATCGGCGATGCGCTCGACACGTGGGAGCGCCGCCGTAAGATGCAGCGGTTCGCGCCCGAACTTAAGAAGCCGCACGCCGCAGCGCACCTTGACCGCGATCATGTCAAAGGACACTTTGATGATCACGGGCATTTCGTACTGCGCGCCTATCAAGAACGTTTGCGCGCCCACGGCGTCACGGAATCAGCGATGCCGCTGGCGGGCGACTAGATTCCCATCACCGCGAGCAAGGCAGCATACACCACCCAATCGTAAACAAACTGGATGCTCCACGCCCAAGCCGCGCCGCGTGTTTCAAAAATCGACTTGGCAAGCAGCCACCCCATCACACCCGCGATCACGGCGCGAACAAAGCCGCCCGGAAAAAGATAATACTGCGGCACGGCATATAGGATCGCCGTAAGCAGATAGATCACACGCGGCGGCACTGTATCGTAGAGCGTGACGATTATTCCAAAGCGTGTGATCGCCGTGACCGCGAATGCGCTGACTCCAGCCAGCAGCGCCCCAACGCCAATCGCCGGAATAATCTGCTCAAGTGGAGGTATCACGCGATGCCATATGCTAACATAAGCGTAAAAGGCGGCGATCAATCCACAACCGATCAAACTGACGCGCCCAACTACACGCCACGACTGATTCCCCGAAATGCCGAGCGCCAATACTGGAGCAGGATACACATTACTGCTGCCGCCCTTGTCAAAGAGGCGATATTTAAGCGGATGAATGGATTTCAATGCGATGAGGTAGATCAGCGCCATTCCCGCTACGACAACCTGATACCAGAGTTCGGCGTTGAGAGCGCCGTATTGACCTAAATTCGCCGTGTTTCCAACTACCATGAGATAATGGGCGATCACTGCGACCGTCATCATCCCGAATGCCCCGACAATAAAAATCCATTGGCGCAGCCCGATTCCACCGTTGAATTGGAGGGTCTTGTTCATGACTGCTATACCCCATGCCCCATGTCTGCTTCAGTCACGGTCATTGTCAAGGCACATCCCCGGAATTTAGGCTAGAGGATTCGTTTCAATTTTGTAATATGCGATTCATTAAAAAGGCGCTTCTCGTGTAGAGCGCGCCTTCGACCACGCATGAAACGCGAGGATTAAGCAACGGCGAGCAGTGCGGTAATGATCACCACATCTTGCAAAAAGTGAATGAACCACGCCCACCAGACCCCGCGCGTTTCCACCATTGATTTCGCCAACAGCCACCCAAGAAAGCCCGCCATCAACGCGCCCAACACGCCGCCCGGTGTCCCGAAGTAGTGCGGGATTCCGAACACGAGCGCTGAAATGATGTAGATCGTTCCCGGTGCGACCACACCATACAGCGGGACGACGACTCCGAAGCGCGTCAGCGATTCTTCGACAAATGCGTTCGTAACGGCGAACACAACCGCGAACGGGAGCGCAGCAATCAAGCGTTCCACAGGAAGAGCACTGTTCAGCACATTCAGGTAGATGAAAATTCCCGTTGCGATGGTCACGACAATCGCAAATTGAATCCCGACACTGCGCCAAGTATCGGTCGCTTTGATGCCCAAGAAACCAATCGGCTGCGGGTGAGCGGTGCTGTCTCCTAAGCGGGCAAAGCGCTTGAAATTCTGAGGGTGAACAGTGCGCACAAGCAGGAGAAACAACAGCGCGAGTATCACGGTTGCGCCTTGATACAACGCATCGGCAGTCACACGAGAATTCATGTCCGTGATCGGTCCAACGATGGCGTTCACTCCGGCACGAACGGCGATCAACAAGCCAACGGATGCCAATGCAAGCACAACGAAGATGACATGACGAAACTGGAGCGAAGGCGTGGTGTGTGCATTCATTTGCGTTTCCATGAGGATGATCCTTAGTCGTCGAACTTTTCTCGAATGGTCTGCATGGTTTCGTCCAACCAGCGGACGTACAAATCAGTGGTCATTTCGCCAAGCCGTCGTGTCGCCTCCCAAAGAACGGCGTCACGCGCAAGTCCGGGATGTTCTTCCGCTGTGTGCTGGATACGCGCGGCGACCTCTCCCCGGTACAACTCCCCCAAACGGGAGAGCAGCGAACGCTGAACTTGGAGCTGCGCGAGGAGCGTCTGCCTGTCAATCTGACCAGAAAAGAACAGCTTGAGTAGGAGCGGCTCTTTTGCTGGCTCAAGCTCCGTAAGAGGCGTCATCAACCACGTATGCAGTTCTTTTCGCCCTGTGTCGGTGATGGTGTAAACGCGGCGGTCAGG
>JAPKMU010000036.1 GCA_026645745.1 Anaerolineae bacterium | reverse complement strand
TCACCGCTTCAAGGTTGGGCTGCTGCATGGCAAGATGAAGCCCGCCGAGAAAGATCAGGTGATGGCGGATTTCCGCGACCATCAGTTTGATGTGCTCGTCACGACATCAGTGGCGGAAGTCGGCGTCGATATCCCCAATGCCACCGTGATCATGATGGAGGGCGCAAACCGCTTCGGGCTTGCCCAACTGCATCAATTCAGGGGGCGTGTGGGACGCAGCGGACTCCCATCGTACTGTTTGCTGATCAGTGACACGAGCGAGACTGCCGCGATTGACCGCTTGAAAATCGTGCGCGATAACCCAGATGGCTTCAAACTGGCTGAGGAAGACTTCAGGCAGCGCGGCGCGGGTGATCTGATCGGAACACGGCAAAGCGGTCAGGGTAATTTCAAGCTTCAGTTGGGCGAAATGATGACGCCGGAACTAGTTGAACTCGCGCAGCGAGAAGCGCGCACACTCTACGAGGAAGATCCGGATTTGATGCTGCCCGAACATCGGTTGCTAGCGCAGCGGGTCGAAATGCTCAAAGACGAACGCGCTGACGTGTCATAGTCTATCAATTACGCTAAAAAGAGGGGCAGAACTGCCCCTCACGTTCGCCTCTGTCCTCCAATAATGGACAGATGTTGCAAAACCGCATCAACATTCGGTAAGATGTTTATTTATTGAAACATTGGAGATCGGCATGACTCGCGCTCTCTATCCCGGCTCATTTGATCCGATCCATAATGGGCATATTGATATTGCACGCCGCGCCGCTCGCATTTTTGAAGAGGTGATCGTCGGCGTTTATGACATGCCCAAGAAAAAAGTCCTATTCTCAGTTGATGAACGGGTTCGTCTTGCACGAGAAGCTTTTGAAAATGTCGCAAATATACGAGTTGCGCCATTTTCCGGTTTCACTGTAGACTATGCCAGAGATCAGGACGCGAGTGTATTAGTCCGAGGACTGCGCGTGTTCTCAGATTTTGAGTTCGAGTTTCGCATGGGGTTGGCGAATAAACGCCTCGCCCCAGAAATCGAAACTGTGTCGATCATGACCGATGATCGGCATGTCGCTATCAGCTCAAGCACCGTGCGCGAAATCGCGGAACTGGGCGGCGATGTATCGAGCATGGTTCCGCCGTTTGTAGCGGATGCGCTGGCGGATCGCTTCGCGCAGTTACGTGCGCAAGGCTAGAAGCGATTCCAAGCTTTCGAAAAGGGGTAGGCTGACGATGGATATACAACATCTGGTAGATCGACTCGAAGACCTGATCGACGAAGGGTTTCATTTCCCTTTCAGCAAGCGCACGTTGATCGACGAGGAACGTATGCTGGAAATTATTGACCAGATGCGTATCTCGATTCCAGAAGAGATCGAGAAAGCTGCCCGTGTCTTGGCGCAGCGTGATCGGATTCTGGCGCAAGCGAATGAAGAAGCCGCCCGGTTGGTACAGATGGCGCGCGAACGCGGCGACCAGATGATCGACCGCGAATCGCTCGTGCAGCTTGCCAAATCAAAGGCGGACAAAATCATTGAAGCCGCCAATGCCGAAGCCGATAACATTACCCAAGATGCTGACCAGTATGTATTAGACTCGCTCGCTGAATTGGAGAAGCGTCTGCATCGCCTTCTTGG
Organism: Anaerolineae bacterium; assembly: GCA_026645745.1. Lineage (GTDB taxonomy): Bacteria > Chloroflexota > Anaerolineae > Aggregatilineales > Phototrophicaceae > Flexifilum. Next base: position 22,793 of record JAPKMU010000036.1, on the reverse strand, counting down.
GGAAGTCCGCGCCGGAATCCAAGCATTGGTCAGCGAGGCTGCACAACCAAGCGCCGCATCACCCGCGCCTGCCGCATCTGCGCCCGCTTTGGCGCAGGCTCCGTCCGCACCACCGGCGGCTGCTCCAACGAGTACACCCGCTCCTTTCGTGCAGATTCCGCAGCGCCAGTCTGTTGAAGTTGGTTCGCGCTCCGAAAAAGAGAATAAATAGGCGTTCTTCTTCGCCGTGTAAGTTCAGCAGCAGTTCCCCAAGCGTATCCCCGCGCTCGATTGTTGAGTTGAAATCGTCGGCGGGGATCGCCGCTGCTTCAAACACTCGACCTATGCAGTTAGACCGCACACCATTTTTATGAACGCGCCGCTTTCAATTGAAGATCAGCTAAAACTCCACGACCGTGCAATGGGCGCGAGTTCATGCGGCATTACCATCGCTGATGCCGTCGCTGCCGATATGCCGTTGATCTATATCAACGAGGCATTCACACGTATTACAGGGTATCCCCCAAACGAAACTATTGGGCGCAACTGCCGCTTTCTTCAAAACGATGACCGCGATCAGCCGGAGTTAATGCACCTTCGCGTCGCCATGCGCGATTCGCAAGAATGCAAGATCGTGATCCGCAATTACCGGCGCGATGGAACACTTTTCTGGAACGAACTCTTCACCGCACCCGTATTGGATGACAGCGGCAGACTTACACACTTTGTCGGCGTGCAAACCGATGTAACCGACCGTGTGGTGGCTCAAGCCGAATTGTTTGCCCGCAAAACCGCGCTCGAACACGCCCTAAACGAACTGCGCGAAACCCAAGCGATGCTGATCCACAGCGAAAAGATGAATGCGCTCGGTCAGATGGTCGCGGGAGTAGCGCACGAGATCAATAATCCGATTTCATTCGTGAACAGCAATCTCTACAGCCTACAAACGACGATCCACGATCTCAACAGTGCTTACCAACAGCTTGAAGCGCTGATCACGGCGACGGGCACACAAGACCAGCAGATCGCCGCCGCCGCTGTTCGTGCCGCTGCCGATCTCGATTTTCTGGTAGATGATGTCGAGGACTTGCTTAAGTCATCGCTCGGCGGTTTGAGCCGTGTTAAGCGGATCGTTGATGCGCTGCGAACATTCTCGCACCTTGATGAAGCCGAACTCAAAACAACAAACTTGCGAGACGATATTCAAAGCACGTTGATGATCGCCCGCCTTGAGCTAAAAGATCGGGTCGAAGTCATCCTCGACTTGGATAGTCTCCCTCCGGTGAAGTGCTATCCCGCAGAATTGAATCAAGTATTTTTGAATATCATCGTCAATGCGGCACAAGCAATCGAAGGCAGAGGTACGCTGACGATTCGCGGGCGAGACGAAGCCGATCACATCTGCCTTGAGTTTATCGATACAGGCAAAGGCATGTCACCAGAAGTCATGGCGAACATTTTCCATCCTTTCTACAGCACCAAACCCATTGGCAGCGGCACGGGGCTGGGGCTGGCAATCGCCCACAAAGTGATCACGGGGCGGCATAAAGGCACAATCACCGTCGATTCAGCCCCCGGCATGGGCAGCACGTTCACACTCTGCATTCCGAAGGATTTACACGCATGACCTTGAATATTGGTCGCGGTCAACTGCTGGTTATTGATGACGAAGAAGAAATTCTCAAGGCGCTCTCGCGGCAGTTTCGCCGTAAACACGACGTATATACAGCACAGAGCGCTGATGATGGGCTGCGCATCATGACCGAAGTTCCGATTCAGGTCATCATTTCGGATCAACGTATGCCCGGAATGAACGGCGTCGAGTTCTTCCATCGCGTCAAAAACGACTTTCCCGATGCGATCCGTCTCTTGCTTACGGGCTATGCGGACATTCAGGCTGTGATCGCCGCCATTAATGACGGCAACGTGTTTCGCTATATCCCCAAACCTTGGGATCCCATCGAACTTGAAACTATCGTCAACGAAGCCTTCCAACGCTACCAGTTGATCGTCCAAAACCGTGAACTGCTGATCGAGCTTCAATCCGCGAACGCGCTGCTAGAACGTCGAGTCGAGGAACGCACCGCTGAACTTGCCGAAGCAAATGAGCGGCTCAAGCGTATGGATGAAACCAAAGACGCGCTTTTAGGCATGGCAGCACACGATCTGCGCACACCAATCACCATCATTCGCGGCTACGGCGATCTGCTGCTCGATCCGCGCACATCGCATGACGAAATGCGCGATTTCATCATCCATATTCGCAACACCGCACAAGAAATGTTGAATCTCCTCAACGATCTCCTCGATATTACGGCGATTCAGTCCGGTAAGATCAACTTGCAGCCAGATATTGTTGATGTTTACCGTTTTGTGGATCGGGTCATCAAGCTCAATCACCGTCTTGGCGAACAGAAAGGCATTACGCTCGTCACTGAGCTTGCCCCTGATCTCCCGCCGTTTATGTTTGACCCCAATCGCATCGAGCAGGTGTTAAACAACCTGATCAGCAATGCCTTTAAGTTCTCGCATGGTGGAACAACCGTTACTGTTTGCGCATGTACACTTGATAACGGCGAATGGCTGGAGATCAGCGTCCGCGATCAGGGATTGGGAATATCGGAGGAGGATCAAGAGAAGCTGTTTACCGCCTTCCAAAAACTCAGCCCGCGCCCAACTGGAAGCGAGAAAAGTACTGGCTTAGGGCTGTCAATTTGCAAGCGGTTAGTGGAACTTCATTACGGCGAAATCGGCGTCGAAAGCGAAGTCGGTGTAGGCAGCCGCTTCTATTTCCGTCTGCCGCGCGCTTTCCCAATCCCATTCGATGAGTAGCACTGATCACGTGCGTCATTCCAAAGTCCCGAAAGGTCACCGCCGCCATGCCTCTTGCACAGCCGCGTTTTTATCTCATGCTTGCTGCCGCCCTCCTATTTGCCGCGTTGATCGGTGCTGCGACTGGATTGTTTTGGGTCGTCCTGTATGCAGGCATAGATTTTGTTTGGGAAACGCTTCCGACTGTGCTTGGACTAACGCATACCAACAGTTGGTTTATCCTGCTTATTTGCACACTGGGCGGCGCACTCATCGGAATTGCGCAGCGCTTTCTTGGTGATCACCCTAAAGAGATGAAAGATGAACTGCGCGAATACCGCGCTCACAAGCGCTTTGATACCGCGCACATCCCCAACGGGATGATCACCTCGTTCCTCTCTCTCTCGGCTGGCGCGAGTTTAGGTCCCGAAGCACCGCTGTTTGGCTTAAGCGGTGGACTTGCCTCACTTGCTGCCGATCAACTGCGCCGCCTGAGCGGCTCAACAAAAGACAATGCATCAGCGCTGTGGACGAAACAAACGCACCGGATACTGCTCTTTTCGGGGGTCGCTGTTGGCTTATTCGCGTTCGTGCGCGTGGCGATCATGGGGGGTGTATTGGGCGAAGGCGGTTTCTTCGATGCCAGCCTCTATACATTCGCATGGGATCACCTCCTTTGGGCAGTCCCTGCGAGCGCAGTCGGGATCGCCGCGGGTTACTTGTTTCTCAATATGCATCGTTTGATGAAGCACTGGAAGGCGGACTACGATCATGTCCCGTTCTGGCGCGGCTTAGTTGGTGGCGCGATTTTTGGTTTTTCTGCCGCTGCGTTTCCGCTCGTGCTGTTTTCCGGTCAGCACAGCTTGCATGATCTTCAAGTGCATGGGCTGGAAATGGCGTGGACGACTCTGCTGCTATCCGGGCTTCTCAAACTGCTGATCGTTCCCCTTTTGCTGAACACGGGATGGAAGGGCGGAACATTTTTACCTTTGATGACCGCAAGCGCGATCCTTGCGCTTCCAATCAGTTTTATCGTTCCCAATCTGCCTGTGCTGGTGCCGATGACGGCAGCAATGGCAGCAGTCGCGGCGATCACTCTCGGTAATCCCGTGATTGCACTGCTCACGATGCTGCTGCTTGCCCCCATCAACACAATTGGGACGACGCTTGTAGCCGTGGCGCTCAGCATTGTCGTCACGCGCGCCGCCGCTCAATATGAGAAGAAGGTTGTTGTCCCTCAAAGCGGATAAGCCTTACGAGAACAGCGTGTGTGGGTGACTTCTAGTGTCTGCCCACACATCTTACTCGTATGATTTTCCACCGTTCACATAAGCTTGAATCCCGGCTTCAACATAGGTGATGACTCGCTGAATGCCTTCCCCGTCGGAGTCCAAGTCCGGGTTGTAGATCGTGATATCCCATCCGATTACATTCTCTGAGGACAGCGCCAACGTCGTGATCGCCGTTAACGCTTCCCAATCCAACCCGCCCGTCTGCTGATAATCCACCGCAGGAAAAGCTTCAGTCGAAAGTACATCGAGGTCGGTATGCAGCCACCATCGCCGCTTATCTGCGCTGATCTGCATCAGTGCATCACAGGTGATCGACAGCGCGTTACCTTGCATAATCGCCTGATCGTCAAACATCAAAATCGACGTTCGATCACGCAGCGATGCGATACCCTCTTGTCTCAGCACCTCAGTATCACGTATCCCCAACATCGCCACATCATCCGACGTAATCAGCGGCAGCATTGTCACCAGAGCATCGGGAAGTCCATCAGTGGATCGTCCTAACATCAATCCCAATTCCATATCCGCCGACTCCCCTGTCGGTGATCGATGCGGAGGATATGCGTCCTCATGTCCGTCAATGAACAACAGCGCGGGCGAGCCACTACCAACCCATCGGCGCACCGCGTTCAAGCATCCGATTAACAGCCCGCAGTCACCGCCAATCACAAGCGGAAAACGTTTCTGAATCAATGTCTGCCCAACAGCACGATCAACAGCCGCAACCATTTCAAGAAATGTTTGCGGAGCGACCAACCCGCTGACTGGATCGCGGTCAGGCGTTGGCGGCGCAAAGTTCACGTCACCCAGATCAAACACATGTGCATGGTTCGCCAACCGTGCCTTAAGTCCGGCGCGGCGATACGCTTCAGGCGCACGTGCAACACCATCGAACGTACCAGAGCTGTTAGTTGGAACACCAATAATTGAAACCGCGTCACGGGATTGAGAAGTCATCATGGTTTTTAAAGGGGAGAAGCTGTCCGTATTCATGGGTCATTTACGGATATGATCCTAGCGCATTCCCGTTTGGCTTGCACGATCCATTGAGATTAACTGCTGAATCCTGCATTTTATGTGATACAGTGTTAGACAAGAATTCTGTTAGCACACCATTGATTGTGTATATATCCTTATGGACGTTATCACACAAATCCGTGTCATGTTGGTGGATGATCATGCGCACATCCATCAAGCAGTCGCAAAAGTCTTATCAACTGCGCCGGATATTCAATTGGTCGCCCAGTGTGGCAGCGGCGAAGAAGCTCTGCTGCTCAACGCACAAAGCCAACCGGATGTCATTTTGATGGACATCATTATGCCGGGCATGGATGGCATAGAGGCGACAGAGCGCATCCTCCAAAATACCCCGACGGTCAAAATCCTTGCGCTAACCAGTTTTCAAGATGATGACACTGTTCACGCAATGCTTGCGAAAGGTGCGGTCGGCTATATCGTAAAAGGATCACTCCTGCGTGATCTCGTCAGTACCATTCGCACCGTCAATCAGGGGAACACCGTCCTCTCATCAGAAGCCGCACGGGTGCTGTTGAACACCTCGCAGCCGCAGCATCGTGACTTCAAACTGACCGCCCGTGAGCTTGATATCCTGAAGGCAATGGCGGCAGGGCTGAACAACGGCGAAATTGCCGCCCGTTTCGTGATCAGTCAATCGACGGTGAAATTCCACATCGTGAATATTCTGCAAAAAATGGGGGTTGAGACACGTTCCGAGGCAATCGTCCTTGCCGCAAAAAACAATCTCGTATGAGTACCTTTCTTGAGATTCATGAAAAGCATAAATTCACGACATTTTCTACCTGTCTAAATAGATAGGTTGTTCGCTCAAACAAATCCTGTGCAGGGAGACAGGCTGCTTCGTCGGTGGAGCTGTTGTATTCTCAAATCAGAAACAATTGAGGAGACGCGTGGCTGTGAAGACAACGACAAGCGAATCCATAAGGAAGCGTGAGCAGGGTATCCTGCTGATGCTTACACATGTTTGGTCACAGCTCACCCAAGCTCATCCTTTACTCACCCGCCCTGAAGACCGCCGCCGCTCTGTGCTGCTAGCACAAATGACTCTCACAATCACCCTCGTGTCTGCGCTTGCTTCGTTGTTCTTGATGGCACGTGAAGGCAGAGTCACAGGTACGGTTGTCGCGGTGTGGTTCGCTGACGCGCTTACGCTGGGTATTTACAGCCTGAATCGTCGCGGTTACTTCCGTGCGGGTTCAATGCTGTTTGTCGGTCTCAATTTCGTTCTGATCCACTTTGCGCCGCTCCTCACACAAGACTCGGCATGGCTTTTGTTTTCAGGCATGTTGATGATAATCGCCGCCACACTGCTGCCCATTCGTTCGATGATCGTGCTTTTTATTGCGAGCCTAGCGGCTCAGATCATCCTTGGTTACACAAATCCCATGACGCTGTCGTTAGGCAACCTCGGCATCGGTATCGTATTCACGATTTCGACGCTGATTTTCTTAGTGTTCTTCGCGCATCGTGCAGGCTTAGAGCGGGATCAACGTGCCGCGCTTGAAACTGCTAATCTGCGTCTGCGCGAAAACGAAACCGCGCTAGAACGCCGCGTTGAGGAACGAACACGCGAAGCAGTTGCCGCAAAGGAAGAAGCCGAAGTCGCTCGTGAGCGTGCGGAACGCGCGGATCGAGTGAAAACGCGGTTCCTCGGCAATATAAGCCACGAGCTGCGCACGCCGCTGAACGCGATCCTTAATTTCGTTGAGTTCGTCACGTTGGAAATGTATGGTCCGATCTCGCCAGAACAGCGCGACGCGCTTCAGAATTCGCTCAGCAGTGGTCAGCAACTGCTGTCACTGATCAACGACCTGCTGGACATGACGCGCATCGATGCGGGCATGATGCAGCTCTTAATCGAGCCTCGCGTCGATGTTCATGAGATCGTCAAACCGGTACTGCCGATGATCCCGACGATGCGCGGTGACAAACCGATTCAATTCATTACCGATATTGATGATCAACTCCCGCCCGTTAGCGCTGACCACCGCCGCGTTCGTCAGGTTTTACTTAACCTACTCTCAAATGCCTACAAATTCACCGAACACGGGAGCGTTACCTTAAGTATCAAGCATCAACACCCGTATGTTCTGTTTTGCGTTAGCGATACAGGACCGGGAATTTCACCATCCGAACAGGAGGTTATCTTCAAGCCATTCACACAAGCGTTGAACGTCGAGCACCGTTTACAAGGGGGAACGGGCTTAGGATTAGCGATTTCTCGCTGGTTAGTCTCAGCGCATGAAGGCAATTTATGGGTTGAAAGTGATGCAGGTGATGGCGCGGCATTCTTCTTTACCATTCCAGTCAGCGACCCCCAACCATCAGACGACATTCAGGCATCTGCCATGCCTGATCCAAACCGAAATGATTGAATTGTGAGTCCATACCGAAGATGAATCTATCGCAGCCAAATGTTTCACCCATTATGCAGGCTTACCAGAGCATAACCGCGTTTCTGGATAAGCTGACTCTGCCGCATTCAAGCGTCACCAACGAAGAGGAGCGACAGCGTTCACGCCTGCTGTCCTACTTCCTGCTTGTTACGATCCTGATAAGCCCGGCGGTTGTTCTTTTTCAGCTCACCATCGATAGGGCTTCGCTCACCAATCCCGATATGATCGGTGCCATCATCGCCATCGGGTTTGCGTTCATTTTGTACATGATCAACCGCCGAGGGCGTCACACGAGTAGAGCCGCCGCAGTGATGATCGGTTTCTTCGCTGTAGCATCCGTGATTATCCCGTTCCTCGAAGACGCAAGTGAGAGCACGCTCGCCTTTGCGAATGTATCCATGCTGTTGACGGGCATGTTCTTTGCTCGGCGTGCGGTGATCTGGGTATCAGCCGGTGTGCTTGTGCTAGTGATCATCATGAACAGCCTTGTTCCCAACCTGCCGATCAAGGTGCTGTTCTACTACCTCATCTTTTCCAGCGCGATGATCACGACATTTGTCTATTACATCCAGTATCGTGAATCGCTGCGCCGCCAGCGCCTCGAAGAAGCAAATGTGCGGTTGATCCAATCCGAAGAAGCACTGCACGCACTCAACAGCGAATTGGAAGCACGCGTCGAGGCACGTACCCGCGATCTTGAAGCGAAAAATCAGGAACTCGAACGCGCATGGGAAGCCGCGAAAAAAGCGGACTTGGTGAAGTCTCAATTTCTTGCCAGTATGAGTCATGAGCTGCGCACGCCGCTAAACGCCATTCTCAATTTCACCGAATTTGTGACGATGGGCATGATGGGAAGCATCAATGAGCGACAGAAAGACGCGCTCGACAAATCGCTGGAAAGCGGGCGTCATTTGCTGTCGCTCATCAACGACGTCTTGGACATTACCAAGATCGAGTCCGGCATGCTGCGTATGTTCGTTGAAACCTCAATTGACCTCACGGATACACTAGAGGCAGTCCAAACAACTGCTCGTACCCTCTTGAAGGGAAAGCCCGTCGAATTCCGTACCCACATCGATGCACCGCTCCCTCTGATTACAGGCGACAAGCGCCGCCTTCGTCAAGTTCTGCTCAACTTGATCTCGAACGCTTGCAAATTCACGGAAGAAGGCGAAATCACGCTGAGCGTCATCAACGAAGGTTCGTCCCTGTTGGTTTCGGTGCGCGACTCCGGTCCGGGTATCAAACAGGAGGACTTTGGGCGCATTTTTGAACCCTTCCAACAGACCGAAACGGGCATCAAGCACACAGGCGGCACAGGCTTAGGTCTCGCCATTAGCAAGCGCCTTGTCGAAGCGCACGACGGGGAACTTTGGGTCGAAAGTGAAGTAGGGCAAGGCTCAACTTTCTTCTTCCGCATTCCGCTTCAGCCGGAATCGCTCACTGTTTCGCTGCAATCAGTGGGAGGGCTAACCGGATGAAAGAATGCATTTATCTCTACGTTGAAGATGATCCGCTCAGCCGTGAAATCATGAAGTTCATCATGGAGATGGGCATGGGCATCACCACGTTGACGATTTTCTCGGACAGCACGGACTTCGCCGAACGACTTAAAGGTTTAATCCCGCGACCGGATGTGATTTTGCTGGATATTCACGTTCAGCCTTATAACGGTTTCGCTATGCTGAAGATGATCCAAGCTGATCCGAATTTTGCTGGCTGCCGTGTCGTGGCGCTTACCGCCAGCGTGATGAACGAAGAAGTCGAACAACTGCGCGTCAATGGGTTTCACGGCGCTATCGCCAAACCCCTGAGTGTGCAGACCTTTCCTGACCTGCTGAAGCGTGTGATTGCGGGAGAAGACATATGGCACATTGCCTGAGTATGAGAACAGGATACGAATCCTTGAATGAACAAGTCTTGAAGTGGATCAACGATCTCGACAGCACCGATTACGAGGTTCGGATCGAGGCGCGTCAAGCACTGATCGACTGTGCAGATGATATCGTGGATGTATTGATTGCCGTGATGATGGAAGAACGGGGACGCCAGTCATGGGAAGCCGGTATTATCCTTAGTGAACGGCATGAACTCCGCGCAGTGCCCGCGATGATCCGCCTGCTGACATCCAAACATCCGACGTTGGGTCAGGTCGCGGCGGAAGCGCTTGGGCAGTACGGCTGCCGCTTCATTGATGAGCTTCTGAAAGCACTGCCTGAATGCACGCCGCTCACGCAAATTGCGATTGTGAAAACGTTGGGCAAATTAGGTGATCAATGTGCCGTTACGCCACTGATCAATCTCCTAATCACCTCGGAGAGTTCAACTATCATCCATATCACGATCAAAACCCTTGCCGATCTCTGCGATCCGAGCGCTCTTCCTGCGATTTCTGGCTTTCAAGATCACCCGGATCATCACGTTCGCAAAAGTGCCGCAAATGCCATCTTTGTGCTGAACAACCGCTCGAAGAACGGAGGCTAAGACAAATCATGATTCTCGAGGGGATACGCGTTTTCTACATTGAGGATGATCTACTAAACCGCACCATCGCCCGCACTATTCTCGAATCGCAGGGCGCAGAAGTGGCAGTCGATCCTTGGGGATACCCGGAAATCTCTATCAACAAGATGATCCGATTTCAACCACACATCATCTTACTTGACCTGATGCTGCCTAATCAAACATCCGGCTATGAGATTTTCGCATCTATCCAGCGCCGTCCGAACCTAGCCCGTATTCCTGTTGTCGCCGTCTCGGCGGCAGATGCATCTATCGAAATTCCTAAAACACAGGCAAAGGGGTTCAAGGGGTTCATCAATAAACCCCTTGATATTCATCTCTTTCCGAATCAGATCGCCGCCGTGCTCAAAGGCGAAACCATCTGGCACGCGAGCTAAGGGGACACTATCTCATGCTTCACGCACTTATCATTGACGACAACATCAATAACATTGAAGTCCTCGAGATGCTGCTGGCGCAGCACGAGATTTCGTGTGCAACTGTACAATCGGTCAGGCATGTGGAGAAAATTGTCTCCGAGCTCGACCATACCGACGTTATCTTCGTTGATCTGGAATTTCCGCAGGGAAACGGGTTTCAAGTCCTTACCATACTGCGCGGGTTTGAAAAATTGAGAGGCGTACCGATCATCGCCTACTCGGTACATACCAGCGAAATTGATGAAGCACGTTTGGCAGGATTCGACGGTTTTCTCGGCAAACCGCTGCAAGCGCAGCGGTTTCCATCGCAGCTCAAGCGGATTCTTAGCGGCGGCGGGGTCTGGGATGTCTAGAAGCGGATTATGGTGGGCGCAAGTGACTATGCGCCCCATAATCAGGTCATCCCATGATCGGCACACTTAAATAGTCGTCGGGCACGAACAGCGACCCCTCAGTAATCCCATTCGGGACAATACGCGCCAAACGCTGATCCAGTTCAAGCGAACTCACACGCCCGGCGAAGTATGCGGTGAAAGCAGATGCAACTTTCCGCACCTGAGCGCCCGTCTCGTGGACAAATTCCAAACGATAATGCACGATTCGGCTGGCAATCATTTGATCTAGATGGCGGCTGGCAGACTGGACTTCCGCCCCAAATACGGTATTTCGGCATCCCACATCCGCCATCACCGGATGGGCGCGCCCCTGCCCATCGCGGAGTGCGATCTTGTGCTTTTCACACGGGTGACCACAGTCAAGATAACTTGTTCCCGACGAAAGAAACCGGCAGAACACACAGTGTTCAGTGTGGAAAACAGGCAGGTGATGATAAGCAATGACCTCAAAGCGCTGTCCCCCAACCTCGCGCGCTAACGTGCAAATCTGATCAGCGTTTAGGTCATGGGTAGGTGCAATACGATCCACCCCAAGCTCAAAAAACGTATCGGCAGAAAGCTGATTTGCCACATTCAAGCTGAAGTCGCCGATCAGCGGGTGCTGATGCCTCCCGTGCAGTGCCTCCAGCAAGCCGCCCGAACGCACAACAATCGCGCAGTCCAACCGAAGCAGGAAATTCACGATCCGCTGTTCTTGAGGTTTTAGTACACGAGGACTGGCAACCCTTGGCGTAATTCCTGCCTCTTTGATCCGCTCTACCGCTGGACGCAGCCCATACAATTCGAGATAGTCTAGCGTGATGCTGCTGGGCTTAACTTCAAGCGCTGCGTCAAGCTGTTCTGGTGTGCGCACTAGCATATGAAGCTGCGCCTCTTGAGCAGATGACTCATCTTCGCTTGTTTGAATCTGCGAAATCGCCTCATCAAGGACGCGAATAGGCGCATTGGTCACGACATGACGCGGTTGTGATTGCATATCTGCCAGTCGTTCGACTGCCTCTTGTCGCAGTCGATTCAGCAGTGACGCCGGGATAAACGGATTTCCATCTATTTCTGCTGATACCGCTTCCAATCGGTATGGCGTGTTCCCTAGTCGATCCAACTGCTGTGCCAAGTACTCGACGGTCACGCTCCGGCTGTTGGCACGTGCAAGAGTTGCATCAGCGGCAACCGAGACCATGACCTCCGGCATTTTCGCAAGCGTCCACGCTAACTGTAACGGTTCGCCCTCTTTGGCGGTCACATGCACACGAACGGGTTGTTTGTGCAGGGGCACTCCCGCCTGTGTGAACGGTTTCGCCGCTTTGTCGGTGTTGACATCATGCGTGCGCCATACCCAATCGCCCGCGCGGATACGATCAAAGTTCACAGTACGGTTGCCGAATCGGAGTTCGAGCCGTTTGCCAATAGACGTGACCTCGTACAGCCGTCCGCCTTCTTCTTCCTCTTCTGGGCTGCGCCAATCCGCTGCATCAAACACGATCCCGTCCCCCGGTTTGAGCGGCGCGATGCCGTGAATATCGGTCGGCTCAATCACAACACTGTCTGGACTTACACGGGTGACTTTTCCGCACAGAACGCCACGATGACGGGGAGAACGTCCGCTCACTACTGCTTGATGATTCGTCCCTGTAAGGAAATATGCGCCCAACCCCCGTGAATACACCTGCTCCAGTGTGATCGCATCAGCAGGTATGATCGGATTCGCGCGGTTTTCCCACGCGGCATCAACAGCACGGCGGTAAGCATCCGTCGTCAGCGCGACATACTGCTCATCTTTGTACCGTCCTTCAATCTTCAGCGTCGAAATACCAATCTCGATAATCTCCGGGATTTGGTTCAGGGCATATAAATCACCCGGCGAGAGCAAATAGCGTGCATCACCCAAAGGGGTAAGTTGGTCATCAACCAACAGATCATACGGTAGTCGGCACGCTTGAGCGCATTTCCCCCGGTTGGCGCTTCGTCCGCCCCACGCTTCTGAGGAAAAACACTGCCCGGAATACGAAACACACAGCGCGCCATGTACAAAAATTTCAAGCTCGCAGTCTGTTTGCTGGCGAATCAGTCGAATTTCGTCTAAGGATAGTTCGCGCGCCAACACCACCCGACTCACGCCAAAACGTTGTGCCAGTGCTACGCCTTCTGCGCTGGTGATGCTCATCTGCGTGCTGCCGTGTACGTTCAGAGACGGCGCGATCTGATGCGCCAACTGCGCCATCCCCACATCCTGTACGATGATCGCATCTACTCCGGCGGTGGCGATCTGCTCAACGGTTTTCACCGCCTCGCGCAGTTCATGATCGAAGATCAACGTGTTGAACGTGACATAGCCTTTCACACCCCGACGGTGCAACGTCCGCATCACGTCCGGCAGTTCCGTCAGTGTGAAGCCGACTTTCGCACGGGCGCTGAAGTGCTTAAGCCCAAAATACACCGCATCCGCCCCCGCTTCGATTGCGGCGTGCAGTTGAGGAAAGTATCCAACCGGACTCATAATTTCAGGTTTAATCGGTATCATGGATCACACATTAGGGGCTGTTTGCGGGCATTTTGAAGATAAGTATCTCACAAAATACCCGCAAACTCTACCTACCGCACGAGGATAATACCTAATGAAAACTGACTAAGCTCTCACCCAATCCTATTCCCGTTGCGATACGCTTCATCAATTCGCATGAATAATCCTTGTTTGTGAGGAGCTTTTCACCCATGACTGCTGCTACATCATCTCCATCTCGCCGCTGGATCAAGAATCCACGCGATTTTCTCGTCTTTCTAATCATTTTCCTCGTGATCTCGCTCGTCATTGCGGCAGTTTCGGTTCTGCTGTGGGTGTCGAATCCGGCGCAACCCGGAGGCATCGCTCTTGCCGCATTGGAATCCAGCGAGACCGTTAACGTAACCATCGAAAATGGTGTGATTACGTTTGACCCACTCATCCCGGATCAGCAGCCAATCGGCATCTTGTTCTACCCCGGTGCGCTGGTTGATCCACGCGCCTATGCGCCGATCTTGCGCCCACTAGCGGAAAGCGGCTATTTCGTCATCACACAGTACATGCCGTTCAACCTAGCGGTGTTCAACATCAATGCCGCCGATGCGCTCCGCGCTGCGCACCCCGAGATCGAAACATGGGCAATTGTTGGTCATTCGATGGGGGGATCGATGGCGAGTCGCTATGCTTTTGAACACAGCGATATCGCGGGTTTGGCGCTCCTCGCAACCTTCCCCTTTGGTGATTTGAGCGGCGTAACGATACCCGTTTATTCGATTTACGGAGATACCGACGGGTTGATTCCGCTTTCACGCATTGAGGAAAGCCGCGCACTGCTCCCGACAGATACCGAATATGTGCTCATCGAAGGTGCGAATCATGCCCAATTCGGGGATTACGGCAATCAGCGGAACGATCTCCCTGCCGTCATTTCGCTGACCAGTCAGCACAATGCCATTGTGGAGGCGCTGTTTGCTTTCCTCGCGGATACGGCGCAGTCTATCAGCTAACCGCTGTTCTATATTCGCTTACGCGATTGGGAGTCGATCACCGGAGACTATATGCCAATGCAGGTGTTTCGACTCCTGATATGCGCCCAAGTTCGTGATAATTCGACATGCACCATATTCAACAACAATTTGTGCAGCAACCGCACGAACTACGCGTAAAAGCTCATGAAGAATCGGCTCATCTTGCGGCGAAATGTCCAAGAGTGATGGGATGTGCTTTTTTGGAATCACCACGATATGAACCGGGTATGCGGGGCGCGTATGAAAAAACGCCAGCACATCTGGCGTTTCTATCACCTTTTTGACAAGCGTTTTCCCGCTCAAAACCTCGTCGCAGTAGAAATCACTCATCCTAAACAGCGACCGCCATTCGCTGTAAAGTCGGTATCGTCACCCGTACGCGAGTTCCTTCCTTCGTACCACTTCTGAGCGTCAGCGTGCCGCCAAACTGCACCATGCGTTCCTTGATGCCAAGCAGTCCGTAATGACCGCGCGCGGCGAACTCTTGAAGTTGACCCGGAATGCGGAAACCGTTCCCATCATCGCACACGTCAAGCGTGACCCCCGTCTCCGAGTATGTCAGCGTCGCCGTGATCTTTCCCGCGTGAGCATGTCGTTCTGCATTGTGGATTGCTTCTTGCGCGGCACGGTAAATCGCCAGTTCTTGATCGTGATCCAGTTCATACACCTCACCCGCAACCGCAAACTCAAGCGAAGGGTGCGTATCGCATAAGGCTTCGATGGCTACCGCCAGCCCTAATTCATCAAGGATTGTTGGACGAAGATCCGCAATCAGTGAGCGCAAATTGTCAATTGTCTGGATCAAATGCTGACGCGCTGTTTCTAAATAGGTCGTAATACTGGATTCATTCGTCTTGCCTGCTTGCGACGCGCGCTCGATACCATGCGCGACAACCACCAATGATTGAATCGTATCATCATGTATTTCACGTGCGACGCGCTTCCGCTCGTTTTCAATACTTTCGGTCAAGGCACTTCGGTACGAAAGCTCACGAGCTTGCGCGGCACGAATCTCACCAACCATGTATTGAAGTGACCGCCGAAGGTCTTCCATTTCTTGGATTCCCTTGATCGGCGTATCAAATGTCGGCAGATGACCATTTGCTATACTGGCAGCTTGAAGGGCGAGCAAACGCAGCGGAATCAAAACGCGGACGAGAATCCACAGCGCACCAATCACAAAACCCGCGATGCCGATCCACATACACCAGTGCAGAATACCATCAAAGTGCATCGCAGGGGTCACTTGTGTGATCATCTCCCCCATCATGTCGCCCATCATCCTTACAAACCTCCATCTGACTGCGTAATCAAGCCCAGCACCAATGCCCGCCGAACCGCTTCAGAGCGGCTCGTGACATTCAATTTGGTGTAGATCGCCTGTAAATGAACCTGCACGGTGCGATCAGAAATACCGAGATTTGTCCCGATCTGCTTGTTTGTCCAGCCCCGTGCCGCACATTCAACAACTTCAAGTTCTCGCTCGGTTAAAGGATTCGTTGCCCCCGCGCGATCTGGCGCATCGCTAAAATAGCGCGGGGGTTTACGCATCGCCAGCACACGGTTAATCACAGTCAGCAGTTCCGAAAACTCGGCAGTTTTTAAGACGAACGCATCTGCTCCAGCTTCAGTAAGTGCACGCTGATAGATTTTTTCATTGTAAGCCGTCAGCGCGATCACATGGATACTCGGATCATGCTGCCGAATCCGCCGTGTTGCTTCGATTCCACTCATTTCCGGCAGGTGAACATCCATAATCACCAATTCAGGATGGAGATCGGCAGCTAACGAAACCGCTTCGCCGCCTGTACCTGCCTCACCGATCACGTCAAAGCCTTCGCCCTCCAAAAAAGCGCGGATGCTTTGCCGAACGAGTACATGATCTTCAACAAGGAGGAGCTGTGTCATCATCAATTCCCACGTCAGCCAAACTATTACCATGTACCATCGTTTAACATGAGGATAAGGAGGTTTGGCTGAAAACGATAGTGTCATTTGACAGGGGATGCGCAATTGGCTTCACATTACCTCTCCCAAGTTGCCCTGCTTAGAAGAGGAAATGTTCAAAGCATCCGTTTCGATCTAAGGTGATACTGGCAGCGGTACATGTTCATCCGATGACGCCGGAACAAAGCGCATCGCGCCGGTGAACAAAATCAGCATGAATATGCCGCCAATCAGGAATGGTGCAGTACTCCCCAACACCTGAAACAACCCACCCCCCACCAGCGGCGTGATAGCATTAGCGAGGCTCGTCATCGAAGCGCTAACGCCGAGGATTGCCCCCACTTCTGTCGGATTCACGCGCCGGGTGATCAAGCTGTTCAGGCTCGGCGATAGAATGCCGCCGCCTACCGAAACCGGAATCAAGGAAATGAACAGCCAAGCGAAGCCGAGCAGCCCTGTATTCGCGTCATCGGGGAGTTCGACCGCCAAATTGGTCATTTGCGATGAGTCGCGCGTCAGCTCATTGATCATCGCATCGCGTGAATACCATGTAACAGGTTGATGCGGCGTCAGCGAGGCGAGGATCAGCCCGATGCCCAACAGAAGAAAACCCGCCAAGACAAGCTTACGCTCTCCAAAGCGGCGGCTCCATTTGCCGATGGCATATCCTTGCACATACACGACGACCAAACCAATGAACACGAAAAGCGCCGTATTCCCCGAAGCATTCAAGCCCAACCGGTTCAAGTTGAACAGGGAAACGAGATTCTCAAATCCGCCGAATACCAAGTGATACAAGAAGACCATCACCAGCAGCGCTGCGATTAACGGGTTGCGCATCGCGCGCGTAAACCGCTTGAGCGCATTTTCTCCGGCGTTCTCAGTTGCGGCACGCTGCTGACGCAGTTCGACCGTGTTCGTCTCTTTGAACCAGAACATCGTCAGCAGAATCGAACCGAACGAAAACCCCGCTGCCAAGATTGCCGGTACATGGTAATTGTTCCCACTCAAGGCAAGCGAAATTCCAGCTAATGCTGGACCGAGCGTGAAACCCAGCCCAAATGCCGCGCCGATCAAGCCAAGACCCTGTGTGCGCGTTTTGGGCGTTGTCACATCGGTGATCGCTGCCTGTGCCGCAACGATATTTGCTCCGCTCAAGCCGTCAATCAAACGTGACAGTAAGACCAACGGCAGCGCATTCGCCAGCGCCAGCAGCACGAAACCAGAAAATGTGCCAATCTGACTCATGATCAGCACAGGCTTACGCCCAAAGCGATCAGACAACGAACCGAGCAGCGGTCCGCCGATAAGCTGCATGGTGGGATATGCCGCGCCAATCAAACCAATCGTGAACGGATCAGCCCCAAAGGAAGCGGCATACAGCGGAAGCAGCGGGATGATAATCGTCAATCCCAGCAGGTCAACCAGCACGATCACAAAAATCGGCAGAATACGTTTGAAGTCGAGCTTCTCTTGCTCAGCGGTCATCGAAGACACCTTTGTGAGGAGTGCAGATTATGGGAGGTAGAAACGCCACTGAATCGCAACGGGCAGCAAAACAATCCCAACAATCGCCAGCGCAAGCGATACGACAATCACGATCAAGCCGTTGCGCCACCGGACGCTATCTGCCAGTTCGCGCCGCCGCCAAGCGTGATGCACATTCGCGACGATCATGGCGACTGTCTGAATTGCCAAGTGCTCCCAGAAATGGCGCTGATTGAAACCGGCGATACTTCCATACGTGATCAGCAAAATCACCCCGAACAACCACTGAAGCCCCAACAGCGAACCATACGCATTCAGAATCGTGTGCGCGCGTTTGCTCCAAGGCTGACGCTGGAGCAGACCTAGTACGAACATCACCAGCGCGATCGCCGCAACGATCAAGAACGCCCAGCGTGTCCATGAATGCAAAACGCGGGCAAGGGACATCAACGTTTCCATGTGTTGTTTATTCCTCTCTCGGTTGTAATAGACGTTTCATGACTTCATCTAGCCAGTTGATTTCGAAGGCGAGATAACGTTTCTGGTGTTCAAGGATGAACTGCAAGCCCCCACTCGTATGTCCGCGAACATTTTCTAACATCGTCAGCTCTGCTTTCAAGCCATCTTGACGCTCACGCAGTAGGCTCAGCGCCTCGTCGGCGGGAAGAACATCGACAAATGCCAGCCCAATATCGCCATCAAAATAGGCATTGAAGTGATTGGCGAGGTTTTCGCGCAGCAGCCGTTGAAATGCTGCCTCACCCTCGGGTGTGATTTGATACACACGGCGTGGGGGTCGGTTACCATCTTGCACTTCGTTTTCCTGAATCCATCCGGCTTCCGCCATTTTTTGCAGCAGGTGATACGCGGTCGGCTTCTTCAAATCCGTGCAAAACGCCATATCCCGCTGGATGAATTCATTGATCCCGTATCCGTGCAGGTGTCCCATCCGCAGCACGCCCAAGAGCAGCAGTTCTCGATGCATTCCATGTCCAATCGGCATCAAGTAGTCAATCTTGACTAGTCAACATGGATTATAGTGCTGTCGCATAGAAGATCAAGGGGATGGTTTAGCCCATTTTAGGGTATCCTCAATTCGAGTTATGCCAGAATTTTTTGAATCGAAAGTGATCATGAAACATTACGTTATCGCCCACGATCTCGGTACGACCGGCAACAAAGCCACAATGTTTGACGCCAAAGGAACGCTCGTCGGAAGTACATTTTTCGCCTACCCTACCGATTACGCACACACCGGATGGGCAGAACAATCTCCCGATGATTGGTGGCGCGCGATCTGTACCTCTACCCGTGAACTGATCAGTCAAACGGGTGTGAACGGGCATGAAATTGCCTGTGTTAGCTTCAGCGGACAAATGCAGGGGTGCGTCCCCCTCGATCAACATGCGCGACCGCTCCGCAGTGCGATCATTTGGGCAGATCAGCGCGCTGTTGATCAAGAGCACTGGCTGAGCGAACGAATCGACCGCGCCGACGTGTATCGAATTACTGGACATCGCCTAAGCGTGTCGTATACCCTCTGCAAAATCCTCTGGCTGCGTGATCATCAACCGGATATCTATGCCAATACACACAAATTCGTTCATGCCAAAGATGCCGTGGTGGCACGGCTGACGGGAAAATTCGTCACCGATCCATCGGATGCTTCAGGAATGAATCTCTACGATCTCGAAAAGGGCGAATGGTCACAAGCGATCCTCGCCGCCGCCGGGATCGATCCATCCAAGCTGCCTGAAATCGCGCCGTCTTCATCCGTCATCGGTGAAGTTTTGCCAAGCGCCGCCGAAGAAATCGGTCTTCCTGCTGGAACACCTGTTGTAATCGGTGCGGGTGATGGTTCAAGCGCTGCTGCTGGCGCTGGCTGCGTTGAGGAAGGGATTGCGTACAACTATATCGGCTCGTCGTCGTGGATCGGTGCGGCAACACGCCAGCCCATTTTCGATCCATCGCTGAAAACGTTCACCTTCGGGCATCTCGTTCCGAACATGTTTTCGCCATGCGGTACGATGCAAGCGGCGGGCACAAGTTACCAATGGGTGCGTGATCAATTGGCGCTCCCTGAGGTTCAAGCGGCGGAAGCGCAGCATATCAGCCCGTATGAACTGATGAACGCGCAAGCTGCATCATCGCCGCTCGGCGCGAACAAGCTGATCTATCTCCCCTATCTCTTAGGGGAACGCAGCCCGCGCTGGAATACCCGTGCGCGCGGCGCATTCGTCGGGCTAACCAACCGGCACACCCGCGCCGATATGATCCGCGCCGTACTCGAAGGCATCACGATGAATCTGCGAATCATATTGGAAGCGTTCACGTCACAAGGCGCTCAAATCGACGCGATGCGCGTGATCGGCGGCGGTGCGCGTGGGCGCTTCTGGAATCAGGTGATGGCGAATATCTACGGGCTGCCGATCCACCGCTTAACCTACTTGGAAGAAGCGACTTCGATGGGCGCGGCGCTGGCGGGCGGCGTAGGTGTTAGATTGTATCCCTCATACGCGATGATTCATCAGATGAATCCGGTCGCTGAAGTCATCGAGCCTGATCCGGCACAAGTTGCCGCCTATCGCCGTATTTTTCCAATCTTCGAGGCAGCGTATCAAGCACTTGTGCCAGTTTATGATCAGTTAGCCGAACTTCCTTAGGGATCGGGCAGCACGCTAAACACGCGGAGAACTCCCTGTCAGCCGCGTGAAAGCTTGATAGCCAATCCAGCGGAACGGCTCAGGCGGCAGTGCGTGATACTGCGTGCGGTAAAACGGCATGCCGCGCCAGCGTTCATCATCGCGAGCGTAAATATCGGTCAAGATTTGTCCGGCGACATTACCAAGCGTGACCCCGTGCCCGCAGTAGCCGATCGCGTAATACACGTTTTGATGTTCACCGCGCACACCCATCAGTGCATGGCGATCCAGTGTGATCCCCAACGTACCCGTCCAGCGGTGCGTGATCGGCACAGCACGGCTGTTCGGTAGATAATTCGCCAGCGTCTCCTGCATTTTCACGAATGCGCGCGGTGCGCTCCCCGGTGATCCCGGATACGCGGTGCGATTGTTGAACAAATAAGCGTAGGACTGATTGCTGCCGCCGCCAAACACCATCCGGTGATCGGGTGTCAAGCTGGCGTAGGAGATGCGATCCAGATCATCGCTGAAACCTGCCAAGCGATTCCAACCGAACTGCTCACGCTGTTCCGGTGTGAGGGGTGCGGTTGCGAAAACGTGCGAATGGAGTGGAAACAGCGCATCACGGAAATACCCGAGTTTGCTCGTATAACCATTCGTCGCCAGCACAATTGCTTTAGTTTTGACCTCTGCCAGCGGTGTTTTCACTGTGATCGTCGATCCTTCTTCGATCTTGATTACAGGTGTGCCTTCGAAAATCTCGACTCCGCGCTCGAGCAGCACAGGGCGCAGCCCACGTACTAACTGCGCACCGTTGATCTGCCCCGTGTTCGGATCATAGACCGCGCCGTAACCATGCTGCACATTTAAGCGCCGCTTAAGTTCCGATGAGTCAAAGTATTCTTCCGGAATTCCGAGCGAACGTCGGTACTCGACTTCGGCATGCGCGGATTCAGCGCGCTCGGCATCAGTGTACATCGTGATCGTGCCGTCAAAACGCTGATTCACAGCGAGATTATGCCGTGTGATGATGTCGCGGATCGTCTGAATCCCTTCCGCCGTCATCTTGTAGATTCGCGCGGTCAGTTCATCGCCGTAGTCACCGCTCATCGCCAACCAATTGAGCATCAAGCCACCGTTGCGACCGCTTGCACCGTTCGCCAGCGTGCGCGCCTCAAGCAGCACGACGCGCTTCTCCGGGTAGCGCTGGCTGAAATGATAAGCGGTCGATACGCCCGTGAATCCTCCACCGATGATTACCAGATCGGCGCTGGTGTTCTCACGAAGCATCGGCATCGGTTGATAATCCAACGTTTCGCTCGTCCACAGCGATTGGCTGTCATCAATCTCTAGTTTTTCGCGGAAAATTCGTGAAGCGATTGGCGTCGTGAGCGATGCAAGGCGTGAAGCGGTCAAGAGCAGTTGGGTGGTGAGCGGTGTCATTGTACAGTCGTTTCAGCAAACGGATAAGCGCTGGATGATTGTAAACCGTTTGCGGTTCAAGAAAAGCGGGAAGGTGATGCGCACCTTCCCGCTAAATGTTTACGCCTGAGCAGGCGCAATATTCGGGTTGTGGTGGAACAGGTTATTCGGATCGTAGCGCCGTTTCACATTCGCCAGACGCTGATACGATGCTGTGGAATATGCCTGACGCAGCCGGGCATCGCCCTCGTCGTCCAAGAAATTCAAGTATGTGCCGGTTGCGTGCGGCAGCATTACGCGCACCTGCGAATCGACCCATTGGCGATGTGCAGAAATATCCGCCGGATCAAAACCCGCCGTCGCAAACGCGAACAGCAGATTAGCGCTGCGGTGCGAAAACGCAGTCGCATCGGAAGGTACACGCGCCATCGCCCCACCCAACACGCGAATCTGCACCACTTTCATCGCCTCTGATTTGGGAAGCCGATCTACATCAAAGTGCGCCAACATGGAGTCGATGGCTGCATCATCAACCGATTCCATCAACATCGAGCGCACATAGTTTGTCATCCGGGGCGGGTGTTCTCCTTCATACATGCCGATAAACGGTGTGGGATGGATGAAATCGGCAAATGGGGTCGCAAGTGCTCGGAACGGCGCAAGGACTTGCTGCCCCGCTTCTAAATCACCCGCCCATACCGGAATCACCATCAGCGCCAGTTGATTATGAACGGCGGGCGGCATCATTGGATTAGGAAAGACACGCATCACGGCGGAAATCGTGGTGAGGTCTTCCGGCGCATTTTGCGTCAGTTCAATCACACCGCGCACCGTGTCGCGGGTTGCTGGAAGAAAAAGCGGTCCACCCAGCACCATATCGACAGGATGCAAGCGAAACTCAAGTTCTGTGATC
>JAPKMU010000369.1 GCA_026645745.1 Anaerolineae bacterium | reverse complement strand
ACTACATCGAATAGCTGGTAGGCGATCAAACCTGCGCCGAGTACAAGCAGCGCACCGCTGAGCAAAAGTGGTGTGTAGCCGCTGGCGACATACAGCAGGGTCAGGAATACGAGAAAGAACAGAATCGCTGTGCCGAGGTCACGCTGCCATATCAGGATGACAACCGAGATCGTCCACATCAGCAAAATTGGTCCGAAAATGCGCGGCGATAAACTGAAGCGGCGGCGCGGCACATCGAGTTCTTCGGCGCGCAGCGCGGGATACTGCTCCGCGAGATAACTGGCGAGAAAGACGACGAGGATGATCTTGAGCGCTTCCGAGGGTTGAATATAGAAAGAACCGAGGTCGATCCACAGTGTGGGTGCGCCGAGCACACCCGTCGGGTCGCCCGGATTTACACCGAGCAGAATCGTCAAGACGAGGACGGTTAAGCCGCCGAACAACAGTGTATAGCGAAAAGCGCGCATTACGCGCAGCAGATCGCGCAGCCATCCGGTGATCAGAAGTGCCAGTGTCGCCACGATCAGCCAAACCGTTTGACGATCCGCAAACGCGGGAACAAGCCGCGAAATCACGAGCAGTCCCCATCCGGCGACGAACATTGCCAGCGGGAAAAGAATCGGGTCTCGCCCCGGCAGTCTCCAATTGAGAAGCACATGCGCCGTGACCGCGCACCCGATCCAAACCAGCAGGTGAATCCAGTCGTCCGATGAGCCGCGTAAGATGCTGAGGGAGATCGTGTTGATGGTTAGAAACAGCCCTGCGAGAACCAATAACCGCCGCTCCACAGCGTGCGCATGGGTTTGGGAATCGCTCGGAAGCCGAATCGAGATCGCCCTTGCAGACATGCGCGTTTAGTCCGCGAACAGCCGCCCGATAATCGGGCGCAAGCGGGAAAGTGTTTCACGCGGGATGCGCGTGCGGTCGGTCATGATCGCGTTGTCAAGCGTATGATGTGCGGGCAGATCAAGCGCTTCGTCGAGCCGCTCAACCGCGTCAGCGATTGCTTTCTGTGCGGTTTCAAGGTTGCGGTGCATCACCTCGATTACCATTTCAACCGTGACGGGCGCTTCGCTCACATGCCACACATCATAATCGGTGACATGCGACATCGTGGTGTAGGCGATTTCTGCTTCATGTGCGAGAAACGCTTCCGGCGAAGTCGTCATGCCGATGATGCTGCATCCCCACTGTCGGAAAATGTGACTTTCGCCGCGTGTGCTGAAGCGCGGACCT
Organism: Anaerolineae bacterium; assembly: GCA_026645745.1. Lineage (GTDB taxonomy): Bacteria > Chloroflexota > Anaerolineae > Aggregatilineales > Phototrophicaceae > Flexifilum. The sequence continues at coordinate 4,388 of JAPKMU010000369.1, read as the reverse complement.
TCAATCGTGACATATGTGCCGCCTTCATGAACCGTGCCGCCAACGCGGCGCACGCTTTCCGCAACCAACGCGTTGAGTTCGCGGCTAAACGGATCAGCGGCGGAAACATGCCCGACGATGCCCGTATCAAAAAATGTGCGACCGCGATCCGCTTTGGTGAAGTCAACCAGTTGATCGGGAATCACAATGTCACCGGGGGCGTAATCTTCGCGGAGTGAGCCGCACGCATTCACCGCGATGATGAAGCGCACCCCCATCATTTTAAGCGCGGTAATGTTGGCGCGGTACGGGACAGTCGATGGCGTGTAGATATGTCCAATTCCATGACGGGGTAGAAACGCGACGCGCTTTCCGCGCAGCGTGCCTACAACAATTTCGGCGCTAGGCTGTCCGAACGGTGTTTCAACCGTCTGGTGAGTGACATCAGTGAGTTCCGGCATCGCGTACAAACCTGATCCACCGATGACTGCAATCCGTGTTGTTTCCATAATCTCCTCAGGGTTCGAGTTCAATGCGAAATTGACGGCTGCCGATGCCGACGATATCGCCATCCGTGATGATCAGCGGTTCGGTGACGGGCAGCTCGTTGAGACTGGTTCCGTTGCGGCTTTGTCGATCTTCCAGCCACCATGTGCCGTTTCTGAGCGCAATGATCGCATGTTCAGCGCTGGCAAAGGTATCGTCGATACGGATCGAGTTGGTAGGGGAACGCCCAATGCTAGTCAGCGGCATGAGCGGGTACATCTTTGTGCTCGTTGTGGATTCCGAATCCGTGTGCTCGAGCAAGACGAGCCGTCCGTAGCTTCTCCGCGCCGCTTCGATTTGTGCTGATGCCCCGCGTACATCCTGCCACAGGGTGAAAAAAAGAACCCCCAAGAAAAGCAGGAGCGCGGCACTTCCCGCGAGCCGTAAGAAAAAAAGCGTCGTTTCGTTCGTCAACCCGCCGCCTCACTTAGTCTCCGAGCGCCGCTGTGACGCCGGTTTGCCCATCGTGGGGCGTGTCTTCAACGTAAACAATCTGCGTCTTGCCGATACGGATGACATCCCCCGGTTGCAAGCGGTGTTCTCGGATCAGCACGTCATTGACTCGTGTTCCGCCCCGGCTGTTGGTGTCAAAGACGGTGTAATGTCCAAAGCGCATTCGCAGTTGGATATGATGCCGGGACACATGTAAATCATCCAGCACAATCGTATTATCGTGCCCGCGCCCTATGTTGATCAGCGGCGATTCGAGCGGGACGATGCGCGTACCATTGATCACCAACTGCGCGTTGCGCGGGGTATGGGATGGTGAGGGCGGCGGCGCTTCAGGCTTGTCCATCGCTGATGTCAGACTTTGACCGGGATCGCTGTGCAAGACCGTCACATCCAATTCGGTAGGGGTGCAAAGTGAGTCGCCGATCAAATCCACCTGCGGCACGTTTTTAAGACGGTAGTTTGCAAAGTTGACCAGCGACACCAGATGCTGACTCAAGATATCTGCCAGCGCGGGCTGGCGTGAGAGTAGACTCGCGTGTACCTGAGCATTTAAGCGGATACGGTAATAATCCGGCGCAAACGGACGCGGATCGCTGCCTTCAGCGGGCTGCAAGTGATCTTCCATCGCCCGCGACAATCTCAAGGCGATGTCCTGTGGGCGAATGGTCTTGCCGAATAATTGGGTAAACGCGCCTTCAATCAGGCGTTCAAGCTGCGCTTCAAGGCGCGAGAATTTGCTGCTCATACGGCAGATTATAGTCATGGATACGGCTAGCGACAATGGGAGCAGTGGAAGCGTTGCGAATGCGGTGGTGGATAGGTTTAGACTGAATCAAGCGATACCCTCCTCAACCTGCTGTCAGTATACAACAAGCAAAAAGGGTTTCCTCATCGGAAACCCTCTTAATGACTCATGCCGCAGAAAGCGGTTATCAGCCTGTCAGTGCGAAGATCGGCTCGTCCGGCACATTGTCGATCCACGTATCGAACAGTTGGATATTCGCGTCCTGCTCATCGCGCAGCGTTTCGAGATACGTATCCACTGCGAGATCACGCGATCCTTGAATCTGCGATTCGGTCGCGGGGCGTTCTTCGCGCGCACGCACCTGAATCACATGGTAACCAAACTGCGTCTGAACCGGACCGAGGATCGCGCCGATTTCGCCTGTGCGAACGGCATCCGCGAATTCGGTGACGTAATTGCTCGCAGCCGCCCATCCGAGTTCACCGCCTTGTTCGCCGGAACCCGTATCGGTCGATACGGCGCGCGCGAGTTCAGCAAATGAGTCGCCTGCGTTGAGTGCTGCAATCACATCGAGCGCTTCCTGTTCGGTCGCAACAAGGATATGACGCGCATCTACATAGGTTGTGGTCTCTGTTGACACCCCAAGATGATCCGCCAGCTTGTCGCGCAGCGCCAGCACTTCGAAATAAGCGTTCAGTTCCGATTCACCGATGCCTGCCGCACGCATGATTGTGCCAAATGCGTCGCTGCGCACCTCATTGTAACGGGCAGCCTGTTCGGTCGCGCTAAGAGTTGCCGCCGGCGTCGAAGAAGGCTGTGGCGTCAGCGTCGCGGTCGGCGTAAATTCCGACGTTGGCGAAGGCGTTGGCGTTATCGTAGGAGTCGGGGACACAAACGGCGTTGGCGTCAACGAGGGCACAGGAGTCGCCGTCGGTTCGCTAGCGGCGGCTGCGGGATCGTAGCCGAAATAGTCTTGAATCGCTGTTTGAATGTCGTCCGCCGTTGCGCTGATCCCCAACCGCGCCGCTTCTTGGCGCAGCAGAGTCTCGGCGATCATGTCATTGAGAACACGATTCCCCAGTTGGTCGGACACCTGAAGTTCATTCCACTCTGCGCTCTGCCCGATCTGCTGGCTGACCTGATCGGCTGTCGCGCCCATCGCAAACATCATGGCTGCCTGTGTGTTGAGCGATTCGTTCATGATCGCGCGTTCGAGCCGGACTCGGCTTTCAAACTCGGCAACCGTGATCGTTTCGCCATTCACGACGGCGACGGATTGCGAAGGCGTGATGATTTGGTCAACCACGAAGCTGATGCCGAGGATGACAATCGCAATCGCCGCCACAGCAACGACCGCGATCAACACGTAGCGCTGAATAACGGCTTCCCGTTCGTGGCGGGTTTTATACTCGTTGAGTAAACGCGGCTGCAAGCGACCGCGCAAAGACTTGCTTTCGTTGGCATCCGACTTGGGCGCGGGTTTCAGGTCACCTGCTTTCGGGACGCCTGTGGTTTGGTTGCGTTTGCTCATCAGGTTTCCGATTTAGTCAGAAAGCAGGATGTAGGGAAGCAGCGCCAGATGGCGTGCGCGTTTGATCTCGCGCGCCAATTCACGTTGGCAGCGCGCGCAGTTCCCGGTTTGGCGGCGCGGCTTGATTTTGCCCGTCTCGGTGATGAAGCGCTTCAGCTTTTCGACGTCCTTGTAATCGTAGCAGCGCCCATCGGGGCAGTACGCTTGCGCGCGCCCGCGTCCACGGAAGGAACGATCTCCACGATCACGGTCAGAACGGCGGTTTTCGCGCTCTCCACCATCATCGTTACTCTCATTGTCCGCGCGGCTGCGGGGTTCACGCGGTGGCATATCGCTCACGGTATATACTCTCCAGTCGTGTTAAATAGGTGACATATCGGCGTTAGAATGCGTAATCGTCGCCTAGTTCCTGTCCATCATCGACAAAATCAAAATCTGCACCTTGAGGGCGACGATCACCCAGTAAGATCATTTCGTTCGCAACGAGTTCGGTGCGGAAATGCTTCTTCCCAGTTTCGTCTTCCCAACCCCGTGTTTGCAACCGCCCTTCGACGTAGACTTGTTGATTCTTCGTCAAGTGCGCTTTGCAGATTTCCGCGAGGTTGCCCCAAGCAACCACATTGAACCATTCCGTCTCTTCGCGGCGTTCGCCTTCGGCAGAGACCCATGTGCGGGTAGTGGCGACGCTAAAACTCGTCACTGGACGTCCGCTGGGGGTGTAGCGCATTTCAGGTTCGCGCCCCACATTCCCAATAATGATGACCTTGTTAAGTCCACGACCCATAATGCAGCGCGTTTCTGATGGCAGTTGAACAGGTGACAATACCAACGGCGGATATTACTCGTCTTTGCGGACGATCAGATACCGCAAGATAAAGGGTGACAAATTCAGGTTGCGTTCAAGTTCGTTCGCTTCGACCCAACCGCGCACCTGATCAACAGTAGTGTTGATCTGTGCTTCATCAGCGGTGTCCAAACGGACAATAAACGCGACTTCGTATGCTCGTTTCATCGGGAATCTCTTGTCTCCTTTCCCCGGGTTTGCCCTGCGGTGCGCCAGAAAGAGGGTAGGTCGCGGTGCAGAGCGGAAAGCATCACAGAAGCGAGCCAAATGGCTCGTTCGCAAGTGTATAT
>JAPKMU010000368.1 GCA_026645745.1 Anaerolineae bacterium | reverse complement strand
GCCCGCGCCGTTCCCGTTCTGAGTCGCCCGATTCCGCGCCGCGCCGCGAGGATGATGATCGATGAGTACTGCTACACCCACTTCGCGCCGCGAAGAAATGTCGGTTGAAGAATTTATCGCGGCACAACCGCGTTATGCTTGGCGTCGCGCGACACTTCGCGCCGCAGTCCGCCTGATCATTATGAAACTGCTTTGCCGTGTAACCGTTGTTGGGATGGAGAACATCCCAAGCGACGGCGGCGCGATTCTGATGATGAACCATATCTCGCTGCTCGATCCGATCGTGACGCTGGGCGCAGTGACACACCGCTTTGTCGTCCCCATGTCCAAGATCGAGAATATGCACAATCCGATTGTGGCATTCTTCGTCCGGTGGTATGGGGGTTTCACCGTCAATCGCGGTGAAATCGACCGAAAAGCGCTCACCAACTCGATTGAGTTGATCCACAGCGGTCAGTTGATCTTGATTGCGCCGGAAGGAACACGTCAAAAAAACGGACTGACCGAAGCCAAAGACGGATTAGCTTATGTAGCGACGAAATCCGACGCGATCATCATTCCGACAGCCGTCAGCGGTGCGATGGGATGGCTCGATGATTGGAAACATCTGCGCCGACCCAAAATCACCGTAACGTTTGGACGCGCATTTCGTTTCCGTGTTGAAGGCAAACGTCCTTCACGTGAAGAACTCACCGCGATGTCACACGAGGCAATGTATCAACTCGCCATCGCAGTTCCTGACCCGGAACTGCGCGGCATCTACAGCGATCTCAGTAAGGCAACAACGGATCATCTGACGTTCTTGTGATCGTAGGCGCGTATATCAGTCGATTACGCGCCTCAAAAACCCATCCGCTTCTTGCAGGAGCGTCCGCGCTGTTGGCGCTTCGACGCTCCGCTTTGCCATCACAATCGCCGTTTTGACTTCAAAATCGCACTGCTCTAACAGACGGCGTGCCTCGTCTTGGGGTATCTCTGCGATCTGTGCTGCAATCCTCACCGCACGATCAACCAGTTTTTCATTGCTGGCGCGAACATCGACCATCAAGTTGTCATAGACTTTGCCTAGCCGAATCATCGTGCCCGTGCTGATCATATTAAGGATCATCTTTTGCGCCGTCCCTGACTTCAAGCGGGTTGATCCGGCGATCACTTCTGCCCCAACAACGACGCCGATAGGGATTTGCGCAATATCGAGGATAGGAGCGGGAACGTTGCAGCACACCGCAATCGTCAACGCACCAACCGCATTTCCCTTTTCCAATGCACCGATCACATACGGCGTGCGACCGCTCGCCGCCACGCCGATCAGAACATCTTTTTCGTTGATCCCGACCCGTGTAGCATCCGATGCACCGAGGTCGGCATGATCTTCCGCGCCCTCAACCGAACGCACAAAAGCGGATTCTCCGCCCGCCATCAGTGCCACCGCTAACTCCGGGGGAATGCTGAAGGTTGGCACAAGTTCTACAGCGTCGATCACCGCCATGCGTCCGCTTGTTCCCGCGCCCGCATACAGAAGCCGCCCCCCCAAACGCATCCGCGCGGACGCGCCCTCAATCGCGGCGGCAATCTGTGGGAGCACTTGGCGCACAGCGGCGGCAATCTGCGCATCCTCGTCATTCATGATCTGAGCGATTTCGAGCGCGGAGCGCGTGTCAATGCCGCTGCTGCGCGGGTTCTGTGATTCCGTTGTTTTCATCGTGCCCCTAAACGTATTCCCGCGCCAGCAAAACTGCGCCAATCGCGGCAGGATACCGCGCGGCGGGGAATGTCGGAAGTTTCAAAAATGCGCGCAGTCGCTCGGAAAGCGGGGTCGCTGTGCTGATCAACCCGCCCGCGAACGCAATCCGGTCTGCGGGAAGGCGTAGCTGCTCAACGACGGAAAGCGTAGCTTTTCCCAGATGTGCAGCAGCACTGTCAAGAATCGCCGCACAGATCGACTCCTGTTCGTTTTCCATCGCAATCGTCGCCAACGCCGCAACATCGCTCACCTGAGCGCGGGAGTACCGCCATTCAACCACATACTCGCGGGTGCTGCCACCAATTTGCGAGGCGAGTTCCATATGCCAAGTGCGTGGTTTTGAATTGCCGTCGAGCATGCGCGCGTAATCACGAAGAAGCTGAGTGCCGATCCAATAGCCGCTGCCCTCGTCGCCGAGCAAGTATCCCCACCCGCCAACTAATGCCGTTTCACCAACCGCATTGACGCCATAAGCAGCGCTGCCCGTACCGCTCACGATAATTACACCGTTACGTTCGCCAAACGCACCCACAAGCGCGATTTCAAGGTCTAAGGTGGTTAAGATGCGCGCCTTCGGAAAGATAGGCGTGAGTGTTTCTTCCAACCAACCTTGCAGCGCGTGTGTTCCTGCGATCCCTGCCCCCACTGATGCAACAGCAGCGGGAAGAATTCCCGCCTTCAAGAGTGCCTCGCGGATCACACGGCGAAGCTCGCGCGCGGCGGTATCTTTTCCAACGGCGTTAGGGTTGACACTTCTACCGTCGCTTTCCGCAACAACTTTGAGTTCAGGCGTACAGATTACCACACGCACATGGGTACCGCCGCCGTCAATGCCCATTACATAGGTCGTCGTAGTCACAGCCAAGTCCGTCGGATCAACTCAGGATAATTCCGTCCCGGCGTGATCTGCCCGAGGACGACGCGGCGCGCCGCTCCGGTAAGCGCGGGGAGGTTTGCGGGGCGATGATACCATGTTTCATGCGCCATTAGCGCCAGTACAAGCGCGTCTTTTGCACCCCCATCTATCCCGATGTCTTCATGCCGAATCATATGCACCGGATCGATTGCCTTACCCAGCATCTCCATCAACGTCCGGTTGCGCGTTCCACCGCCGCCGATCACCGCTTCTTCAATCGATGCGGGCGCAAACCGCGAATATGCGTAAGCGATGCTGCGTGCAGTGAACGCGGTCACTGTCGCTGCGATATCTTCCGGTTTCAGACCGCGTGACTGCCCCATCTTGACAATATCCGCCGCAAGCGCTTCGCTGTAAAGCTCTCGTCCGGTGGTTTTGGGCGGATTCCGATCAAAATACGGATCATCCAACAGGTATGCCAGCAGCGCATGATCGACCTGCCCTACGGATGCCATAGCGCCATCACGGTCAAAATGCTTCACACCGCTGGTGAGCGCACTCACTACACCATCGATCAACACACATCCGGGACCCGTATCAAAAGCGATCGGTGCACTGGTATCGTCAGAATGCGGCGGCAGAAATGTGATGCTGGCAATACTGCCAATGTTTTGTACAGCGCGCCAGCGCGTCGGATGACGGAGCAGCAGCCAATCCGCATAGGCGGTGAGCGGCGCACCCTGTCCGTGCGCCGCGACATCACGCGCAGAAAAATTGTTGATCGTCGTGATACCCGTCATTTCGGCGATCACCGCCGCTTCCCCGATCTGAAGCGTGCCGCGTACCCGCCCATCCGATTCAACGGCGTGCCACACGGTTTGACCATGCGAAGCGATCAGATCGACGGCAGCAGGACGTACCCGTGCCTCACGCATGAGCAGCAGTGCCGCGTCCGCGAATGCTTCGCCCAACTCCATCGTCAGCACGGTAATCAGATCGACACGCGCCTCACGAGTCGAAGCATGTTGGATGCGTTCGCGCAGTTTAACGGGATATGGCTTTGTCGCCTTGTGAATCAGGCGCGCATTGAGCGCTGGGGGTTCGCCTGTGATTTCACACAACGCCGCATCAATCGCGTCCGCTGATGTTCCAGACATCAAACCAATGATGATCATGAATCCGCCAGTTTCGCCAAACAATCATGAACAGCGCGGCGCACATCATGGATGCCAACGCGCTCACGTCCATAATAAACGCGGTTTGTTAGCAGCGCGACAACCAGTTGTTTGTCGGGATCGATCCAAAGCGAGGTTCCGGTGAATCCGGTGTGCCCAAAACTATCCGGTGAAAAACGATCACCCGCAGATGAATTGACTGGCGATTTAAGCATCCAACCTAACCCGCGCCGCTCATCCCCAGTACGCGCCTGTTCGCGGATCGCTTCGCCCATCAGATCGCCGATCTCACTTTCGTTCTGCTTGAGCCAGCGAAGCCCCAAGAGTGCAACTTTGTAAGCAGGCGCGAAAATGCCAGCGTGCCCTGCGACCTTGCCGACGCCGCACGCATTCTCATCGTGCACTTCTCCCCAGACGCGGCGTTTTCGCCAAGTGGCATCTGTTTCCGTCGGCACAATTGTCCAGCGCTTTTCTTCGCTGATGACTTCGGTGAGAAAGCCGAAATCCCGCCCCATACCAGCAGATACAATCACTTCATTCGCCAAGTCACCGCTATATGCCATTCGGCGCACAGCTTCGCCAAGGAGCATCAATCCGATATCACTGTAGCGGACTTCCACGCCGGGTTGGTTCACAAATGGGGTGTTGACCAAATATTCGAATGCCCGCCGCCAGCGTTCTTCTCGCGGGATCGGATCATGTTCGGTAGGCGGCAGCGGGGGTTCACCCGCCGCTTGATAAACAGGCATCCATGCCGGTAATCCGCTCGTATGGGTAAGGAGATGGCGAAACGTCACCTGTGACGGATCAACTGTTTTACCCTGCATTCCTTCGAGTATTGGCAGCGGCGCTTTCGTGTGCGGATCAACACCTCCGCCAATCGGACGCGCTCCGCTGGCGCTGAACTCAGGAATCAGCATATCGAGCGGATCATCGAGTTTAAGACCGTGTACGGAGAGCCAACGCAAAAACGCCGTTGTGGTAAACAGCTTCGTCACCGACGCGAGATCGAAATGGGTGGTGACGGTGCAGGGATGTGTCCGCGTCTCAGGATCGATCCAACCCCATGACTGATTTAGCCGCCATTCACCATTGAAATGCACGGCTATCTGCGCCGCTGGGAAAACGGTTCCCAGTCCCCTTTGGATGATTTGGTCGAGTTCGTCCGCAATCGCAGCGGGCAGTGCTTCAATGACGTTCACCACGCATCCTTATTCATAGATCAAGTACGGTGCGCGCAGCCGCGCAAATGCTTCGCGGGATTCGTCCCATGATTCAACGATATCATGGTGTCCATTACCGGCAATGATCTGTTCACGCACAGCGGCAGCGCCAGCAAGCCGATCAAACGAAGGCAGCCATTCCCAAGACTCCGAGTAACGGCGGTAGAGCGCGATCAATATGCCGAGCCATACGCGCACAGGGAAAAACACGGAAGGCTCAACCACATGCACTTGAACGCCATCACAATGAACGCCCTGCCATTTTCCGGTAGCCGGAGTAAACGCATGTGGGCGAAAACGAATGCCGATCCAGTCCATTGCGTTCAACCGATCCGCCAATTCTGCCCCATCAACAAACGGCGCGCCGACGATCTCAAACGGGAGTACTGTTCCGCGTCCCTCGCTCAAATTTGTACCTTCGACCAAGCACGCGCCCGGATACTGAGCAACCGTACTAAACTGCGCCATATTGGGTGAAGTCGGTATCCAAGGCAGCCCAAGCTGATTCCACGTCATCGCGCGCTTCAAACCGAAGCACGGAATCACGGTCAAACGCGCGGGTGTTTTCAGCCATTCATTGTTGATAAGCTGTGCATGTTCACCGAGGGTCATCCCATGCTGAATTGGCTCAGGAA